>JBKAGC010000197.1:0-6945 GCA_046290215.1 Pseudomonadales bacterium | reverse complement strand
CGGACCATGAGCAGATTTATGCCGAGTGCCATGCTGAGTGGGATGATGATCCGCAAATCAAGCAGCGTGTCTGGGATTTGTATGGCGACGCGCCGCCGCCTCTTGGCTACGATTTGACGATGATTTGGCCGGAGCCCAGCACTGAAGACTACGGGGTGTTGAAGTTAACACCCTGGCGTATTGAATTATCGTCGCTAGCGGAGATGGCGAATCCAACCGTCTGGCGACAAAACCTTTAACTTCATTTAAATAAAAACAGCTAAGGAACCACTATGGCAGTGCCACAAAGAACCGCATTAACGCTTCCAGATCCAAGAGGCGTGCAACAAACTATTGAGATGGCGAAATGGGCAGAAGGCGAAGGCTACGATGACCTCTGGTTTGCCGATAGCTCTGGTGTCGATGCTTTAACCACCGCCGCGGCAGTTGCCTTGAATACTGAACGCTGCCGAATCGGTACCGCGATTATCCCGGTCTTTTCCCGCACGCCGGCGGTGCTAGCATCTACTGCCCACGTACTCCATCAGTTGTCCGGTGGTCGTTTTATTCTCGGGCTTGGTTCATCTAGCCAAACCATGATGGAAAACTGGCACGGCCAGAAGTTTGAGAAGCCTTTGACGCGCGTTAAAGAAACCACGCAACTGATTAAAACCATGCTGACCGGTGCCAAGACCGACTTTCAGGGCGACACTGTAAGCAGTAAAGGCTACCGCCAGTTGCCATTAGAGGAAGGTGCCCAGCCAGTTTATATGGCAGCGCTGCGTAGCAAGATGCTGGAAGCGGCGGCGGAATTCAGTGATGGCGTAATTCTCAATCTGTTTCCGAAAGATTCCCTGCCGAAGATGATGGAACACATCAAAATTGGTGCCGAGCGTGCAGGCAAAAAGCTCGAAGATATTGAGATTGTTTGTCGCCACCAGATTATTGTCACCGATGATAAAGATAATGCGCGCAACTTTATCCGCGCTGCCTTTGCGCCTTATTACGCAACGCCAGTTTATAACGCGTTCCTGGCCTGGTCTGGTTATGAGGAAGTGGCGCAAACGATTCGTGAGGGTTGGGCTGCCAAAGATCGTGAAAAAACCACGAGTGCCCTGGATGACCAGCTAGTAGATGACATTGCGATTCTCGGTACTCAGGAAGAGTGCCAGGATAGAATCCGTGAGTACGGCGAGATGGGTATTACTACCCATATTGTTTCTTGTGTCTCACCCAAGGAAACAATGGCAACCTACGAGGCCTTTACCGGTAAGAATTTTTCTTTTTAACCTGAGTTTTCAATAGATTAGTTATTTTAGTATTTACTCAACACAATATAGAGGGGCACATTAGTGAAACTAGGAATCTTAAGCGGTTACTCTGGCAAGGTAGTAAACCTTGAAATTGAACGTATCAAGCGCGCCGAAAGCCTTGGTTACGATTCTGTTTGGACAGCGGAAGCTTACGGCTCAGACGCGGTAACACCGGCTGCCTGGATGTTGGCGCACACTGAAAAGATCAAGGTAGGTACAGCGATTATGCAGATGCCCGGTCGCTCACCGGCCTGTACGGCAATGACTGCAATGACTTTGAATCAGTTGTCTAACGGCCGATTTATTCTTGGTCTTGGTGCCTCTGGTCCACAGGTTGTGGAGGGCTGGCACGGTGTGGCCTACGGCCGGCCAGTGACACGCATTAAAGAGTATGTGTCCATTGTGAAGAAAATCATGGCGCGCGAGGCGCCAGTGGAACACAAGGGCTATCACTACTCGTTGCCTTATGATGGTGCTGACGGTACTGGTTTAGGTAAACCCCTGAAGAGTATCTTGCAAGCGGATACTTCTATTCCGATTTACACTGCGTCGATTACACCAGCGGGTTTAGAAGGCAGCGCGGAAGTTGCCGACGGCGTATTCCCCATCTGGATGGCTCCCGAGAAGTTTGACGTGCTGGCTGGACCAATTCAAAAGGGTCTGGATAAGGCCGGCAAGACCATGTTGGACTATGACATCGCGCCGTTTGTGACCTGTATCCTCGGTGATGACATTGATGCTTGTCGTATGCCAGCAAAAGGCAACCTGGCTCTGTACATCGGCGGTATGGGTGCGCGGGATAAGAACTTCTACAACGACTACTGCAAAAAGCTTGGCTTTGAAGATGCCGCCGTGAAGATCCAGGATCTGTACCTGGCAGGTAAAAAAGACGAGGCCATGGCGGCAGTGCCCGATGAGTTGGTTGATGCAGTACATCTATGTGGTCCAAAAGAGCACATTGTTGAGCGACTTAAGGCCTGGAAGAAAGCCGGTGAACAGGGTCATGTTAGCAGCATGCTGATTGGTGCTGGTCAACCAGAAGCGTTGGAGCTTATTGCTTCCGAAATGACGTAACTCTATTGTTGTTGCGTTTTATTTGATGGGATCGTTCCAGGCGTGATATGACCTTTTCCATAAGAGCGGTAAGTAATATTGAGGAGATTGGTCAGTCCGCCTGGGATGCAGTGGCGAACCCCGCGTTGCTGCAGCCAGAGTGCGGCGTCCCGTTTGATCCTTTTCTTTCCTACAACTTCTTAGCTGCTCTGGAGCAGAGCGGCTCTGCCGTGGCCGAAACCGGCTGGGCACCTTATCACCTGGCGTTGGAAGACGAGGATAAGATTCTTGGCGTCATCCCAATGTACTTAAAAAGCCATTCTCAAGGCGAGTATGTGTTTGATTACAACTGGGCCGACGCGTTTCAGCGAGCAGGGGGACGTTACTATCCAAAGTTACAGATTGCGGTGCCGTTTACCCCGGCCACAGGTCGGCGCATCCTGACGGGAGCCAGTGACCAGAGCCACGAATACAACGAGTATTTGCTTTCCGGTGTGATGCAGGTGGCCGAGAAGCTTTCTGTTTCCTCGGTGCATGTCACTTTTGCCACTAAAGATCAGTATGAACAAATGGGTAAGTTAGGCTTCTTGCAGCGCACCCACCAACAGTTTCACTGGCTCAATGACAACTACGCAGACTTCGACGATTTCTTAAGTGCGTTAAGTGCTAAAAAGCGCAAGAACATTCGCCGCGAGCGCAGAGATTCCGTGGCGGCAGGACTGGAAATTGAAGCTCTGACCGGTAACGATATAGAGGAGCGTCACTGGGATGCGTTTTATCAATTCTACATTGATACGGGTAATCGGAAGTGGGGCTCTCCCTACTTAACCCGTGAGTTTTTCTCCCTGGTGGGTGAGACCATGGCGGATGACATTCTGCTGGTCATGGCCAAGCGTGACGGCCGGTACATTGCTGGCGCTATCAACTTTATTGGCAGTGAATGTTTGTTTGGCAGAAACTGGGGCTGTATCGAACATCACCCCTTTTTGCATTTTGAACTTTGCTACTATCAAGCCATTCAGTTTGCCATTGAGCGTGGCTTGAAGCGGGTCGAGGCTGGTGCCCAGGGTACTCATAAATTAGCCCGCGGTTATTTAGCCACCCACACCTATAGTACCCATTGGATTGTCAATCCGTCGTTTAGCGAGGCGGTCCAGCAGTTTCTCCAGCAGGAACGAACCTATATCGATGAAGAGATTGACTACATGGATAGCCACTCACCGTTTAAAAAGTCGGAGTAAACATGCGGCGTTTTTTTATTACAGAGGTGTTTGCCCAGGGCACTTATAGTGGCAACCAGTTAGCTACAATCATTGACTGTGACGATTTGAGCACAGAAGAAATGCAGCGTATTGCCAGGGCATTTAATTTTGCTGAAACCACGTTTTTGCCAGGCGGCGACGCGGCAGATGGTTTTACCGTGAGGATTTTTACACCCCAGGCGGAGTTGCCGTTTGCGGGTCACCCAACCCTGGGTACAGCCTATTTGATACGTGATCATATCCACAATCTGGACCTGGACGAGGTGGTGTTGAATCTCGGCGTCGGCCCCATTCCTGTGCGCTTTGAATCCGATGGCGTGGTCTGGATGAAACAAAATGCGCCTGAATTTGGCGCTGAACTGAGCCAGGAGGTCGCCGCGAAAAAAGTCGCTCTCAAGGCTTCCGACCTACTAGCCGGCTTCCCCTCGCAGTATGTTTCAACAGGACTGGAGTTTTTGATCGTGCCAGTAAAGGATCTGGCCAGTTTACGCCGGGCTAGTCCCGTAGACGAAGGTGCTGATCACGGCGTCCTGGCATTTTGTGCTGAGGGCTACACACCTGAACATGGTTTTGCCTCGCGCATGTTCGCGCCGAGTTTCGGCGTAGTTGAAGACGCTGCCACTGGCAGCGCCACAGGTTGTCTGGCTGCCTATCTAGCTGAACATCAGTTTAACGGGGAGCCGACCATTAGCAGTGTGGTAGGGCAGGGTTACGAAATTGGACGACCTTCTGCATTACAATTTGCTGCGAGTCGCGGCGATGCTGCCGGGCAAAACGGATTTACCATTGAGGTGGGTGGTAAAGTGAATCTTGTTGCAGAAGGTGTGTGGCGGTTGTGACAGAAGTAGCAACAAAAACAGCAACAGTGAAACCAAAGAAAAAGAGAATCTTCATGGTCTGGGGCATATTCCTGGTACTAACAGCACTGCTGGTGTTTGGCACAAGACCTCTGGCGAAATATCAGTTGGAAGCTACCTTAAGCGAACAGCTGCAACGTCCGGTGACAGTGGAGCGTTTGTTGCTGCGACCGTTTCAAGGACAAGTTCAGTTACACGGCGTTAAGTTGGACGACGTCAACTATTTGCAACAAGGCTCAGTGACCTTGCAGATTGCGCCGCTGTGGCGGAAACAGTTGGTTATTGATTTGCTTGAAATTGACGGTTTGCAGCTTGATGTGGTCTCGTCAGCCGGTGTAACGCAAATTGCTGGCGTGGATGTATCCACACTGTCTGCTGGTGAGGAAGGTGGCCCTTCGCAACCGCTGGAATGGACGCTTGCCCTGCAACGGCTGGTGGTACGAAATAGCAAACTCCGTGTCAGTTATGAGGGGGATGAACACAATGTCGCCATCACCCAGGTAACCGTTGGGCCAGTGGCTTTCGCCGAGGACATTGCACCCGCTATTGCGGCTCGCCTCGCTGTTAACGAAACAGTGATTGATTTCAGCGGCACAGCCGAGTTGTTGGCTGATATGCAGTCAGGGTCTTTCTCTGGCAACCTCCTAGCAGAGGCACTGGATCTGAGCCGCTATGGCGGTTTGCTTGGTGCTGAATATACTGATGTGGCTGGTTTGCTAGACCTGAATCAAACATTTTCTGGCCAGTTTGCGCCTGAGCAATTCTCCATTCAACTGCAAGGTGCAGTCACCGCTGCAGGACTGCAGATACCAGATCTGGCGGCCGTTGAGCGCATCGAGTACGACGGTAATTTATCAGCCAGCTTGCAAGGCGTGCAGACCTTAAGCGCTGATTTACAGCTCAACGAACTGACGTATCCAGCCCTCGGCCGTGTTGCGCAGATCCGGTTAGAGGCGCTGTCTTATGACCAGTCTTTGCTTAAGGCGCAGTCGCTGTCGGTTTCCGGTGTAGACGCGCAAATACAACGCGATCAATCTGGCAGTCTGGTTTTGCCCATAAACGCCCGGGCGAATCCCAAACCTGCTGGCGAGGCAGAACCGCAAAGCGTGTTGCCAGAGATTTTTATCAACACAGTAGACTTGTCTGACAGTCGTTTTGAATTTGTTGATCGTTCCGTTGAACCTATTGTTGACCTTGTCCTCAGTGAAACCCAGCTCACACTAACGGACTTTTCTCTCAATGAGCCTTTTCGCCTCGACTTTAGCGCCAGACACCATGATGCCGAAGCGGCCAAACTTGGGATCAAAGGGGACTACTCTATCGCTCAGCAAAGCGGTGATCTCGAAGTGAATCTGCGCGACTTCGAAATCCACGAAATTGCGCCTTACCTGGGCAATGGTGTGAAGAGCGGCCGGCTGCGACTTACCTCCAATATCGGTATGCAACAAGGTCACATCAAGGTGGGTAACGATGTGTACATCAAAAACGTCAAAGTAGATGAGCGAGCTGCTAGTTCCAGTGACCAGATGTCATTGTCTACAGCGCTGTTCATGTTGAAAGGCTCTGATGATGTGGTGGAATTTGAGGTGCCGTTTGAAACGGATTTTGCCGATTTTAAGATTGGCCTGGGGGACATTATTCAAACTGCCATGGTAACAGCGGCACGTTCGGCTGCGGTGGCCTATGCTCAATATGCACTGCAGCCTTATGGAAGTTTATTGTTTGCAAAAAATGTCCTGGGAGCGGTTACCCGGCCGAGATTTGAGCCGGTGCAGTTTGCCCCGGCAGAGGCGGAGCTGAGCGGAGATGAGTTAGCCTATGTAAATAAGCTGGGAGAATTTTTATCGTCTCGCTCGGAACTAACAGTCACAGTGTGTGGCTATGCGCAAATGACTGAGTTGGCCCCGTTATTGGAACGCGCCGCGAGTGATGCAGTGACAACAACCAGCGACAATGCAGGTGAAGTGCAGCGCTTAAAACAGCTTGCTGAGGCGCGCAGTAAGCACGTGCGAGATATATTGCGCGCTGCGGGTGTTGCAGAGAGTCAGCTTTATGGTTGTACGGCAGCGGTAGAATCCGAACAACGCAAACCTAGAGTGGAGCTGGCGCTATAGAGCCCGCCAGCCAGGGAATCATGATGACAATGATGAAAGAGGCCATGTCAGACTTACCGCCCCATGCCAAAGCAATCGGTATGGAACTGGTCAGTGCTGAGGCGAGAAAGTGCGTCGTTAAAGTACCTTACGCTGAGCATTTGATCGGTGACCCTGATACCGGGGTGATTCACGGCGGTGTTATCACGGCGACTTTGGATAATGCGTCTGGCTGGGCGGTACGCTGCCATGAAGCCTGGTCGGAAGGGGTGAGTATGGCAACTCTCGATATTAGAATCGATTACATGAAACCAGCTACCCCAGGTGAGGCACTATTTGTCGAGGCCGAGTGTTACCGCATGGGTCGCTCCGTCGCCTTCGTCAGGGC
>JBKAGC010000196.1:0-6986 GCA_046290215.1 Pseudomonadales bacterium | reverse complement strand
AACATGTCACCTGCCAAATCAAAGGCAAAAACCCTCAAAGTCAAAGATGCTTTCAAGCTACTCACTGATGAGGAAGCCGGCAAGCTAGTAAACGAAGAAGAGCTAAAAACCCAGGCAGTGGAAGCGGTGGAACAAACCGGCATCGTCTTTATTGATGAGATGGATAAGGTTGCCAAGCGCGCGGACCATGGCGGCGCCGATGTATCGCGTGAGGGTGTCCAGCGTGATTTATTACCGCTCATTGAAGGCTGCAACGTGCAAACCAAATACGGCTGGATCAAAACCGATCACATCCTGTTTATTGCCTCCGGCGCTTTTCACCTCAGCAAGCCCTCGGACCTTATTCCCGAGTTGCAAGGCCGCTTGCCGATACGTGTTGAGCTCAGCGCACTACAAATTGAAGATTTTGTCCGCATCTTAAAAGAACCTGATGCTTCTTTAGTCAGGCAGTATCAAGCACTGCTTGGCACGGAAGACATGAATCTTGAATTTAGTGAGGATGGCATCCAACGCATTGCTGAAATTGCCTGGCAAGTGAACGAACATACGGAGAATATCGGCGCTCGTCGGCTCCATACTGTGATGGAAAAGCTACTGGAAGACATCAGCTTTGCTGCCGGTGACACGCTCGATACTGACAAACTGCTGATCGATAAAGGTTACGTTGAAAGCCAGCTAGAAAATCTTGCCGGCGACGAGGATTTGAGCCGCTATATCCTATAAACTGCCGCCATGATTCCTACCGACGTTAAATTACGCCAGGTCTCCGGCATTCTTGAGCTGTACTACGAGGACGGTATGCAATTTAATTTGCCGGCCGAATACTTGCGGGTCTATTCACCCTCGGCAGAGGTTCAAGGCCACTCTAAGGAACAGGCCGTCCTTCAGCACGGTAAGAAAATGGTCAAAATTGCTGACCTGATTCCCCAGGGGCACTACGCCCTGCGTATTGTTTTCTCCGATGGTCACGACAGTGGCATCTATAGCTGGGAGTATCTGCACGATCTTGGCGCCAGGCAAGACCAACTGTGGGCAGAATACCTAGCCCAATTGGAGAAGGCTGGGAAATCTCGCGAACCGCAGTTTATCGCCGTTAGCCAATAACTCCTCTAGCGCCCGCACCCATGGCAAAACTCTACTTTTATTACTCAGCCATGAACGCAGGTAAGTCCACGTCCTTGTTGCAGTCTAGCTACAACTATCAGGAACGAGGGATGCGCACTTACCTGCTAACTCCCGAAATCGATGCCCGTTATAGTGTTGGCAAAATCACCTCACGTATTGGCCTGGAAGCCACGGCCACTACCTTCAACGATGAATCAGACCTATTCGAGCTTGTTTCTCAGGAGCATGAAGAACGGCCAATTGGCTGTGTCATGGTGGATGAAGCCCAGTTTTTGCGCCGCCATCAGGTAGAGCAACTCAGCCGTATTTGTGATGAATGCAACATTGCAGTGCTGGCCTTTGGTCTCCGCACAGACTTCCAGGGCGAGCCTTTCGAAGGCAGCAAGTACCTCTTGGCCTGGGCAGATAACCTTAAAGAAATCAAAGCTATATGCCATTGCGGGCGCAAAGCCACCATGGTCCTGCGTGTAGACGAATCAGGCAAGGTCGCCGAACAAGGGGCGCAAATAGAAATCGGCGGTAACGATCGCTACGTATCAGTATGCCGTAAGCACTTTTTTCAGAAGCAGCCATATGGCGAGCATGAAAACCTGAAATTCTTTTAGATCTACTTTTGCTGCCGGGGCAGCTAGAATGGGCGCTATGAACGAAAAGCCAAGCGACAAAACTACTCACTTCGGATTCAAACAAGTGCCCATTGCTGAGAAAGCAAAGCATGTGGCGGGTGTATTTAGCTCCGTGGCGGAGAAGTACGACCTCATGAACGACGTGATGTCACTCGGCAGCCATCGCTTGATGAAGCAGTTCGCCGTAGAGCTTACTTCAGCCCGCAAAGGCCATACTGTGCTGGACCTTGCCGGCGGAACTGGCGATCTAACAGCCAGGCTAGCACCTCTGGTGGGTGACGAGGGCGACGTAATCCTTTGCGACATTAATCGCGCGATGCTGGCTGAAGGGCGTGATCGCATGTTGGATCGCGGCCTGGTAAAAAATATTCGCTACGTTCAGGGCGACGCAGAAAAACTACCGTTCCCAGACAATCATGTGAATGCCATCACCATCGCTTTTGGTTTACGTAATGTGACGGATAAAGACGCCGCGTTGCGCTCCATGTTGCGGGTGCTTAAGCCCGGTGGTCGCCTGGTGATCCTTGAGTTTTCGACGCCACAGAACAATCTGGTGCGTTCCGGCTTCGACAAGTTCGCGGGTCTCTGGCCAAAGTTTGGTGAGCGACTGGTACAGGATGCCGATAGCTACCAGTATCTGGTGGAGTCCATCAAGATGCACCCGAATCAGGAAACCTTACTGCAAATGATGACCGAGGCTGGCTTCCATCGCTGCCAGTATCACAACATCCTTGGCGGCGTCGCGGCCATTCACGTCGGCAGAAAGCCACGGGACTAAATGTGGCTAGATTCCGCCTGCTGAAAATTCTCTGGGTCATACTCAAGTACCGACTCGACCGTCTACTGCCAGGCTCTTTACCCTTCTGGGCCAAGACACTATTGCTACCAGCCCGGCTCATTCCGGCCAGGTACTCATCAGCCACATCTCTACGTCTGGCACTAGAAGACCTGGGTCCAGTGTTCGTGAAGTTTGGTCAGGTGCTCTCGACCCGCCGCGACCTGTTTGAAGGAGATGTGGCGGACGAGTTACAAAAGCTTCAAGATCAGGTGCCACCATTTCCCGGCGATCAGGCCCAGCAATTAATTGAGGAGAGCCTTGAAGCACCCATCGAATCCCTATTTGATGACTTTGCCTTAACGCCACTGGCCTCAGCCTCCGTTGCCCAGGTCCATACTGCCAAACTTAAAACTGGCGAAGATGTGGTTATTAAAATCATCCGCCCCGGAATCGAGGTCGTGATCCGGCAGGACATCGCCTTAATGTATCAGGTGGCTAGATTACTGCTCGTGGTCTGGGATGACGCCAAACGCCTTCATCCAGTGGCCGTGGTTAAAGACTATGAAAGCACCATTATCGATGAATTAGACCTGACCCTCGAAGCAGCCAATACTAAACGGCTGCGGGCCAACTGGCATGAATCAGGCAAACTCTACGTGCCTGTGGTGTATTTTGATTATTGCCGCCATAACGTCCTGGTGATGGAACGAATTTATGGCACCTCCTCGGCTCACATAGAAGAACTCAGAGCTCGCGGCGTCAATATGAAGAAGCTCGCTCATCTAGGTGTTGAGATCTTTTTCACCCAGGTATTTGAAGACAATTTTTTTCACGCTGACATGCACCCTGGCAACGTGTTTATTGACGCATCGGACCTGGACAACCCAACCTATATCGCCCTCGACTGCGCCATCATTGGTTCGTTAACCGAGGATGACAAAACCTATTTGGCACGGAATATCCTGGCATTTTTTCATCAGGATTATGCTGAGGTGGCAAGGCTGCACATTGAAAGCGGCTGGGTACCGGCCGATACCGATCAACGGGAGTTTGAAAATGTTATTCGCGCTGTATGCGACCCGTTCTTTCAAAAACCCATTAGCGAGATATCCTTCGGCAGAGTGCTAATGAGCCTATTTCAAACTGCGCGGCGCTTTAATATGGAAGTGCAGCCGCAGTTAGTCTTGCTGCAAAAGACCCTGCTCAATATAGAAGGTATGGGTAGACAAATTTACCCGGAACTAGACCTCTGGGAAACCGCAGCACCTTATATGGAACGCTGGATGAAAGAACGTATGGGCATTGCTGGATTTGTCCGCGAAGTCAGCCAACTTGCCCCTGGTCTGTTCACCCAGCTACCGGAGCTGCCTAAAATCGCCGTCAATGCCGTATCCGAGCTACAACAGTTGGGTCAGCGTAATCGTGAGCAAATCCAGCTACTCAGGCAAATGAACGAAAATTTAGCCAGACACGAGCAAGGCCAGAAACGCACCAGATTAGGCGGTTATGCTCTGGTTGCGGCACTGCTAGGCTCGATGGTGCCGTTAACCGGCCTCGCCAGCCCACAGGATGCGTTAATCGGCGCGTCCCTGCTCGGCAGCCTGGGGATCTACTGGCTGTTTATCCGCCCCTGACATGCTATTCTCGCGCCCCCGCAATAAACTGACCTAACCATGTCTGCCTGGCTTGATGAAATTAGTTTTAACGATGCTGGTCTGGTACCGGCTATCGCCATCGACGTTGAATCCAAGGACGTCTTAATGATGGCCTGGATGAACGAAACCGCCGTAAAAGAAACTGTGGCAACCGGTATTGCGACCTACTGGTCACGATCTCGCGGCAAACTGTGGCGCAAAGGCGAATCCTCCGGTCATAGTCAGGAAGTAAAAGAGGTACGACTGGACTGCGACGGCGATGTGCTAACATTACTCGTCAATCAGTTAGGCGGCATCGCCTGCCACACCGGTCGGAAGAGCTGTTTTTATCGCAAACTGGAAGACGGGGTATGGCAAGCAGTTGATCCGGTGCTCAAATCCCCTGAGGAAATTTACGGCAATGAATGACGTTCTGGCAGAACTATTCGCGGTCATAGAGGCTCGCAAGCAAGAGGATGCTGATAGTTCCTACGTGGCGTCACTGCACGAAAAGGGCCTCAATAAGATCCTTGAGAAAGTGGGTGAGGAAGCCACGGAGGTCATCATCGCGGCGAAAGATGCCATCAAAGAAGGTGATAACAAAGAAGTTATTAAAGAGGTTGCCGACCTCTGGTTCCATTCGATGGTGATGCTTAGCCACCTCGACCTTGATCAAGCACAGGTGCAGGCGGAACTAGCAGATCGGTTTGGTACATCTGGGTTGGTTGAAAAGGCCAGCCGCCATTAATTTACGCGAGGTACGGAGAAGCTTATGTCCTTCGGTGTTACAGAACTTATTATTATCGCGGTCATCGTGCTGCTGTTATTCGGCACGTCGAAACTCAAAAACCTTGGTTCTGATCTGGGTTCCGCTATCAAGGGCTTTAAGTCCGCGGTATCTGAAGAAGACAAGCCTGCTGAACTTGAAGCAGACGAACCCCAGAGCTTAACCGGTGAAAATACTGCGGCTAAAGAAAGCAGCGCGGCCCGGGAAGAATCTAAAAGCTAACAATGTTCGACATTGCCTTTAGCGAACTGGTCATCGTCAGCATCGTCGCGTTGCTGGTAATTGGTCCTGAAAGGCTGCCCGAGACGATCCGCACCATGATGTTGTGGCTTGGTCGAATTCGCCGCACTTTCACTAATATCAAATCGGAGATCGAACAAGAGATCGGTGCCGATGAAATTCGTCGCCAGTTACATAATGAGACCATCCTAAAAGATATTCAGGAATCGAAAAACCAGATCCAGGGTGCCCTGCGGGACGCAGATCAATCCGTACAAGACTTTAAGCAATCCATTCAGGATTCGGTAGATGGCAAATCTGGTGACCAGGGCATTGGCGATCCCGACGCCGAAAACCCATCCAGTTCAATTCCAGACCAGGTGCTAGAACAGGAACAAGCGTTAGAAAAAGAGCAGAAAGACAGCCCAGAATCCGCTGGCGAGAAAAAAGCGTGACCAACAGTGACAGTACAAACAACCATAGCACCAACAATGATGCGCCGAGCGACGAGGGCCAACCACTTGTTGAACACCTGCTGGAACTGCGCAGCCGCCTACTAAACAGCATTTTGCTAGTACTGCTGGTGTTCTTACCCCTGTTCTATTTTGGCAATGAGCTTTACACCTATCTTTCAGCGCCCCTGAGACAATTTCTTCCAGATGGCGTCAGCATGATTGCCACGGGTGTTGCCACACCATTTTTGGTCCCATTTAAGCTATCTCTGGTGTTGGCGATATTTATTTCGATTCCCTATATCTTGCACCAGCTATGGAGCTTCGTTGCGCCCGGCTTATACGGCAATGAAAAACGTATTGCCCTACCGTTGCTGGTATCTAGTGTGGTGCTGTTTTACGCCGGTATGGCATTCGCGTTTTATGTGGTGTTCCCGCTGGTATTTGGCTTCTTTACCAGTACCGCACCTGATGGCGTCGCGCCCATGACAGACATCAACGAGTATTTAAACTTCGTCTTAAAACTGTTTTTCGCTTTTGGCCTGGCTTTCGAGATTCCCATCGCCACCGTTTTGCTGGTTTGGACGGGCGCCACAGACGTGGACAGCTTACGCCGCAAACGCCCTTACGTGATTGTTGGCTGCTTTGTGGTGGGCATGTTGTTAACGCCGCCGGACGTCATTTCCCAACTGCTGTTGGCGCTCCCCATGTGGGTGCTGTATGAAGCCGGCATCCTGTTTTCCATTGTGGTTAAAAAGCGCAAACAGACAACCACCTCAGAGTCAGAATCTGCCTAGCACTCACCGGGCATTTCGTTGACCCACTGCTCAATCAGCGCCACGCCTTCCTGGTGCACCAGGGTGCGCCCCAATTCCGGCATCATTGCCCCAAGGTCATCGCTAGCCATTCGATACACTAGAATGGAGTTATTGGCAGCACCTGGATCAATACCCATGGCTCGACCACCAGTACCTTGCCCTGCCGCCACCGGCGGCTTACACAAACCCAGGCGAATAGGTTCCGTTGTGGTTCGAGTTAAGAACATACCAGAGGTATCAGCCGCACCAACCTCATTGTGACAATGACCGCAATTGATATCTAGATAACTTCTGGCACGATCGTCTAACGACTGGCTTGTGTCTTGCCAATCCACCACACCTTGTACTGTCACCTCATTTGACGCGATATATCCATGCTCAACCAAATGGGTTAACTGATTCGCTGTTGCTTGCAGCGGGCCATAAGCTTTATCAATGTGATGGGCCTTAAAGCCTACCGGGGCCATGGTGGCTGCGGTCAGGTTTTCCATATGACAGCCTTTGCACTGATTGAAATCAGGTACGGCATAACTAAAAGACTCGCCTG
>JBKAGC010000195.1:0-6999 GCA_046290215.1 Pseudomonadales bacterium | reverse complement strand
TCCAGAATCTCATGCCGCCAGCTTTGCTTTACTGGTGTATTTTTCTGCCTGGTTAAAACGACATGAGCCCGCCGCTTTTTACTGTGGCTTGCTAAACAGCCAGCCCATGGGGTTTTACTCTCCGTCGCAACTGGTTCAAGACGCCAAACGACATCATATTGAGGTGCGCCCAGTGGACATCCTTAGTAGCGATTGGCAATGCACGCTGGAACAACCGGGGTTTTCCGAACCAGCCGCTGCAGCCGCTTCACAACCTGCCATACGGCTCGGCCTGCAACGCATCAAAGGCTTTCGTGAAGATGCCGCCAACAGAATTATTCAAGCCCGTGATGCCAGGCCAATTCGCTCTTTACAAGATATTGCTCGCCGCGCCAGTTTAGATAAAGGCGACCTGGAACGCTTAACCGAAGGCGGCGCCTTTCGTAGCTTGTCAGGACATCGCTATCAAACTCACTGGCAGGCTAAAGGCATGCTTGATAACAGACGTAAGCTACCTACTGAAGATATGGACTATCTCGTCGCAGAAGGCCGTGAAGTATATTTACCCCCGCCTGCTGAAGCAGATGATTTGAGAGCGGACTACACCAGTCTTGGTTTAACCCTTGGCCGCCACCCCATGGCAATGCTGCGTGAGCAGGCGCCTTTTGCGCGCTTGAAAACCGCCCACGATTTGACGTCTTTGAATCATGGCCGGTTTGTCCAGGTTGCCGGCATTGTGACCGGTCGCCAGCGGCCATCATCCGCGTCAGGTGTTTTGTTTATGACCCTGGAAGATGAAACAGACAACATCAATGTCGTGATCTGGACGCGGGTGCTTGAGACCTTTCGCGCGGCCGTGGTACAAGGCCGTCTGGTGAAAATTAAAGGTGTCGTGGAGCGGCAAGATTCAGTGATTCACGTGGTTGCTGGTCACGTTGAGGATTTAAGTCACTACCTTGAGCACTTTTCCCTAAAGTCTAGAGACTTCAGATAGATCGCTTGCTAACCGCGCAGTACCAGTCGTGCGGAAACCGTGCCAGGGGCATCTTGACGGTCAATAGAGATTTGTCGAACGGTAACGCCTTGTTGATTCACACTGGTAAGCCAGTCTAACAGTAGCGCAAAGCTGACACCGTCAAACCAGACGCTGACAGAGTTATCCCCTTCCGGTTGCAGGATACGCGGCTCGATACCAAAGCGCCGGGTAGAGTTAGAAATATCAGACATGAGGTTCTGGCCACCTGCTGCCGGGTTGCTGCCTTTTGCAGCCCTGGCCTGACCTTCTGTAGACCGCATGTACTGCAACAATGCCTGATAACGCTCGTAGTCAGTAGCACGTTCGTCGCGGAAGTCACTGGCCGGCACAAGTATCGCGAAATACAAAAACAGCCCAGCGAAAAAAATACCAAGATACTTGAGAGCTTGCTGTTCGCGAAGCTCAAGAGTCTCATAACGGGTTTTCAGCTCTGCTAGTTGTGGTTGATCAAACCAAGCCATCTGCTACACCCCTCCCAGACTTTTAACTTTGACGGTGCCTTTGACTGCACCTTCCACCTGGTTGATGGTGCCAATTTCAGCATCCATGCCCAGGCGATTCAGGGTCTCAGCAAAACTGATCAATTGTTCACTCTGGTTGGCGCGCATTTGCATCACCAGATCGCCGCGGCTGTCATTGTAGTTGACGTTATCCAGGGTCAAATTGGCACCGGGAATATTCTTTACAGTTTCCACAAATAAACCCATAAATTCACCTGTGGCGGTACCGCCGCCGCGGAGATGATTTTGCCAACGACGCCGCAGGTCTCGGACATTCCGATCATTGGGGTGCACCTCTGCGTACAAGGTTCGCGCGTCCCGCTCCAAAGCCTGGGCCTGGAGGTCGAGATAAACCGCTTCTCCCAGGGTCAAAAATAGATGCAAAACAAAAGCGCAGCCCGCCAAAATGGCCACAGAACGCCAACTACCATTACTGCTGGCCCTTTTCTCTTCGACCTTAAAGTCACCTTGCAGTAGGTTGATCGCCTTAACATTAAATGCCCGGCACAGTGATTCAAATGGTGTGTACTCCAGGTGCTCTACCTGCACTGGTTGTTCTAGTTCCGCGTTTAGCTGGTTAACTTGCAGGTCATAAGCATCGGCATCATTGGCAGCGATCAGGAAGAGAACCTCAGCTTTGTCTTCTGGACTTAACATGCCCACCGTGGCCGCAATCAGATCTGGGCTGGTAGCCACCGCCTGTGCTGGGCCAAACCGGAGCAAAGCTCGCTCTCCTTCAATCAACACGCTGCAACCGTTATGGGGCACTGCTAGTGCATCGGAGGTCATCATATGGGCGCTAACGCCAAGGGTTTTCACGATGCTATGCCAGTATTGCATACGCATTTGATCAATCACCGCCACACTCACTGCGCCATCTTCACCCCGGGTACCCACGGCGAAATGGCAATCTTCTACATCGCTGGCAAGCTGCTCTTCAACCAGAAAAGGTACTGCCTGGAGAATCTGTTTTGGCTGCTTAGTGGGCACCACCGCATCGGTCAGCAAGACTTCTTCTGCTGGCACCATGACAAAGGCGGAACCGGTAAAACGCAAATCGCGACTCAGCTCGCGGAAATCATCAACACCGCCTTCACCTTTGAAGCGCACAATGCCGGAGGTTTCATCCAGCAGCATCCACTCCAGGTGGATAACAGGGTCATCGGCGGAACCGGTTTCAGCCAATCGGATAAATAGGTTTTCAGCCATCGAATGCAGCTCCCTGGCCAGTGACGGCATCGGTTTCTTCATTTATGAAAGGCAATATCTTCTGGCTGTGGTCGCGGTAAATCACTCGAATTGTTCCATCCGTCGGGTCCCTTTGAATCACACTGGTCAAATAACCAAAACGATCCTGATAGCGAGCCCGAACGCTCACCTGAAAAAAGCTGGATTGTACACTAAGGCCGGTCAAATCGTTATTTGCTGAGGTCTCATTCTGGTTTTGATTAGCGAAAAAGTCCTCCACCGTATCAAATGGCAGGCCGCCATCACGATCGGCAGCGATACCTTCAGCCGCACCTAGACTTAATCCCGGCGCCACGGTCACCAGCACCTGGGGCGGTGCGGTGTTGACGTTAATCTCAGAATTGATGTCCGGTAACGCGGCAATAAACGGCAAAATCTGTTGATACAATTCATTTTCCATATCCAGAATCAGGCGCACTTCGGAAGTATCTAGCATAGGCTGGTTAGCCGTTCGGTAGGGCCTGTCCAGACCAAGATAATCAAAGTCCTCAGCGCCAAAACCTGAGGCGCCGTTATTTTCATCGATCCAGTCTTGAATTCTATCCACAAACACAGGGTCGAGTCCCTGTTCACTGAATAACGCCGTCAAGCGGCTCTTAGCGACCCGCACAGCCTCACCTTGTTGCAGCAAAGTGTTGACGTTGATTCGCCCCTGGAGATCCTCGATCTTAAGTTCAATCTCACCTTCCTCGAACTCGAAGCGCATATCAGGCGCCGCCCAGGCCTCACCCAGATGGTCCGTTTCGGGCGCGTCCACAAAATCCTTGTGGAGTATTTGCCTGGCCAGCTCTTCCCCGCCCAGGGCGTATTGACGTACCACAGTCTGATCAAAGAAGGTCTGGGCGCGACTTATGGCGAAGTGCTGTTCGTTGGTCATGGTTACGCCTAGCACGGTGGCAATAACCACAATTAGCAAGATGGTAATCAAGGCAACGCCTGAGGAATGACGCTTTAACCTGTAATTACCGCGGCGAGGTGTCTCTAGATGCATCAAGTCAACGCATCGGGCGAGGTCTCGTCGTCCGCTCCATCATCGCTAGAGTTGTCATCAGAACCCTGTGCATCTTGATCATTAGTATCTTGTCGCGCTCGCGCTGTATCTACGAGATCAATGACCTTGCGCACCTCACCGAACTCTGAGGTTTGTAAATATATTTCAACCGCCCCAGGCAACACTTCAGAAAAGTTGCCGTCTGGCCAAATTTCTGTGCTTTCTCCATCTACCGATAGCAAACGAATTCGCAAATCTTCAACATCATCTAAGAGCACTTGCTGCACGGGTTCAGAGTCCTCAGCACGATCTAATACCAACCAGAAATAGCGCACTAGCTGACTGTCTGCATTCACTTCATAGGCAACGCGCTGCAAAGTACTACGCGGCAAATTAATGGGGTTGCTCCAACCAGAACGGGTGAGTTCAACGGGGAAGCGGCCTACTGCCACCAACATGGGTGGCTGCGGATCACCAAATTCATCTCGAATGTAACGCGGCAGCGTCTGACCAAAGTCTCGCTCCATTGCAGTGAACACTCGCGTTAACTGATTCATGTTGCGAACTTTGGTGGTGGTCTTATCGTGGGTGTCGATCATGGTGCGCAACATCTGGTTGGCACCAAGGCCAATCACCGCAAAAATAGCGATAGCCACCAGCACTTCAAGTAAAGTAAAACCGGTTTGCCGTTTAGTAGCGTGGGTCAGCTCGGGCCGGTTCAAAATCGCCCCACAAAGCCAGTCAAACTAGCCACCTCATTGTCCAGGTCATCTGGATGAAACACTGCTACCGTGACCCGGCGCATATCCTCGTTTTCTGTTGCTTCGTAATCAATTACCAACTCCCACTCATGGCCTGCCATGGTGGCATTAGCTCGATCAGTACCTGGGGAAGGAAAGCTAGTATCAATGCGTGGCGCACTACGAATCTCACTGAGTTGGTTCTCTGCCAACCACAATGCAATGGTGCGCTCCTCTAGTTGAGCGGTTTGTTTGACGGTTTGTGCGCTGTTCTTCACGAGCGCGGCACCAACAATGGCAAAAATTGCCAGGGCCACCAGCACTTCCAGTAGTGTGAAACCTGCTGACTTAGAGTTCATTTTCAACTCTTTCGATTTGCGTGTAGCCATCTGCGCGCAAGGTCACAGTTAAATCAGGCTCGCGGTAAATAGTCAGATCAAAGGGTGTGGTTTCACCGCTAGACAGCAGCATGACCGGTGGGATGTTGTCGGTTTCCTCATCATCGAGGCGAAACCGATCCGTCTCTCCTTCGATTTGCAAAGCCAGGCGAATATCGTCAGCTAGCTGGCGAGGTTTAAATGGCGCGCGGTCATAGCGGTTCCAGGCTTGATTTAAATCATCGTAGATATAAAAGCTGTAGCCAGATGTATAGCCAAACTGGTCGCGATCGAGTCGAAAGCCTAATTCGCTGGATTGCATTAAAGCTTCATCCCGGGCGAGTTCTAGTAGTACCTCTAACCGTCGCACTTCTGTGTCGAAGTCGCTGGATTGGGAAATACCCGGGAGGCTAACCACTGCCACGCTCGACATGATGGAAACAATCAGCAGCACCACGAGTATCTCTACTAGCGTGAAACCCTGAACTTGTTCCTGTTTCATAACTCGTTATAGATCGTTGGAACTGATGTCGGCATCTACCCCTTCACCGCCTTCTTTACGATCCGCACCGTAGGAGTAAATTTCGAAACTGCGGTCTTCACTAAAGTAATAATACGGCTCACCCCAGGGATCAGCTTTTAGCTTCTTCAGATAAGGTTCTGGACCCCACTTACGTGGCTCAGGAAATCCAGTGGGTTGCTCCACCAGGGCTTCAAGACCTTGTTCTGTACTCGGGTAAATAGAGTTGTCTAAGCGATACATTTCAAGGGCGCTGCCAATGGCACCAATGTCAGATTTAGCCGCCTCGACCCTGGCCTCATCAGGCACACCGATAACGTTGGGTACAATCAGGGCGCCGAGCACGCCGAGAATTACCACAACCACCATAATTTCAATCAAGGTAAAACCAGACTGATTCTGCATTCTTTTCACTTCACACTTCCTCAATTTCTATCGTTGAACCTACTCAGGTGACCAGTTGGTTCAAATTAATAATGGGTAACAAAATCGCCATCACGATGGTAAATACAGCACCGCCCATGACGAGCAACATAAATGGCCCAAACAAACTCAAGATCACATTTAACAGCGCTTCAACATCCTGCTGCATGCTGCTGGCTACCCGGCTTAACATGTCGTCCAGTTGGCCGCTGGATTCACCGCTAGCGATCATATGCAGCATCATCGGCGGGAAATAACCGCTTTGTTCCAGGGCTGCATGGAGACTTGAACCTTCACTGACTTTGACCGTGGCCTCGGCAACTTTCTCCCGCAGAAAAGTATTCGATAGCACTTGTCCGGCAATTCGCATCGCGTCCACCAGAGGGACACCGCTAGAAGACAAGATACTTAACGTGCTGGCAAACTGTGCGGTATTCATACCCCGGCTCATTTTCGCCACCAGCGGTAGATGTAACACCCGCTGATCCCACGCCAGGCGCATGGCTGGGACTTTTAAAGCCCGCTGCACTCCAATGACGATAGCGATGATGGCCACCAGGATAAAAAGCCCATAGGCAGCAATAAAGTCGCTGGCGCCAATAATGATCTTGGTCAGGGTGGGCAATTCTTGACCAGTGTCAGCAAACACTTCAACAATGTCGGGGACTACATAACCCAGCAGCCCCGCCAAAATCAGAATGGTTAGACCAAACAAAATCACCGGATATACCATGGCTTGCTGGACTCTGGAGCGAGATTCCTGCTGCGCCTCGGTGAAATCGGCTAGCCGATTTAACACCAGGTCGAGGTGCCCTGCTGATTCGCCAGCAGCCACCGTGGCACGGTAAAGATTTGGGAAGGCTCGCGGATATTCAGCCAAACTGTTGGCAAGGCTAAACCCTTCCATGACCTTGCCGCGCACCGCCAATAACATACTCTGAATCCTGGGGTTTTCGCTTTGTTTGGAAACCGCAAGTAGAGCCTCCTCCACCGGCAGACCGGCAGCGATCAAGGTGGCTAATTGGCGAGTCACTAGTGACAGGTCGCGAACGCTCAAGCGTGGTGTGAAGAAATCAGCAAAGAAGCTTTGTTTGTCGCCGGACTTTTGTTCTTTCGCCGCGCTTACTGTCAGGGGCGCTAGGCCTTTATCCCGCAGCAATTGCCGCACCTGGCCTAAAAGAATAA
>JBKAGC010000194.1:0-6999 GCA_046290215.1 Pseudomonadales bacterium | reverse complement strand
CACCCCGTTTTTCAGCTATTCGCTAGATGAACTCGTTCCTGGCCGTGAATATCGATTGAAGTCTCGACTACCTGCAGAGCTGGCAAGTTCCTACTCGCAAAGTTGTTTTGCCCTTGGGGTATTTAGAGAGTTTCCTGTGGTCTTATATGAGAATCCCGCCAGGGTTGAGTTTGAAGTGTTAGATTCCGGCACCGATTTTACAATTGCTTTTGCTGAGCCAAAACCCGATGCAGCTCAGCTTCGGCGCGAAGACAGGGCTAAACCCCGACCCGAGTATCTTGCGGGCATCGACCAGACCTACCTCGCCATGGTTGCAGGTCAGCGCCAGGCTCAAGAAGATATGCAGCGAATTCACGAGCTAGAGCAACAGGCAAGGCAAAGAGAAAAGCTCGACTCGCTTGGCAATCTGACCAGCGGCGTTGCTCACGATTTTAACAATGTGCTGCAAGTCATCTCTGGTCAATTGGACTTACTCGCGGAACGCAGTGATGTTTCGGCTGAATTAAAACTCGAGTTAGACAACATTCACAGCACTCTGGCGCGAGGTACGAACCTCACTGAACGGCTCCTAAAATACGCCAGGGAGGATGATCTCAAAACAGAAGCGATCAGTATCGAGTCACTGCTAACCAGCGTGCATTCGATGGCGAGCGGTATATTCTCCAAAACCCAGCACTTCGAGGTAATCATATCTGACCATGATTTGAACATTGTTTCGGAAACTAGCGGTTTAGAAAATGCGCTTCTTAACCTGGTGATCAATGCCCGGGATGCACTCGATCCCGAAGGCCACGTTGTCCTGACAGGTGATGCTATAGAGATCAACGCCGGGTCAGATGAATTTGCGAACTGTCCGCCCGGTCGCTACGTGAAGCTATCCGTGCAGGACGATGGTGCTGGCATCCCGGTCGATATTCAGAATCAAATATATGACCCCTATTTCTCCACCAAGGGCGACCAGGGTAATGGCCTGGGGCTGTCAATTGTCTGGGGATTTGTCCAACAATGTGGCGGGCAGATTTTTCTCCATAGCGAGGAAAATCTGGGCACCAGGTTCGACCTCTTGTTCCCCAGGCAAAATTAACCGCCAGTGCCGGTTCTTGCCCCGCTGCTGGCCATGTCTGGCCCAGACCACTCAAATTAGATCAAAAATTCGGTTACCCACGGCTTTGGCAGCACACGCCGGAATATGGACTACACTTTATAAAAATATCCCCCGGAGCCACCGAATGTTCGTTCTGAAGTCCACTCATCTTACCCAGCTCAAAGAAAAGGAGTTGGAGATTATGGCACTCCGCGATGCCCTCGAGGACTGCGAGCAGAAACTACAGGCAGCAACTGAGAAACCCAAGACAACCACTCAGATCAGGATTACCGATATCATCTGGGACAACCTGCTGCGTTGTATTGGTCAGGTCACCACGGTGCGCGAGTCAATGCTAAAGTCGTTCCTCGCCATTGATAGCGAAAAGAATTCCTTATCTGACTTTGCCAACCGCTTTCAGCACAATCAGATCGCCCTCGGGGAGTTAGGTTCAGGCATTGAAAGTACCACCGAAAGCATGTCGAAAATGGTTCTGAACATCACCGCACTGAAAGAAATGGCGGATAACATTCACGGTTTTGTTGATGCGATTTCAAAAATTTCTGACCAGACTAACCTCCTCGCGCTCAACGCCGCCATTGAGGCAGCCCGGGCAGGAGATGCAGGCCGGGGCTTTTCCGTGGTTGCCGATGAAGTACGCTCTCTTGCCGGCAACACCAACGAGGCTGCCGATGAGGTGAACGAGTTGGTATCGAGGATTCGCCTTGAAACCGATGCGACGGTGCAAGCGGTAGAAGGCTTGCAAGGTTCGAACGAAGGTCTGGTAGAGACCACCGGGCAATTACGAAATTCTCAAGCAGAGATCGTTTCTCTTTCTAACAATTTAATGAACACCATCGAACTTTCCACCATGCGCTCTTTTGTGCAAACCGTCATGCTGGACCATTGCGTTTGGAAGGGAGAGGTGTACCGCGTCGCTCTAGGCCTGGAAGACCGCTCGCCTACGGATTTTGAGGATCACACCCAATGCCGACTGGGCAAGTGGTACTACGGCGATACCAGTAGTGACTATCGGAACACCCCGGAATTCCGCGAGATTGAAGCGCCCCACAGGGAAGTTCATGAAGCAGGCATTTCTGGCTTGAAGGCCGCAGCAGAAGGCAATATGGCGCAAGCAGTTAACGAGTTTTCTCGGATGGAGGCCGCAAGTGAAGGTGTCCTGGCGCGACTGCAAGCACTGCTGGACAAGGAAGATTTGAAATCCTCAAGTCATGACCAACCAGAACAAAGCGAAGCAGCGGCACCAGATCAGGTCGCCCCTGAAGCTCAAGCCGCAGAGGGCTAAGCCTGGTATCCGAATTGACCGTTTGTTGATAGTCTTTACGCCCTAAATCATTCAAGGCTAAAACTATCTTATGCAAGTCGCAGAGTTTGAAATCCTCACTCCGCTGTTAGGCGGTCTGGCCATTGGCGGCTATGGCGAGCAACTTCTCGCCAGTAATCTCTAAGCGATCAAATGTTTCACTGCAACGCGGTCAATCTCAAAAGCAGTTTTAAGCGCACATGTTATAGCTGCGCCGTAATTACCATACTAGGCATCAGCAGCGGTTGCGGCCGGACCAACAATGATGCCCAGCAGATACCAGAGCCACCAATTGCCAACGACAGCGCTCAACCGCATTTACAAAGTTTGCCTGGCGGTGGCACCTTACTCAGCTGGCAAGAACAAACTAACAGCGGCACCAGGCTTAAATCCAGTATCTACAGCAACAATGAATGGCAAGCTGCGCAAGTTGTCGCCAGTGGCACAGACTGGTTTGTAAACTGGGCTGACTTCCCATCCGTTACACCAATTTCCGACTCGGTCTGGGCCGCCCATTGGCTGCAAAAAAGTGGCCCTGGCGACTATGCCTATGATGTGGTGATCGCTTTTACCGAGGATGCCGGGGTCAACTGGGGCAAACCAATTATCCCGCACAATGACGGCACTGAGACCGAACATGGTTTTGTTAGCCTCTTTCCTATGGATAATGCAATCGGTGCTATTTGGCTAGATGGTCGTGAAATGGCTAATGCCGAACCTGCTGCAGGTCACAATCACGGGAGTCAGAGCGAAGCCGGTATGACCCTACGCAGTGCCACGATACAACCCGATGGTAGCCTATCCAACCAGCAACAGATTGATGCTCTGGTCTGTGAATGTTGCCAGACAGATGTTGCGGTTGGCGCTGCAGGTCCCATCGCCGTTTATCGAAACCGCAGCGAGCAAGAGGTCAGAGATATTTACTACAGCCGCCTCAGCAACAACCAATGGTCTAAAGGCAAAGCCGTTGCTGCTGACCACTGGGTTGTACCTGGCTGCCCCGTTAACGGCCCAGCAATTTCAGCAGCAAACGAACTGGTCGCGGTAGCCTGGTATACAGAAGCAGACCAACAACCCAGGGTTCGTTTAGCAATATCTAGTGATGCCGGGAGCAGCTTCTCTGATCCAATTGATATCGACACCGGGCAGCCCATTGGACGCGTCGATGTGGTAGCACTAACGGACAATAGAGTGTTTGTTAGCTGGATACGGCGAACGATGGCTGACCGCGGCGAAATCGTCCTGCAAGCCGTTATCAACGGCAAACTTCAGAACAGCCCCACTATCATCGCTAAGACCGATACCTCCCGACCCAGCGGCTTTCCACAGATGATTCAACACGCTGAGTCATTGCTGTTCGCCTGGACTGAACCTGCCAGCAGCGGCGCAAAAATTAGAACCAGGCTCATTCCACTTGCGGATTTATAGCAGGCGCTCGGCAAGTAGCCGATCTTTTTCTTGCCAGCGGGCAGCTAACCACTCTCTAGCATCATCAATGTCGTCAGCAGAGTAATTGCGAATAATGACATCGATATCAGAACACGCGCCGTGTAGGCCATACCAGAAGTTGGTTTCACCATTACGATAAATTAGCGTGATGTCCACAACAGGGGTGCCTGGCGGCGCGGTTTCGAGCGCGATCTTTAAGCCGCCTGGCCGAGGTTGCAATAAATGTTGGTAAGGCGGCGACTGATTCTTATGCTTGGTTTTTGTAAAGCGCGTTCCCTCGGCAAAAATCAGCAGCGCGCCACGCTCTGCGGACAATGTCGTGGAAGCAGCTTTAATCGCAGCATAATCCTTTTGTCGGGCATTTTCCCCGGCGCCACGATTTAGCCTGGGAAAGTTCAAGGCATAACAAATCCAACCGATAATCGGCACCCAAACCAATTGGCGTTTGATGAGAAACTTAACAATTGGCCCTTCTAAAGCCACAGCGTGTTGTACCAGCGGGATATCGAACCAGGTCTGGTGATTGGCTACAACAATCGGCGCAGGATGATCTGGTAGCTCGCCTTCGAAGTGTAGTTTGATGCCAATCACTCTGGTCATCCAAAAACTGTCACCCCACACTGCAGCGCGGTAAATCAGTTCCAATACCCGGTTACAAAGTCGGGTCAGCATCGGCATCGGCACCAGGATCTTGATCAAGGTGAACAATAGCAATGGCAGCAGCCAAAAAGACAAATTGGCTGCTACCCACAATGATGAGACAAGGCTAATACAGTGTTTTATCACCGGCGATCATTCAAGCTTGTTGAAGCCTAGAGTGTACCACTTCCCCGGCAACAGGTTTCTTGCACCTTTAGCTAAGCGTCATGCCGTCAAGATCACCCTGTTCGCGCCATGCTGCAAGCAAGGCGTTAAAGGCGTTAATGCCAGGGGCATAAGGTGAATTTTGCATGCCAGAGCGGCCCTGACCCTCGCGGTTATAATAGCCAGGCGTACATTCCTCAAGAAATTGTGCGGCACCAGCGCCAGAGCCCGCCAGTTTCAGGATCTCTTCGATCCACTGGGCCTCAGCTTCCTCGGTGACTTCAATGCGCGTCTTACCACGCTTTAACACCTCATCAATGATATAACTGACGTGAACGGCCTGATCATCAAACATCGCCGTCATGTTGGGTGACAGCCCGTTTTGATTAATGCCAATGGTGAACCAGTTCGGAAAGTGGTGGGAGGACAAACCGTGCAGTGTGCGGAAACCGTCCTGCCAGTGATCATAAAGCGACAAACCATCTTCACCGATGGTATCGAAATCCACCCGGCGCTGGGCCGACGTGGTGATTTCAAAACCCGTGGCGTAAATGATGCAATCCACCTCATATTCAACGCCGCCAGCTACAACACCTTTTTCCGTAATTCGCTCCACGCCTTTGTCCTCACTCACATCAATCAGTGAAACGTTCGGGCGATTAAAAGCTTCAAGATACTCATCATTAAAGGTTGGTCGTTTACAGAACTGCCGATACCATGGCTTAAGCTTTTCCGCAGTATCCTCGTCCCTAACCACCTCATCACAGCGGCTGCGGATCTCATTCATTTTCTGGAAATCAGCGATTTCAGAGCGCAGCGCAATCTCTTCCATATCCAAACTGCCATCTTCAGGCTTTCGATTCATCAGGGACAAACCAATACGACGGGCAATATCGGTCCAGCCGTCGGCTACCAGATCTTCAGACATATTCTGCCCGGCTAGCACCGCGGCAAAGTTCTCTCGTCTCGCACGCTGCCAGCCAGGACCTTGTTGCTTGTACCACTCTGGATCTGTCTGTTTGTTACCGCGCAAATCCACCGAGGACGGCGTTCGCTGAAACACATATAACTGCTGGGCGTGTTTGCCCACATAAGGCACACATTGAATGGCCGTTGCGCCGGTACCAATCACAGCGACTCTTTTATCTGCTAGACCTGTCAGGCCACCATTGTGGTCGCCGCCCGTGTATTCGTAATCCCAGCGCGAGGTGTGAAAGGTGTGACCCTTAAAGTCACGAATGCCGGGAATACCGGGTAGTTTTGGGCGGTTGGCCGGCCCCGTGGCCTGAATCAAAAATTTCGCCCGAATGGTGTCGCCCTGTTGCGTCGTCACTAACCAGTGGTTTTTATCTGCTTGCCAGGACACCTCGTTAACCCGGGTTTGAAACATGGTGTTGTCGTAAAGATCAAAATACTCACCAATCCGCTGGACGTGTTGAAAAATCTCCGGCGCATAGGAGTATTTTTCTTTGGGCATATAGCCAGTTTCTTCCAGTAATGGCAGGTAGCAGTAAGATTCAATATCACATTGAGCACCAGGATAACGGTTCCAATACCAGGTACCTCCGAAATCACCACCGGCTTCAATCACCGTAAAATCTGTCACGCCTCGTTCCTTCAAACGTGCAGCGGTCATCAAACCACTAAAGCCGCCACCGATAATGGCCACGGTAATATCAAGATCCACAGCCTCTCGCGGCTCGGCTTTCGCATAAGGATCTTCGTCCGCATACTCGGCAAACTCTTCCGCCGCCTCGATGTATTGGTTTTCACCATCGGTGCGTAAGCGCTTATCCCGTTCGGCACGGTACTTTGCACGGAGCGCTTCAGGATCAAAATCCAGATCAGGGAAAATATTGTGGAGTCGTTCTTTTTCGTTTGCCATACCACTCGCCTACATAATTCTCGTCGCGTCAGTATAAAAACTTCCCAGTGATATCTGCCCGGTTATCCAGTGTTCTCAGTCACAATCCTTGTTTTTGTCCATGAATAGCCTGGCTATGTTAAAACCCAGCGCGTGGTTATCTAAATTTTGCCTGCTTTTGCCTTTCCAGATCGGAATGGTTTTTATTTACCTGAACAATTTGAATTTTATTGCAAATGCCTGATCTGGATCATGAACCACTGGGCTTTTCTCGTTGTATAAATAGGTGAAAACTCAAGTAGGTAACCACACATGACAACCCGCAGAACATTTTTAAAAGGCGCCGCGGCGGTCGCCTTAATCCCAGTCGTTAATCTACCCGGTCTTGCTCAGGCAGCAACCAAAGTGCCACTGGATGACGCTACCGCCAAGGCATTGAAATATGTCGAAGATGCCACCCAGGCGACTCGCACG
>JBKAGC010000193.1:0-7007 GCA_046290215.1 Pseudomonadales bacterium | reverse complement strand
AGTTTGCACTACATCATTGCCAAAACAGCCCACGCAATCTGCGCGTTGTTGATCCGGCATCACAATCAAGAAATTCGGGCGTGGCATAGGGCTGCTCAAAGTCTTTTGCCGGATCATGGCACCAGTGCAATCTGGCCTCAATGGTGCCTGGTGAAATTTTACTGAAAGGTTGCTCGCGCTTAGAGCAGTTGGTTGCTAATGTCCGCCCATGAGCGTTTGGTTAAGAATTGGCGGTGCCGTCATACTGTTAGGGGCACTTGGTGTCGCCTGGCACTTTGGCTGGTTTGCATACCTGACCATCGAAAACCTGCGCAGTCTGGAGGCTCGGCTCGGACCCTGGGCACCATTCGCCTTTGTGCTGGCGTTTGTGATTGGTGAGTTGATCCAGGTGCCGTCTATTTTTTGGATTTTGTGTGCTGGCTTGATTTGGCCCTGGTGGATTGCCCTGCCCCTTTCATTTGTTGCAGCGATGCTTGCGGCAACCACCGCGTTTTTGGTGGCGCGATATATCCTCGGGGATCAATTTCATGAGAGGCTGCCCAGGCAATTTATCGCACTCAATAAAGCGCTAAAGGATTCGCCTTTTAAGGCAGTGTTGACCATCCGGCTCACCACATTTTTACACCCCGTGGTGCATTGGATGCTAGCGGCCTCGCCTATTCAACTACCAGTATTTCTTATTGGTACTGCCATTGGCATTTTGCCCGGCGTGATTGCCATTGTCTTACTGGGGCAAACCTTTGTTGCCTGGTGGGATGAGTACGCATGGTGGTTGGTGGCTGCGGCGGTGGTGTTAGTTGCGGCGTGGATTAGCTACCGGCGCCGCGTGGACCGCATTATTGAATGACGTCTAGTTGGGTTCCGTCTGACCAGGGTGCGTCTAAGACTTCTATCACCACCAGTTTGCCGTTTAACCAATCCGGCAACCAGTCCGGCGCTTTAGGCCGAAGTCTTGCGAACACCTCGTCTACATAAGCCTGATCATCCAGCTCGGTTTTTGCGAAACCTTGATAAGTCTTGCCGCGAATGGTGAGGCGGACGGGTGCACCTTGACCCGCCTCGCGAGTGGTTGGGAATTCCCGCCACCAGGGTCCGTCTGCACCGACGAAAACAAGGTTTCCCTCGCGGAGGTAGTTAACCGGGATGGTCTTGCCATTCTCGAATTGTAAAACCATGACGATGCCAGCGCGCTCGCCCTCTGGTTCATTTTGGATGGTTGCTAACACCCGTGGATTTACGATTGTGGTGTTGTAGTAACCAAAGCCAGCAATCAAAACAATCAGGCAAACCAGGCCAAGACTAATCCACTTCATGCGCGAGTCCTTGTCTAATGGTAGTAATACCGTTGTCAGGACATCTTATGTGCAGCGATAGGTATTCGCTAGAGGCGTTAGCGCTTTGCCGCTCAAAAACTCCGGGCGATGGAGAATTCCGCCAGTGCCTGCATGGCATCTTTGTAAGTGGATGCTGGGAGGGCGTCTAACACGCCGAGGGCTGCTTCAGTCTGGGCAACAGCAAGCTCCTGGGTGTATTTGAGGCCGCCGGTGTCGGTCACGACAGCCACCATATCGTTAAGATTCTCAACCCCGCCATTTAATATGGCTTGTTCCACAAATTTGGCCTGGTCGGCGTTACCTCTTGCCCGGGCGATAATAAGTGGCAAGGTCATTTTGCCCTCAGCCAGATCATCACCAACATTTTTACCCAGATCAGCGGTGTCCCCTTGGTAGTCGAGTACGTCGTCCACCAACTGGAAAGCGAGGCCAATATGTAAGCCGTACTTCTGCAGGGCAGTTTGTTCGGCTTCGCTTGCGCCACTCAATACCGCGGCCGAGTGGGAGGCTGCCTCGAATAACATGGCAGTTTTGCGGCTGATCACTTCCATATAGGCGGCTTCGCTAATATCTGGATTGCGAATATTGGTGAGCTGCTGCACCTCGCCTTCTGCAATAGTGTTGGTGGCATGACTGAGAATTTCCATGACCCGCAGATTGCCAATTTCCACCATCATCTCGAACGCCCGGGAGTGCAAAAAGTCGCCAACCAAAACGCTGGCAGGGTTACCCCAGGTGGCGTTAACAGTTTTGCGGCCGCGGCGCAGCTCAGAAGCGTCCACCACATCGTCGTGAAGCAGCATCGCGGTATGTAGAAACTCAATAATGGCTGCCAGATTGATGTGTTGCTTGCCCTGATAACCCACTGATTTTGCCGCTAAAAGCACTAGCAGCGGGCGCAATCGTTTGCCGCCGGCGTCAATCAGGTATTCGGAAATCTCCTCAACCAGAGGCACATGGGAGCTCAGGCTATTCAGGATTAGTTGATTAACGGCGGTAAAGTCATCTTCAACCGCGGCGAAAAACGGTAATTTCATCTAATGGCTCAAATGGCGCCCGATATCAGGTGGCTTTTGCCTTTGTCGCTGCTTTAACTGGCCGATATCGGTAGGGACAGAGGGGCAGAATGTTAACCTTATTCAATCGCGCCCTCAATTAGGTGCGGGTATATTCCACATTGACCCGGTTATACGGCGGATATTTTCTCTTTGGTCATGGGAAAATCGAGAAATTTCAGTTGATTGGGCGTTTTCCATCCCGTAGAATTGCGCACCCTGATTCTGGGCTAACCCGTAAAACCGAATTTTCACCGGTACAACATAGATCGGTAGGGTTTTTACTGGCTAGCCAAACACATTGAGTTGAGAAAAGAACATGTACGCTGTAATTAAAAGTGGTGGTAAGCAGCACCGCGTCGAGCCAGGCGAAGAACTGAACCTGGAAAAATTAGACGCAGAGGCCGGTGCAACCGTGGACTTCGAAGAAGTCATGATGATTGGTGAAGGCGCTGAGGTTAAGATCGGCACGCCATTTGTTGAAGGCGGTAAAGTGACAGCGGAAGTTGTCGAGCATGGCCGTGGCGACAAGGTCACGATCATTAAAATGCGTCGTCGTAAGCATTATCGTCGTCAGGCTGGCCATCGTCAGTCTTATACGCGCGTTAAAATCACAGACATTACCGGAGGTTAGGCAATGGCTCATAAAAAAGCTGGTGGTAGTACTAGAAACGGTCGCGATTCGGAGTCGAAACGCCTCGGTGTAAAAGTTTTCGGTGGCCAGGAAGTTGTTCCAGGTAACATCATTGTTCGTCAGCGCGGCACACGCTTCCACGCTGGTAAGAACGTGGGCTGCGGTAAAGACCACACTTTGTTCGCCACATCTGGTGGTAAGGTTCAGTTCGCGGTACGCGGGCCGAAGCAGCGCAAGTATGTCGACGTTGTCGCCGAGGCTTAAGCGCTAAGTTAGATCGAAAAAGCCCTGTCATCGACGGGGCTTTTTTTTATCTATAAAAACTTCAAGCAGCGGTATTTACAACGTTGTTCCGTAATAGAATCTCCTTATGAAATTTGTCGACGAAGCCACAGTTTATGTAGAAGCGGGAAAGGGCGGTAATGGCTGCCTGAGTTTTCGTCGTGAAAAATATATTGCCAAAGGTGGTCCTGATGGTGGCGATGGCGGAGACGGCGGCAGCGTGTATTTGCTTGGTGAGCAGTCCCTTAACACCTTAATCGACTTTCGTTTTCAGCCTCGCTATAAAGCCCAAAGCGGTGAGTCCGGTCGCGGCAAAGATCAAACCGGCGCGAAGGGCGAAGACATCTATTTAAAAGTGCCCCTTGGTACCAGCGTCTTTGATGACGAGTCCGGTGATTACCTGGGCGACGTCAATAATCCGGGGGAAACCTTGCTCGTGGCCCAGGGTGGTTTCCACGGTCTGGGTAACACGCGCTTTAAATCTAGTACCAACCGCGCGCCCCGGCAAACCACGCCTGGTACACCGGGAGAAGTTCGTACCCTGCGCTTTGAGCTGAAGCTGCTGGCAGACGTTGGTTTGCTAGGTTTACCCAATGCCGGTAAGTCCACTTTAATTCGCGCGGTTTCGGCGGCCCAGCCGAAGGTGGCGGACTATCCGTTTACCACCCTGGTACCAAATCTAGGTGTGGTCAAAGTGGATGACGACAGCTTTGTGATGGCAGATATTCCAGGGCTTATTGAGGGCGCTGCTGATGGTGCTGGTCTGGGTGTGCAGTTCTTAAAGCATCTCTCACGTAATCGATTACTGTTACATTTGCTGGATATTAGTCCTGTGGATGGCTCAGACCCCGTGAATAACTATCGGGTCATCGAGCAGGAAGTTCGAAATTATTCTGAAGGCATTGCTGATAAAGATCGCTGGCTGGTGTTTACCAAGCTGGACTTGTTATCCGCGGATGACGCTAAAGCTCGACAACAAGAAATACTTGATGCTATCGATTACACAGGGCCAGTATTCCAAATCTCAGCAGTTTCTGGCCTCGGTACCCTGGAGCTTAGCCGTGCTGTGTCGGAATACCTGGAGAATCTTCGTGCCTCTGCCGAACAAGAGGCGGAATCAGAAGCCCGAATTCGTACCGAAACCCATGAGTTTTCACTTCGTCAGCGAGAGCAACGTCGTGCAAAACGCCAGGCCAAACACGAGGCGGAAGATGACGATGATGATTACGACGTTGAGGTTCACTACGAACCGTGACTAACATGACGGAAGCTGACATCTTGCCGGAAGCGTTCGCTGCGGGTGAAACCTGGGTGATCAAAATCGGCAGCTCGCTCCTAACCCGCAAGGGGCAAGGCCTCGATCTGAATAAAATAGGTGATTGGGTTGAGCAAATCGTTGCCGTGCGAGAAGCCGGTGTGCGGGTTGTCCTTGTGTCTTCAGGTGCTGTGGCAGAAGGCATGAGTCGTCTAGGTCTAAAGCATCGCCCAGAGACCCTGGAGCAGTTGCAAGCGGCAGCGGCGGTAGGACAAATGGGGTTGGTGCAAGCTTATGAGTCGCAGTTTCAGCAGTATGGCTTGCATACCGCGCAAATCCTCCTGACCCACGATGACCTTCGGAATCGGGAGCGCTATCTCAACGCCCGTGGCACCTTGAGCCAGTTACTAGATTTAAACGTCATCCCCGTGGTGAATGAAAATGACACGGTAGTCACCGATGAGATCCGCTTTGGCGATAATGATACGTTGGCGGCCCTGGTGGCGAATTTGATTCAAGCAGATACCTTGTTGCTGCTCACAGACCAAATTGGTTTGTTCAGTGACAATCCAGAGGCAAACCCTGACGCGGAGTTGATTCGTGCCCGACAAGCTGATGATCCCGGGTTGGATGCCATGGCTGGTGAAGGTGGTGCGCTAGGTCGCGGCGGCATGATTACTAAAGTTCGTGCAGCTCGCACTGCCGCTAGAAGTGGCGCGAATACTGTCATCGCCTCTGGCATGACCGAGCATGTGATTCGTTCGCTCTCTCGCGGTCAGGTGGTGGGGACAATTTTGTTTGCCGACCAGGCACCGCTAGTGTCCCGCAAGCAATGGCTCGCGGCATTGCCATGCAAGGGCAAATTTGTCCTCGATGACGGCGCCGTGCAGGTGTTGCGCCGCGAGGGCCGAAGCTTGCTGCCAGTGGGCGTGACTGCTGTTGAGGGCAAGTTTACCCGGGGCGAAATGGTGGCCTGTGTTTCCAGTTCCGGCAGCGAAGTGGCGCGCGGCCTTAGTGCCTATTCTGCGGATGAGGCAGGGCAAATAGCGGGTAAAAGTAGTCAGGAAATAGAAGAGATTCTGGGTTATCCCGGCGATCCAGAGCTGATTCACCGGGACAATCTGGTGCTCGACAAAGCACCCCAGTCAGGTATGTCTTAAGCCTTGAGGGCTTTAACGCCGGCGTTCAGGCGAGACTTATGACGAGCAGCTTTGTTCTTGTGAATAATACCGTGAGTCACGGCACGATCCAGAACTGGAACGACAACACCATAGGCAGCAGTTGCTGCTTCGTAGTCGCCACTTTCAACGGCAGCGAGAGTTTTCTTGATTGCAGTGCGCATGGCCGAACGTTGGCTGGCATTGTGCTTGCGTCGGTTTTCAGCCTGGCGTGCGCGCTTTTTAGCTTGTGCGGAATTTGCCACTTTGGATATTCCTCGAAAAAGGGTCTGGAAATTAAAGGGGGCGGATTGTGCCTACTGAGGTGCTATTTGTCAATGTTCCGCGAGCAGTGGAAACGATACACTAGGTCTTATGGCAAGCACTAACAAAACGTCGCCAGACAAGGCACCGGAAGCCGCTGCAGAAAATCGCGGCGAGGGGTTAGTGCGCTCATCCAGCGTGGTTTCCGTCATGACCTTGCTGTCACGCTTTTTGGGCCTGGCCAGAGACATGGTCATCGCGAACTTTTTTGGTGCCGGGGCTGGGGCAGATAGCTTCTTCCTGGCTTTTAAAATCCCCAATTTCTTCCGCCGGTTGTTCGGCGAAGGTGCGTTCTCACAAGCCTTCGTGCCAGTCCTGTCTGAATACCGGGGCAAGCATAGTCACGGCGAAGTGCGCCGTCTGGTGGCTGCCATTGGCGGCAGTCTTGGCCTGAACCTCGCTGTGCTGACCATTCTTGGTGTGCTGGGTGCCCCGCTTGTTATCGCGTTGTTCGCTGTAGGCTTTGTCTACGGCGGCGAAACAGAGAAGTTAGCGCTTGCTAGCGATATGTTGCGGCTGACTTTTCCGTACATGTTTCTGATTTGTATGACAGCTTTTGCAGGTTCGGTACTGAACAGCTACGGTCGCTTCGGACCACCGGCATTTACCCCGGTACTGCTAAATTTGAGCCTGATTTTGGCAGCGGTATTTATCACCCCTTACATGCAGACGCCGGTGGTGGCTCTGGCCTGGGGGGTGCTAGTGGCGGGTATCTTGCAGTTGCTGTTCCAGTTGCCGTTTCTAGCCCAGGCTAATCTGCTGGTTTGGCCAAAAGTGGATTTTTCGCATCCCGGTGTAAAACAGGTATTTACGTTGATGTTGCCAGCTTTACTTGGCGTCTCAGTCGGCCAAATCAATTTGCTGCTGGATACCGTGCTCGCATCTTTCTTGCCCACGGGCAGCATCTCTTGGCTCTACTACTCCGATCGTCTCCTGGAGTTACCCTTGGCGCTATTTGGCATCACC
>JBKAGC010000192.1:0-7017 GCA_046290215.1 Pseudomonadales bacterium | reverse complement strand
AAAGTTGATGGTCATGGTGTTTCCAGCTTTGTAACTGATAACATGTATAGAGCAAAGCCCGTGCCAAAAGATTAGTTGTTATTTTTCAATGAGTTAGGGAATCTAAGGATTTGCCGCAGCGGCAACGAGGTGCCAGTTGGGTTGCCGGTCGGCAACCCAGGGGAAAGTTTATTCAGTGGCAATGGCGGCCTGCTCGGCCACACGCTTGGCCAGCTCGTCAGCACGGAACTTGGCGAGAAAGTCATTGGCACCCACCTTCTCAACCATGCTTTTGTTGAACACGCCGCTCAGAGAGGTGTGCATCAGGATGTACATGTCCTCAGTGCGCGGGTCGCCTTTAAGTTCTGCTGTTAACGTATAACCATCCATCTCAGGCATTTCCACATCAGAGATAATCATGAAGTAATCGTCCTGGGGCCGGCGCCCTTCATCCAGAATGCCGCGAATAAAATTTAACGCCTCGCGGCCGTCTTTCTTCTGATCAGCTTCTAGACCCAGCTGCTCAAGAGCCCGGCATATTTGCTTGCGAGCCACAGTGGAGTCATCCACTACCAGTACCTTCTTGGCATTCACCGAGGTGCCCTCTTCTACCTGGTATTCGTCTGGCACAGCGTTATCGATGGGAGCAATCTCAGAGAGAATCTTCTCCACATCCAGGATTTCAATCAGTACGTCATCATTGTGGGTGACGGCAGTGAGGTAACTGGTACTGCCAGCACCTTTGGGCGGTGGCAACACCGACTCCCAGTTTTTATTCACAATGCGGTCCACGGAATTCACCAGGAATCCCTGCACCTTCATGTTGTACTCAGTGATGATCACCAGAGACTCTTCTGGATTTTCAATGGGCGGCAAACCGACGCTGGCGCCCAGATCAATGATGGAGATGGACTGACCACGAACATGTGCCACGCCAACCACCACGCGATGCTGCTTGGGCATACTAAACAAGCGCGGGCAATTTAGGACTTCCCGTACTTTAAACACGTTAATGCCATACATTTGCGTGCCACCCAGCCTGAACAAAAGCAGCTCTAAGCGGTTTTGCCCAACAAGTTGGGTCCTCTGATTCACACTCTCTAATATACCGGCCACTGACTTCCCCGATTAATTGCTATTCACTTGTACGAATCCTGGTTGCTATACCCATATAGCTGGCATAGCTGTTGCTACTTAACCCACTAAACCTGAAATTCGGTCCAAAACCGCCGCGTAATTGACGGTGGTTTGTTTAAGCATAGGCGATGTCCATGACTCAGCAACTCAAATTGCTCCTGACTTTTGCTTTATTTTTGCTTGCCCCCCTGGCAAAGGCGGATTCCGAGAGCAGCCAACAACTGATGGCGGAAGTGGAAGCATTTTTATGGCAAATGGTGAGCGACCATTATCCCGATGCAACAGAGATCAAACTCAGCATTCGCCCGCCTGATAGCCGCTTGAATTTGGATGCATGTGTCGATCCGACCCTGGAACTGCATGGCAATGACCGGATTCGGCCCCGGGTTTTGGTACGCGCCACATGCAGCCCAACCTACGCCATACACCTGTCGGCTAACGTCGAAGTTCTAGAACAAGTAGTGGTGGCCGATGGGGCTTTAAGCCGCAAACACACATTGAACGCCGGCGACCTGACTTTAAGCACCGTCAATATTCTGTCAAACCAACGCCAATATCTGACGGCTATTGATCAAGCTGTCGGCAATACCTTAACCCGTTCCGTTCGTTCTGGCACCGCCCTGACCCGGGGCATGATCAAAGCGCCAGATCTCGTCACCCGTGGTGACAGCGTGGTTATCGTCGCCAGCCGCGGCGAACTGGTGGTAAGAATGCCCGGGATCGCCATGATGACGGGCGGTTTGAACGATCAAATTAATGTTCGCAACCAATCTTCCGATAGAGTGGTGAAAGGTTGGATCAAGGGGCCAGGAGAAGTGCATGTGCCGTTTTAGACCGTTCAGCCGTATTTTCAAGAAAAATGAAAAAAAAATTCAAAAAAAACTAAACTCCGCCTAATTGCGGCCGCTAACTATTAGTGACGAGAAAGATCAACGCCGCGCGTAAGCGGCTAAACGACCGAATTTAACGAGGTTCACCAGTAAAATGGTTAACAATATCAATGGCCTAACACCGACGCAGGGTAATACCAGTCGGAGCCGGGAGAAGCCGCAAACGCCGGAACCCACTGCGCCGAAGCAAGAAGCGCAAGTGGACGGCGAGCAGGTCGAACTCAGCCCGCAAGCGCAAAACCTGCGTGATGTTGAGAAAAACTTGAGTCAACTCCCTGAAGTTGATCAGGCTCGTGTGTCTCATATTAAAGACGCACTGCGCGACGGAAGCTATTCCGTTGACCCTGCCCGATTAGCTGCAAAGATTGCTCAATTTGAACTCAACATTTAAACCGCCACATCAATCAACGTTCAGGACTTTGTCGCATGGATGCGAACGTAGAGACGCCCACGGATCTGAAATCCCTCCTGCAAGCCGAGTTAATCGGCTACACCAACCTGCACACCGCGCTAGGTAAAGAAAAGCAGTTTTTGATCCAGCGTGACTTCGATGCTTTCGCCCAGGTACTGCAAGACAAGCATCTCCTGGTCAACCAGTTAGACACCCTTGCCAAGCACCGCATGACGGTACTTGATGCGTTAAAACTGACTCGTGACGAAGCTGGCATGCAAGCCTGGATCGAGCGTCAGGCTGAATTTGGCCGCGATCAACTCTTCAAGAACTGGCGAGAAATCAAAGAGCTGGTGGTGAAATGCAATCATCAAAACGAGGTGAACGCCAAGATCGCCCACCGCGCCCAGGCCACCAGCAAACAAATCTTAAACATCCTCAAAGGGGCTTCCCTGCAGGAATCTTTGTACGACAAACGCGGCAATGCCAACGGCACTGGCGCAGGGCTACATATCACCGAGGCCTAGTCGCCAAACGGCATAAATCCACGTCTTACCGGCCGTGTAATTTCCCGCCTAATTGCATTAACATCAAGGCAATTACAGCAATCACAGCGCACCCCTATGGCCGGACCAACCTACGCCATCGTCTTCAGCGGCGAAATTGTCGAGGGCTTTCAGGTTATCTCGGTAAAAGCACATCTGGCGAAAATGCTCAAAGCCTCGCCCGAGAAGATGCAAGTGTTGTTCTCTGGCAAACCGATCGTACTCAAGCGCACAACCGACAAGGCCGAAGCGGCAAAATACGGTAGCGCCTTGAAGAAGGTCGGTGCCGACGTCAAAGTTAAGATCATCAAAGGTGACGCCAGTGCTACGGGCCAAGCGCCCGCGGCGAATAAAGCGCCCGCAGCGAATAAAACGCCCGCGGCTAATAAAGCGCCCGCACCTGGTCAGCCACCGGCAACCCCGCAAGCACCAGACACTTCTGCATTAAGCCTGGCCCCGAACGAGGGCAACATTGTTGATCCGGCTCCGGAACCCGAAGCGCCAGAGTTAGACTTGTCGGGTATCAGTCTTGCTGAAAATGACGGCTCACCGCTGGTAGAACCTGAGCCTGAGGTTGAGGTGGATATTGATGTGAGCAGCATTAGCATTGCAGAAAATGATGGCTCGCCGCTGGTGGCACCAAAGCCAGATGTGCCCAAAGTCGATGCGCCAGACTTCGGCCTGGACGAACCGGGCGCGACCCTCGAAACCCTCAAAGAAGAAGTTGAAGAGGTAAACCCAGACACCAGTAATATGTCGCTGGCCTTTCCCGGCTCTGACCTCCTCAGCCCTGAAGAAAAAAGACAGGGACCACCACCTGAAGCACCTGATACCAGCAAACTATCAGTGGTCCCTGTGCGCGCCGTATTTGGCGAACAGTAAGCAAAACGAATTCACTACAAGGAACTGCAATGCCTAAGGTTTTAGTGACTGGCGCTTCAGGCTTTATTGGCGCGCATATTGTCCTCGAGTTTCTCAACCACGGTTATGAAGTGCGCGGCAGCATTCGTAATCTTGAGCGCGCGGATAGCTTGCGCTCGATGCTCGCTGCTCACACCCAGCACATTGATAAACTTGAGTTTGGTGCCGCCACCCTAACGGAAGCCGAGTGTTGGCATGAAGCCGTAGCGGGCGTCGATGGTGTCATTCACGTGGCTTCTCCGGTACCCATTGAACAACCGAAAGATCCTGATGAAATTGTTGTGCCAGCGCGAGAAGGCGCGCTCAACGTTCTAAAAGCCGCGCAAAAAGCCGGCATTAAGCGCGTGGTCCTGACCTCATCAGTGGCCGCTGTTTCTTACAATGCCAAACGCGACACAGCACCACAAACCGCAACCGATTGGACAGATGTTAATGATCCCAGCGCGGATCCTTACGCCATGAGTAAAACGTTAGCAGAACAAGCCGCCTGGGATTTTATTAAGCAACATGAAGGTACTGAACTGGTCACCATCCAGCCTGCCATGGTGTTGGGCCCGGCCCTGGAGCAGGATTACGGCACCTCGCTAGAATCCTTATTTGTACTGTTAACTGGCAAATACCCCATGTTGCCCCACATGGGGTTTGGCATTGTGGATGTGCGCGATGTTGCGCACTTGCATCGTATTGGCTATGAGCATCCAGACGCTGCCGGGCAACGTCTGCTTTGTAGCAACGGCTTTCGTTGGTTTAAGGATATCTCGCTGCACCTGCGACAAGAATTCCCCGCTTACGCAAAGCAACTGCCCACCAGAGAACTCCCCAACTTTGTGATAAAGCTACTGGCACTGTTTGATCCGGTCATGGCATTTGTGGCGAGATCACTGGGCCAACAGGTGGAATATGATTGCACGCCGGCGAAGCAACTTGGTTGGCAGCCCCGCTCACCTGAGGAAGCTATTAAAGCTGGCGCCCAGAGTTTAATTGATACGGGCAGCGTTTGACCGCTGCCAACGCTCAACATCTGCGGGATGATCTACATCCCAGATTTCCGGCAATAACTTCACGCGCAAACCGGCGTCCTCTGCTTTGCGCACAGTCACCTCAAGGACCTCTTCGCTGCTCCAGGGCACATCCTCGAACAATGTCGGTGCGGCGCGGTTCAAACCAATCAAACCATAACCGCCATCTTCAGCTGGACCTAACACCAGGTCTGTAGTTTCTAGCGCTTTGAAAGCAGCGTGTAGATACTCCCCGTTAATTTCCGGGCAATCGGTACCAATCAATAGGGCTGCCCCGGGGCGGCCGGTGAAGCCTGCTGCCATGCGTTCACCGAGGTCCGCGCCCACCTGTTGCTGCAAGTTATAACCACCAGCCTCATACTGCTGAAAAAAAGGGTGGCGAGTATCAGGACTGCACCAGAGTTCTAGTTGTAAATCAGCACTTGGCATGAGCGCCCGTAGCGCTAAACCATCTTGCAAGGTTTCTGCCGCGAGCTGTTGATGGATATGCGCGGCCTCTACCGCCGTGAACACAGTGTTACCAGCAGGGGCCCGGGTTAGACGGGTCTTTACCTCACCGGCAATCGGCGCTTTGCAGAACACCATCAAGCGCTTATTCATCGAGCCTGCCGATAATAACGGGCAAGTATTTTCGGATCAGCACCAAAGAAATAGCGCAGCCGCAACAGCCACATCAAACCAATCGTAGGCAGCACGCCGTTTTGCTCCCAGCGCCTGCTGGAGGTCACCAATTGCTGACGAATACGATAAGGAAAGCGCGGCATTTTCTTTGAGAAGGCAATATCTTCCATCAACTCAATTTCGGGGAAGCCACCCAACCGATGAAATATCTCGGCTTTGACAAAAATACCCTGATCACCTGTGCAAATACCTGTGTAGGCCGAGCGTATATTCATCATGAATTCGACGATCCGCAATATTGGGGCATGGCCGCTTAAGCGCACGTCAAAACGGCCCCAATGATATTTCGCGCCGCGCATTGCACCTGCAATCAAACTTGCAAAATGTTGTGGCAAGACGCTATCGGCATGGAGAAACAGGTAAACCTTACCCGTCGCCGCTGCCGCGCCTGCGTTCATTTGTTTAGCGCGACCAGCCTCACAACTAACCAGCCTGGCCCCGTTGCTCTCGGCAATATGAACGGTTTCATCAATGCTGCCACCATCAGCAACTATCACCTCTCCAGGAAATTCTTTTAGTTGCTCAAGTAATCCCTGCAAGCATTCTGCGTCATTCAGCACCGGCACAATAATGCTTAGATCGATCTCGCGGTCAGACTCGAAGTCGGGCATATTCAATCTTCGTGCACTTGTCTTCCACCACGGCAATGCCCGCTTGCTCTAGCTTTTCTCTGGCGGCCTGATTAGAGATACCGAGCTGCATCCAGAAGCACTTCACGCCCCTGGCAATGGCTGGTTCGACCAGGGGCATGATGTTTTCGCTACGCTGGAATACGTCCACCATATCAATCGGCCCGGGCACAGAATCTAAGTCAGGATAACAAGTGAGACCCAACACCTCTTCATAGTTAGGATTTACCGGGATAATCGTAAAGTGTGGCATGAGATTCTCGGCCACTTCATAACTTGCTCTTGCTGGATTGGCAGACAAACCCACCACAGCAATGGTTTTGGTACTGGCAAATATCTCTTCTATGGTCATGGCGGTACAGCTGTTCTGTTCAAGCGGAGTGCCATGCTAGCCGCTCTGAATTCTCGTCTCAAGGGAAGGTTGGCGTTGTTCCTCAAGCTTCTCCCGCACCAGTGCCGCGAGCTTTTGTTGGGAGAAGGGTTTACTCAGTAAGTTCTTGGCATAACGCTGGTAGGCCTCGCCTTGCAGTAGCTGGTCTGGATTGCCCGATACCAAAATAACAGGCAAGTTACCGTGATTAGCTGCAACAACATCGGCCAACTGAACGCCATTCATGCCTTCGCCCAGCATGAGATCTGTGATGATCACCTGTGGCTGGATCATCGGTAGTGCCTCAAGTGCCTCCTCGGCGCTGGTAAAACCGTGAACCGTTAAACCCATTCGTTCCAGACCCAGGCAAAGCACCTTCATAACCGCGGGATCATCATCAACCAGTAGCACCGTACCCTGAAGTAAAGACTGATCGCGCTTTTGAGCTGAAGGCA
>JBKAGC010000191.1:0-7058 GCA_046290215.1 Pseudomonadales bacterium | reverse complement strand
GCCGCCTTCATATGCTCTTGAATCGGCGAAATCGGCGACCGAGCGAACAGTTGACTAAAAATAGGTCGATTAGGCATGGGGGCATTCACAATGAGTGGTCTTCAGGCCGATTATAAAGAAACCAGGGACGTCAGAAACCCTGTATTTTGCTTGGCGTTGCCGCTATGATGCGCGGCTCCTGATCAAGCCATGCAACAGTAGCAGAGAAATATTAAGATCAGACGACCAGTTTATGAAGATCGCTTTATGAAACCCACTTCATTATGAAACCAACAATCGGCAGCAGACAAAGATCCAATCTAGACCGGATCGCCGTAGTCCTGAGTAGCATCTGTCTACTGCACTGCCTTGCCCTACCGTTTCTATTAACAGTGGTACCCATCAGCCACGGCGCGTTTTTAGATGAAGAGACGTTTCATATGCTCATGTTGGTGGTTATTCTGCCCGTTAGCCTAATCGCCCTGACCATTGGTTGTCGCAAACATAAAGATCGCCCAACTATTATCCTCGGTGCAATTGGCCTGGCTATTCTGACGGTCACGGCGTTTTTTGGCCACGACTGGTTCGGCATCACTGGCGAGCGGATTGTCACGTCATTTGGCGGTTTAATTTTGGCCGCGGCCCATATCCAGAACTATCGGGTCTGCAGACACCATGACTGCGAGCACGAGCACTAGTCACGAGTTAAGAGACGGACTAAGACGCGACCTCGCGCGTTTCCCAGAGCCACTCCAACAAGCCAATCATCAGAGATACCGTCGGCCCGCCAACGTGAATACCTTGTTGTTCAAATGCAAAGTAGGCCCGCTCAGCATTAAAAGACTTTAAGCGATACGCCGCAGGGTTTAACACGTCAGCCAACGGCACATAATGTAGCGACGCTACTTCACTGGGATCTGGCTGATACTCATAATCCGGCGCTACAATGCCAACATAAGGAGCGATGCGAAACCCGGCCTGTGTATAGTAATGCCCGTAGGAACCAAGCACTTCAACAGCGCTCTTAGCCAGACCAATCTCCTCCTGTGCCTCGCGAAGCGCGGTTTCAAGGCTGGTTTCACCCGGATCGCTCCGTCCGCCGGGGAAGCAGAGCTGGCCCGCAAAGCGAATTCCTTGTTGGCGTTTAGTTAACACAACCCTGGGGCTTGCCTCGTCTGTGACCAGAACCATGATCGCCGATGGTACTGCCTGGGCGACAACCTGCTCCGGTACCGGCCCTTCAAGATGGGGATTCCGTAACCTTCGCGCGTGGGGCTCTACAAACTCTGCCTGGGCTTGAAACACTGCCCGCAGTTCCGCCACATCGTGTGCTAAGGCTTCCTGCAATGCTAGTTTGCCTGGCACCATCAGGAGTTACTCACCAAGATGTTGTTTCAGTTCCCGGTAACCAATTAAATGAATACCTTGCTGTTCTATGTAGGTCTTCAGCTCAGGATCTGTCCAGGCAACATAATCAGCGTGTCTGGAGTGTGGCGCATTCATATCAATGGCCAGGAGCTCGTCACCGAGCTTCGCGGGATGGAATAGCAAGTGGGTTAGACCCGGTTTGACCTGATCAATCTGCTCGCGATAAAAGGCCGTTTTGTCTTCCATGGGCAGCAACGTATCTATGACAATCTCATCCAGCGTCGGTACCTGATTCGCATCAATTTTCTCGAGTATTTCCAGGTAGTCATCATGGGCATCAACCTTGCCTAGTTCCTTTAGCCGATCTCTTGTGATGTTCGGTAAAAACGCTGGCACACCATACTCATCGGCCAGTGCCAGGTAATCGCCAAGGAACTTGGGATGCACCACGCTGCCCATGTGCGTATCAATGTGGGTTATCTCAATACCAGCTGCCAGGGCCAGTTCAATCTGGGCGCGCATCTCGGCCTTACCGGCTTTTGCATCTACATGGCGAACCGCGTCTTCCCGGGTATGCCAGAGACAACCTTCAGCATCGAGCAAGCCAGAAGCCGGATCTCGCGTGCTCACCGCAGGCCAACGATAATATGGGTACTCACAGGTGAAGGTTAGATGAACACCCACATCATAGGCAGGATTGTCTTTGACCCGCTGCGCGGCTTCTTGAAACCAGGGTGCTGCGGTCATAATTGAGCCGCAACTGGCTGCACCCACATCTAGACACTGAAAAGACGCGACGTTGGCCGCGTGACTAAATCCAATATCATCTATGTGGGTGATCAGCACCCGATCGTCAGGACCATAGCCCATCTTCTCTAAATATGCGTTCAAACCGTTAGCGCTCCATCTTTGACCTTCGCGGCACGGCCACAGAACTCTTCGGTGGTCATGGCTTGCATCACACCCTGGTCTTGGGTATTTGCCCAGGTGCGCCTGCCATCAGGCAGCAAACAGGCGGCATGCCCCATTGCTGGTCCGTTAGGACCATACATCACCGTGTAAGATTCAATACTCACTTCACCAGCATGATTCTCTACCGCCTCACGTTTTGGTGTCGCATCCACTTCTGCCTGAACATTGGCATGAGTAAATTCTTGTAGTGGTTCAGCACTGTAAATACCAAAAGCATGTTTGGTCAGGAAGCCGCCGTTTGCGGTAATCATGCCGCGCTTACTACCAGCGCCGCGTAACAGTTCTACCATCTTGGCGATGCTATGCATCACGTAGTTATTTAACGGACCGCCGCCGAAGGTCAAGCCGCCAGTAATCGTCAAAGGTTTGCTGGCATCCAGACCCAATTCATTGACCGCTACCTGCACTGCTGATGGGAAACAGCTATACACATCCAACAAGTCGATATCACCGACGTTCATCCCCGCCAGTTCAAGCGCTTTATTACCAGCAATACGAATGGCTGGAGATGAATACAGGTTGTCACGGTTAGAGACAAAGTAATGATCGTGCGCATCTGTACCCGCTAATGGATAAACCCATTTCTCCTCGGGAATGCCCAGGGCTTTGGCTTTCTCTACCGAACACATTACCAACGCCGCTGCCATATCTACCGCATTGTTGGAGTTCATCAGTTTTGGATAGGGGAAACTGACCATGCGATTTTTAGGCCCAGGCGTGCGAATGGTTTCCGCATCCACGGCATCACGTATCCAGGCCGTGTCATTGTCTTTTGCCACCTGGCTAAAACCAGCCCATAACTCAGAGATTCTTTTACTATGAGCCTCGATAGACTCGCCCCGTTGATGGCGTAACGCATTCTCAAAAATCGGATAAATTTGAATCGGTGCCTGAATGCCCACGGCAATTTCTTCATTGGAAGACATGGGATCGTCTTTACCCATCAGGCGGTCATATTTACCTTGCAGGTCAAGGTAAGGTATCTCGACGCTTTGCTTCTTAGCCTTGGCCTGACTGTTACCATTCTCCGCGCCAGTGATGAGAATCACTGATTTGTCACCACTTAAGATTTCACCCGCCGATGCGTTGACCACTGACTGCACCATGTTGCCGCCATACGCTGTACCGACAGTTTCCGCGTTAGGCAGACCAAGTTGCTCAGCAAGATATTTGGCAGGTTGTTTGTAGCGCCAGATACCGCGAATCACCCGCACCGAGTCGGCCTGATCAAGAATGGCAGGATTACCACAGTCCTCTCCAGCCGCGCGCAAGGCGTCTAGCATCATAGCCACGGGCTCTTTGCCAGTTAATGGGTCATCGAGACGTTGCAGTATCTGGCTAATGCCAACAAGCACAGGGGTATTCGGATTCACAAATTTGCTCCACAAAAAATCATCCCTCATTCTGCCACAAGCCTCAGGGCTTGTGCGCCCCTCGGCACAAACCTGGTCTTTGCTCCAGGCCGCCAAATGTGATTTGCTCAATGGGTATAATGGCTTGAGATCAACATGGTCGAATTTGCGGTTACGCCCTGGACGCTGGGCACAGGCAGCGGCATTAACGCACGGACAATAGCCGATCAGGCGAGTCTTGCTGAAACAATGGGTTTTCACTCATTTTGGTTACCAGAGAATCACTTTAGTGATGCCCGCGCCATGCCATCACCATTGACGCTGCTGGCGGCCGCCGCGGTGGTCACCAGCACCTTAAAGCTGGCCACCACATCTTACTTAATCACTATTCGCAATCCTCTGCAGGCCGCAGAGGAAGTGGCTGTACTTGACCAACTATGCGAAGGAAGACTCATTCTTGGCCTTGGCCGGGGTATGCAAGCGGAGATGTTTAAAGCCTTTGACCTACCCAGCAAAGATAAGCGGAAACGCTTTCAAGAAAATCTCGATGTCATGCTCACGGCCTGGCGCGGCGATGCCATACATGGCCATGAAGGGATTCACTTAACCCCTCTGCCGGTGCAACAACCACACCCCGAACTATGGATGGCAGCCTTTGGCCCACTGGCGTTGAAGCAGGCTGGCAAACTGGGCATGCCGTATCTTGCTTCCCCCATGGAAACCCTGCAAACCTTAAAACAGAACTACCAACATTTTAATGAGGTCGTCGCGGAAAATGGCCTGCCGCCGGTCAAGGTTGTCCCCGTGATGCGCAGTATTTTCGTCACTGAAAATCAAACGCTAGCGCAGGATCTCAAACAAGCCCTTGCTGCCTCAGCACCACATCAATCCCGAGAAGCCGAGGCCACGGTGGATGACTGGACCATCATTGGCGATGCAACTTTCGTTAAGGACAAGCTGCAAGAATATGTGCAGAGTCTAGGTGTGACCTTATTTATTGCCCGTGGGCGTTTTCCACTAGTGAGCAACGCGGATCAGGTGCGCAGCCACCAGGCGTTAATTAACATCCAGCTTTAACAGTAGGCCAACGGGCAGACCCACTAGTCGATCACTTTGATGAGTTGACCCGGCTCTGGCTGACCGTGGGGATACAGGCCATTCATGACCCGCAACTTTTGTAAGGCATAGTTGGTGATAGGTGAACTGGCCGCCAGACCTTCCATGGTGGTGCCTTCTTCGGCTCGCAAAATCTGCACTCTTGGCGCTCTGGCGATGCGGCGATCATCGGCATCCATCTTGTCAAAACTAAAAATAGTCGCAATGAATTCACCATCATTGGCTATCCGGTGCAGGTCATGCTTACCCGCTCCAGTAAGAATGTATTGGATGCGGCGCCGCTCATCTTGCAGCACGGCAAATCGCACCGGTCTAGGTCCGTAAGGAGAGTCAGCACGATTGGCCACGCCAAGAAAGCCCGTTAAGCCCGCAATCGTGACATCACGGCCTTCTCGGATATCCATCAGGAGATTTTCCTCGGCATACATGCGCGCGGTTTGGCCTGACTTCATTCGCGCGGTACTCAAGGCAAACAAGGCATCACCTGTTTGCGAGGTCACCTGGACGCCATTTTTGATGGACTCCATACGCCAGTCATCAGGGAAGCGTAATTTGATGCCAAGCTTGGGATGAAAAAAGACGTTACCCCTAACAACACCAGACTGGCGCGTATTGCCGTAAGCCATACCATTGAGCTTCTCGAGAAATTCATCCGTACGAATAAACTCTCCAAGGTTCTGCTCCGATAATAACTCGTTTTTCGCGATAACGGCTTCCTTATAGCGCGTGTCTGAGTCAGGGTGGGTGGATAAGAAACCGTGGTAAACCCGCGGTTGACGGTTTTCCAGTCTCGCCTGCTCGAACTCAATGCGGTCTTTGTTCTTGAGGATTTCAATGGTTTGCAGCATGGCATCTGGTGAGTAGCCCGCTTTTGCCATGTATCCAGCACCCACTGTGTCCGCCTCCAGTTCCATTTCACGGCCGTAACCACGCAGCAAAACTCCACCGAACAGGTTGCCTATCTCTGCCACTGAACCGTTTTGCGTCAGGATCGCGGCAACCGTAGATAAGGCTTGCAGTGCCTTGCCGCGATTCTGGGTTTTGAAAGCATGTTTCTGGGTCACATGGGCAATCTCATGCCCCAATACGGCTGCGAGCTCTGACTCTGAGTTCATATGGGCCAATATACCGCGAGTGACATAGACAAAACCGCCGGGCAATGCCATGGCATTGATCAACTCATCATCGAGCACTGTAAAGGTATACTCGAGTTCCGGGCGGCTACTTTGCTTGGCCACCCGCTGACCCACACGATCAACATAAGCTTGCAGGTCTTTATCCCGATATACCCCGAACTGGGCAATAATCTTGCGATGCTCTTCTTGACCGAGCTTAATTTCTTCTTCCAGGGACACCGCTGCCGCCATTGGAGCTAGCAACACCAGGAACGTGAGATAGATCAGTGAGAATGCGTTTTTCATGGCTCGCATCTTAAAGGCTTGCATCCGTTTAGGTCTAATCGAGATAAACTACCATTTAGACCGCCAATACTTGGAAAAGGTTCTAAGTCGCAAGGACATCCTGAACAAACCGAAGAAACTGCTTTTTCGTAAGGTAATTTGACGCGTCGCCACTGGAAAAAGAACTTTTGATCGGGAAACATGTACTCACTAATCTGATCTATGTTATCTGTAGGCTTACGACTAAACCATATGGGCATTGAGCACTTGCACAAGCACCAGCACGGTCAGTGGCTGGGGATCAGCGTGGCATTAGCACTGATGCTGCTCCCAGATTCTCTGCAAGCACAATTATCCGGTCTACATTATGAACGAGACCTGAACTACGCACAGGCGGTTTTGCAGTACCGGGAAGAAATCGAGCAGAGCGAACAGACCAATGGCGAGTTTGCCTTTGTCTTGTTCGAGCCGCTAATGGGCCTGGCCAGGTCGTTACAAAAGATCGGTGACTACGAGGCTGCTGCTGAAGCCGCGCGCCGCGCTCAGCACATTACCCATCGACACCACGGGGTACACTCGCCGCTCCAGTTGGAAGCGGTCAAACTGTTAACGCAATTACATCTGCGCGCCTCTGAACCACTGGAGGCAGATAAACAACAACGCTTCGCCTACTACATCCGCAAGTCGAACTTCGCGGCAGACAGCCTCGAGCAACTTCCCGCTATGGAGGAACTCGCTAATTGGTTTGAAAAGACCGGCCAGCTCTACCGGGCCCGGAAAATGAATGAGCAAAGCCTGGAAATCGTCGAAGCCCATTTTGGTGAGGACGCCATTGAGCAGCTCCCGTACCTGGAACGACTGGCGAAACTCA
>JBKAGC010000190.1:0-7060 GCA_046290215.1 Pseudomonadales bacterium | reverse complement strand
TCGCGTAAGATTGCGGGGCTGGTGAACTTACCGCCGTCGGAATTTACGAAAACAAAACTGCGCGTGAAACACCAGATTATGGAATAAGAGCTGAGGGCTCTTTATAGGCTGAGGGCTCTTAATTAGCTGAGGGCTCTTTACAAGCTGAAGGCTCTTACCCTTCGCGGTCTAGCCCTTGGCGGAAACTCGTGGGTTAGTTGTATTGCCTGCTTCGTCTTCTGCTTCCAGAGCGGCAACCAGATCCCGGAAACAGGTCTCATTGTCTTTATTCAACTTCATTAGCGTCCGGTGCGCATCCAACACCTGCTCTTTAAGCTGCGCTTCATTCATCACGCGAGTTGGCAGTTCAATACATTCACTGCAGGTTGGCGTGTCGTCCCGGACGATTAAGAAAATCTGCTCGAAGCCCATGGAGTCGATCACCCGGGTGATATCTGGGTTCGTGCTCACTAGCGTTGGTTGCGTCCGCAAAATTTCCACTGAAGCCAGGGCAATCTTCGCCAGCAATCCCAGGCAGGTGCTGTCTATACAGGTACAAGACTTCAGGTCGATGACGATCGCTTCTTCATCATCAGTGCCGATTCGTTCAAGAAAGGCGCTGATGGTTGGCGCGACATTGACACGAATGTCTCCGACAAACTTCAGCACATGCTTGCGTTCGAGCTCAGCGAATAAGATCTTACTCATGGCGCTACTGGATCCTTGGCTTTTACATCTCGGCGAATCGTTAACAGGGCAATATCATCCGGTACCTCGCTGCGCCCTTCTAAACTCAATTGCTTCGATATGGCACTCACGCTTCGCGAACCGGATTCTACCAGCGATATCAGGTGTTTTTCTCTATTTTTTAAGCTGTCCTGGGGTAAAATTTCCAACACTCCGTCGGAAAACAAAACCAGCTCAAATGCCTCTTCAAGGGCCACCTCCTGGGTTGCATATTCCGTCTCACACACGCCTAGCGGCAGACCGCCCAGTTCGAGGTACAAACAAGTGCCCCCCTGACAAAGGATCGTGCCCGGAAAGTGCGCCGCACTACTGTATTGCAGGCTAGTTTGATCTTTAGAAATCACCCCAAGAAACATCGCCACATGGCGATCGAGTTGCAATGCGAGCAACGCCTTATTGAACCAGACCAGCAGATCACTACTGGATTGGCCAGAAGTATCAAATTCTGGATCGGCAAGGTTCTTCGCCGTGAGGGTGAGCGCGGTGGCGATCACTCCGCCAAGAATGCCGTGGCCGGCAACATCCGCCAGATAAAACAACAGCCGACCGTCACTGAGGCTAAAACAGTTGACCGCGTCACCGCTCATGCCAGCCCGGGGCACGATATAATAACTGAATGCGATGTCACCAAATTGCTGCGGCTCTGGCAGCAACTTCTGTTGCACATCAAACGCTGCCGTATGGTCCTTCGTCATATAATCAATCTGGCTGGCCAGTTTGTCTTTTTCTTCCTGAAGGTTCGCCAGCGCTTGATGGTTCTGAATTGTACGTTCGATCAAAGGTTTGATTAGCTCGGGATTATGCTCGTTCATCAGCCAGTACTCCTCTGCACCAGAAGCAATAAACTGCCCGGCGAGTTCTGCCTGCTCCGTGGCACCGAACACCAAAACTGGCGGTCTATTGGCCAGATTAACCATTGAATCCAAAAGTGCTGCGGCATCCTGAGTCAACGGCAGTAGCGCTAGATCAGGGTTAAGTTCGGCGAGTCGAGCAAGATAATCAGGCGAGGTTGCAGAGAAGACGTCGAAGCCTTCTTGCTCAAGAGAGGAGAACAACTCAGTGGTTGGCAGTGGTATTTGATCGGCAGGTTCCAAAACAAGCAACTTGCCACTTCCGACTTGCATTCGTACAAGGCGCCAAATCATGCAGTTGAGTCAGGACTTTACTCCGAAAGTCTAAGACTGACAAGCATTTAGCAAACAAAGCTCAATGAACGACTCAGCTCTTGCCGCATCTGCACAAAGGCTAGAAGTCGTCGAAATCATCCTCAACCTGACCGTCTTTGATCTGATATTCACGGCGCTGCAAATAGGCATCGCGGATAAAAATATAACGATCGCCAAACACCACGCTTTCTGCGGCGAACAGGTTCGCCCGCTGATCAATCAAACGCACACCAAGTGTCCGATTGCGATGGTCCACCGGGTGCAGGTAACGAACAGGATCCAGCGCAGAATCAAAGGGCCGCGACACAGCATCGGTAAGTGTACTTGGCCCCATTAACGGCAGCACCAGATAAGGACCTCTAGGCACACCCCACACTGCTAGCGTTTGGCCAAAAGACTCATTGTGCTTCCGCAGACCAATGCCAGAAGCTGGATCAAACAAACCGCCAAGACCCAGAGAAGTGTTAATCACAATGCGGCCAAGATCACTCAAAGCACGACCGGGTTTGCCTTGCAGGAGATTATTTACGCCAACACTAACGTCATCTAGATTACTGAAAAAATTCGTCACACCTTGACGGGCAAACCCGGGCACCACATTGGTGTAGGTTTTTGCCACTGGCTTTAACACCACCCGGTCGGCTGTTTCGTTAAACCGATGCATGCCCTGATTAAAGCCCATCCATGGATCATCGACCGCTTCACTCATCGCAGGAACACTCATGGTAAGTACGCACAGTGCTAAGACCAGTCTAATCATCATTCATTGCCTTTTGCCATTGTTTATCAAGCCGCTTGGTCGACACCGGCAACCGGGTACCAAGAGGTTGAGCGAACAAGGATACTCGTAACTCTTCAAGCATCCAGCGAAATTTTGTTAATTCAGAGGTGACATCAAACTTTTGCTTCGCGTCTATTGCCTCAAACTGCTGCCAATACTTTTGCAACACCGCGACCGCCTCAGCATCCTTGGCAACATTACCTTGAATCTTGTCGAGACGATATTCGATGGCGCGAAAATATCGTGGATACTCCCGTAGCCACTCCAGGGGAGTGTACTGCAAATACTCTTGACCGAGTAAACGATCTAATTGTTCCCTGACATCTGCGGCAATTTGTGGATGCCGCTCAGCAAAGCCTGCCTTGAGTTTGGCCTCGATGGTATTCGCCCTTTCTAACGCTTCTCCCATGACTCTGCCCACCACAGCAGCAACTTCCATCAACTTGCCTTTGTCTTGCTGCCGCGCCTTGAATTCTGCCGCGCTGCGCACATCCCCTTTGGCTTCAATAAAGGTGTAGCGGAAAATACTACTGACCAAAAGTTCCAGTAACGCTTGTTTATTGCCGCGGGTCGCGTAATAGAGTGAGAATTTAACGAAACCAGGGATATTTTTACTGAGATACTTTTCTTGATCCTTCAGGGTCAATCGCAACAAGCGCAGCAAACCATTTCGCTGGCTAACGCTGGCAAGACGTTGATTATCGAGGATTTTGATACTGACACTATCAACGTCATCGCTTAACGCAGGGAAGCCCTTGATCTGAATCTGCCCCTGTTTCAGGGCAACTTGTTCCGGCAAATCTGCAAAGGACCAGTCCGTTAATCCCGATTGCTCAAGCCCGTGCTGGCCCTTCGCTTGAAATTGCGACTCCGCCTTCGCAGCAAACTTGCTTTGCAGTTCATGCAAATCACGACCGGTGCCCAGGGTGCCACCCTTTTCATCCATGACCTTGATGTTCATGCGCAAGTGCTGATCAATGGTGTCCGTTTTGAAATCCGCGGCATTGACTCGCACGCCAGTTAAGCGGAATAAACGTTCTGCCAGAGACTCGGGTAAGGAACGACCATCATATTCCAAAGTCTCCGCGGCCCGGGCCGCGTAATCTGGCGCGGGGATGAAATTCTTCCGCACAGACTTTGGTAGAGATTTAATTAACGCCAAACACTTCTCTTCCAATAAACCTGGGATTACCCAATCCAATTGCTTCTCGTCTACCTGACGGAGGATGGCTACAGGGACTTTCAAACTAACGCCGTCATCCTCGTGTTGTGGATCAAAGTGATAATCCAGCGGTAGCGCAGTGTCTGCGACTTTTAACTCGTTCGGATAAAGCTGCTCTGATAGTTCCGGTGCTTGTTTGAGCAATGTATCTTCGCTCAAGAACAAGCGCTTCGGATGTTTAACTTCCACTTCCTTGCGCCAGCGATCCAGATCCCGAGCGCTAGTAATATCTACAGGCAGGATACCGTCGTAAAAACGATAAATGGTATAGCTATCTACTAACAAATCACGCTTTCGCGATTTCGATTCCAGCGCTTCAATATCTTTAACCAACTGCAAATTGTGGCGATAGAAAGCCGCTTTAGATTCTAGCTGCTGCTCGACGAGACCAGTTTGAATCAACAAATGTCGGCACTGCGCGGGATCAATCAATGAATAGTCCACCTTGCGCCGCTTCACCACCACCAGGCCATACAACATGACCTCCTCATAAGCCAGGACCTGACCGCGTTTGGCGTCAAAATGTGGCTCATGGTAAGTCCGTTTCACCAGATGTTGAGCTAATGGCTCGATCCATTCATTTTCGATTTGCGCCACCATGCGGCCAAACAAACGGGTGGTTTCCGTTAACTCCGCAGACACAATCCAGCGCGGCTTGCGCTTGAATTGCGACGATCCCGGGAAAATATAGTGACGGCGATTTCGCGCCCCAAGATACTCGTTGTCATCATGCTTCTCGCCAATGTTGCCCAACAATCCCGACAGTAATGCGATATGAATCGCGTCATAGTCGCTAACGTTATTGTTAAAGCGAAACTTTAACTCGCGGCACATTAAGGTCAGTTGGCGATGATTTTCCCGCCACTCTAGATAACGCACATAAGAGACAAAGCGAGTCCGGCAGTATTTGCGAAACTGATTGTTGGTTAACGCCTGACGTTGTTCCTCCAGGTGATTCCAGAGATTCAGCAAGGCGATGAAGTCCGATTTCTCATCCCAGAACTCGCGATGTTTTTCATCCGCAGCCTGCTGGTGTTCATGGGGACGCTCTCTCGGATCTTGCAAGGCCAGGGCACTAACAATAGTAATCACCTCAGCCAGGCTACCTTTCTTGGAAGCCTCAAGTAACATTCTGCCAAGGCGCAAGTCGATGGGTAAACGCGCCATTTGCCGCCCGGCTTTGGTCATGTCGCGCTTGTCGTCCACAGCAGTTAGCTCATGCAGCAGCTGATAACCATCGTTGATTTGCCGCTGTTCAGGGCGCTCAATAAAGGGGAACTTTTCCACCTGGCCAAGCTTTAGGCTGAGCATTTGCAATATGACCGCGGCCAAATTCGTGCGCAGGATTTCCGGCGCAGTAAATTCAGGTCTGGAAACGAAATCTGCCTCGCTATAGAGGCGGAAGCAAACCCCTTCGCTAACCCGGCCGCAGCGTCCTTTGCGCTGGTTAGCACTGGCCTGGGATATGGGCTCAATGGGCAATTGTTGAACCTTGGAGCGTACACTGTATCGAGAAATGCGGGCAAAACCCGGGTCTATCACGTAACGAATCCCGGGCACGGTCAGAGAGGTTTCTGCAACATTAGTGGCCAGGACAATGCGTCGCCCCGTATGAGATTGAAAGACACGATTTTGTTCGGCGACGCTCAGGCGTGAATATAACGGCAGCACCTCAAAGCCTTTTAGATCGGCTTTACGAATTCGGTGTGCCAACTCCCGGATCTCTCGCTCCCCTGAGAGGAACACCAGCACATCGCCGGGGGTTTGATAACCCTTCTCGAGCTGACGAATTTCTTGCAACGCTTCCAACACGCCAAGGTACATCAGTTCATCGCTATCTTCCGATTTTGCATGCAACTCAGGGGGTCGATACAAAACTTCAACAGGAAAAGTGCGGCCAGAAACCTCAATCACCGGTGCGTTACCAAAATGTTTCGAGAAGCGCTCCACATCAATGGTAGCGGAGGTAATCACAACTTTAAGATCCGGGCGTTTCGGTAGGATGCGCTTGAGATAGCCGAGCAGAAAATCAATATTCAGGCTGCGTTCGTGAGCTTCATCAATAATGATCGTGTCGTATTCTTCAAGGAACCGATCATTCTGGGTTTCTGCTAGCAAAATGCCGTCGGTCATCACCTTAATGTGCGAAGCATCAGAACTCTGATCGGTAAAGCGCACCTGATAACCCACCGATTCACCTAATTTCACGCCAAGTTCTTCAGCTATGCGATGCGCCACGGTGCGGGCTGCCACACGGCGCGGTTGGGTATGACCAATTTTGCCGTACACGCCGCGGCCAGCATCCAGGCAAATCTTAGGCAACTGGGTAGTTTTACCAGAGCCGGTTTCCCCGGCAACGATGATGACCTGATTTTTCTCCAGGGCACGACGAATGTCATCAACCCGCCCTGATACAGGCAGCGCTTCTGGGTAGGAAGGTTTGGGTACTGATTCGAATCGTGCCGCGGCGGTCGCTATGGAGCGATCTAACTTTTTCTTTAGACCGCCACTTTTAGGCACGCCGCCACGCAACACTTTCGCGAGGCGAAAACGATCACGAATCATGCAGGTACGTAAAATCGCATCCGCATTGGCTTTAGCTTGGCGACTCACGAGTCCGTCCAAATGTCTTGAGTTAAGGGTGGAACCCTACTTAGAGAGGTAGTTCATACCTTCTTCGATACCGCGAATGGTCAACGGATACATTTGATCGTCCACCAGTTTTTTGGTCAACGCAACGGAGTTGGAATACTCCCAGGTGTCCTCTGGTGTTGGGTTAATCCAGATCACCTTATCAAAGGTGTCCAGAACCCGTTGCATCCAGATAGCACCGGCTTCTTCGTTCCAATGCTCTACACTACCCCCGGCATGAGTAATTTCATATGGCGCCATGGTGGCATCACCAACAAAAATCACTTTGTAGTCATGGGTATATTTGTGCAAGAGATCAAAAGTATCGATACGCTCGTTCATGCGTCGATTGTGCTGCTTCCAAACCCCATCATAAATAAAGTTATGGAAGTAGTAGGTCTCGAGATGCTTAAACTCTGAGCGTGCAGCTGAGAAAAGCTCCTCACACACCTTAACGTGGGCATCCATCGAACCACCATTATCCAGCAGCAATAACACCTTCACAGTGTTTTTGCGTTCTGGTCGCATGATGAT
>JBKAGC010000189.1:0-7070 GCA_046290215.1 Pseudomonadales bacterium | reverse complement strand
GACCGCCAAGTGGTGCTGGTTTGAGCATGTTGCCCAAACGTCACATCCTCAATGGGATGCTTAATTGTTAATGACAGAATGCAATGACATAACGAAAAATGGCGCAAAAGATGCGCCATTTCGAAGCGGTACGGATTGTACCGCGTAAAGCTAAATTAGCAAGAGGATCAACTAGTTAACAGCGTCCTTTAGAGCCTTACCCGCTTTAAAGGCAGGAACTTTAGCAGCGGAGATCTGGATCTCTTCGCCAGTTTGTGGATTACGGCCAGTGCGTGCTGCGCGCTCACGTACGTTAAAGGTGCCAAAACCAACCAGAACAACTGAGTCACCCTTTTTCAGAGCATCAGTCACGGAGTCAATCATTGAGTCCAGCGCTCGTCCCGCGGCTGCCTTGGTGATATCGGCAGACTCTGCAATGTTTTCTATTAATTCTTGTTTGTTCACTCTAAACCCCTTTTGGTCTTTGATTGAGTTGACCCGCGTAACTGGCCAAATTCGGAAATATCCTGGTGCAAATTTACTTGTGCAAACTTACCCGAAGCTTCATTTAGTGGCGACGACTTGCACGCCCCATCGACACAACAACTTATACCAACTGCGTAAAATGACTGTCAAGCAATAAGCTCCTAGTGTGCAGATATTCTGCGGTCTGCGTCAGATTCTGGACCTTCGGTACTGGTTTTTTCGGTACTTTCTGGTAAAGGATCGGGCATACGTTGCAGTGCAACTTCTAGCACCTCATCAATCCACTTCACAGGATGGATAATCAGCTCACCTTTTATGTTGTCAGGAATCTCCTTCAAGTCGCGCTGATTTTCATCCGGGATAAGCACCTCTTTGATGCCACCTCGATGCGCCGCAAGGAGTTTCTCCTTCAAACCGCCTATAGGCAAGACCTGACCCCGGAGTGTGATCTCACCGGTCATAGCAACATCAGAGCGAGCAGGAATACCCGTCAGCACAGACACAAATGCCGTGCACATGCCGATACCTGCACTAGGGCCATCTTTGGGCGTGGCACCTTCGGGCATGTGAATATGCAGATCGTACTTCTCATGGAAGTTCTCGCTGATACCAAGCACCGCGGCGCGACTTCTTACAACCGTCATCGCCGCCTGAATAGATTCTTGCATCACATCGCCAAGCGAGCCGGTTTTAATGATATTGCCCTTGCCTGGTACAGCCACGGCTTCAATGGTTAAAAGTTCACCGCCGACGCTTGTCACTGCTAGACCTGTCACCTGACCTACCTGGTCTTTTTCTTCGGCCAGACCGTAAGAGAACTTTCGAACGCCCGAGTAATCCTCAAGTTTGTCACTGGTGATCTGCAAAGTACCCTGGGCTTTTTGCTCTTCTTTGGTCTTTAAAGCGCCTTCCTTCACGACTTTGCGGCAGAGTTTGGCAATTTCCCGTTCGAGACCGCGGACGCCCGCCTCTTTTGTGTAATAGCGGATCATATCCCGCAGCGCTGGCTCACCGAGTTCGATCTCATTTTTACGTAAGCCATTGTTTTTAATTTGCTTGGGTAACAAATAGCGTTGGGCAATATTAAGCTTTTCATCCTCGGTATAACCCGGGATCCGAATGATTTCCATACGATCTAACAGCGGTGCTGGGATGTTCATGGAGTTAGAGGTACAAATAAACATCACCTCAGAGAGGTCATAATCCACTTCCATGTAATGATCGTTGAAAGAATTGTTTTGCTCTGGATCTAGCACTTCCAGCAGCGCCGAGGCAGGATCACCGCGGTGGTCCTGGCCCATTTTGTCAATCTCATCTAACAGGAACAGTGGATTCTTAGTGCCAGCTTTGGATAGCTTTTGGATGATCTTACCGGGCATTGAGCCGATGTAAGTACGACGGTGTCCACGGATCTCCGCTTCATCGCGAACGCCGCCTAAGGCCATGCGAATAAACTTACGATTGGTGGCTCTGGCAATAGACTCACCCAGAGACGTCTTACCAACGCCGGGCGGACCAACTAGACACAGTACTGGACCACGGATCTTCTTAACCCGCTTCTGCACAGCAAGATATTCAAGAATGCGGTCTTTAACTTCATCCAACCCATAGTGATCAGATTCCAGAACTTCCTGCGCCGCGACAATATCGGTGCGAACCTTGGAGCGCTTTTTCCAGGGAACCCCGAGCATCCAGTCAATGTAACTCCGTACCACCGTAGCCTCAGCGGACATGGGCGACATCATCTTCAGTTTATTGACCTCAGCGGAGGTTTTCTCTTTCGCCTCTTTCGGCATGCCCGATTCTTCAAGGCGCTTTTGTAAATCTTCTATCTCGTTGGGGACATCATCGAGATCACCGAGCTCTTTTTGAATCGCCTTCATTTGCTCATTCAAATAGTACTCGCGCTGGCTTTTTTCCATTTGCTTTTTAACGCGACCGCGAATGCGTTTCTCAACGTTAAATAAGTCTATTTCAGACTCCAGCAGCTTCATCATATGCTCGATCCGGTCGTCGAGACTGACCATTTCCAGGATGTGCTGTTTTTCTTCCAACTTCAGATTCATCTGCGAGGCAATGGTATCCACCAGACGACTCGGCTCATCGACGCTGGAAAGCGACGTCATAACCTCTGGGGGGACTTTCTTACTGAGTTGCACATACTGATCAAACGCTGACATAAGAGAGCGAACCAGGGCTTCAGCTTCACTGGCACTGACCTGCTCCTCTTCAATCACTTCCACATCACCGATAAAGAAGTCATCGCTGTCCTCAATACGGCTCAAACGAGCCCGACTGCCGCCTTCCACAAGGATTTTGACCGTCTTGTCTGGCAGGCGGATCAGTTGCAGGATCGTGGCAAGGGTGCCGAACTCAAACAAGTCATCCGCACCAGGGGCTTCATTTTCAGGGTCCCGCTTCGCGACCAGGAGGACTTTTTTGTCCTTGTCGTTTTTTTGAGCAAAGTCCAACGCGCGGATGGACTTTTCCGTACCAATAAACAAAGGCTGAACGCCGTGGGGATAAACCACCATGTCTCGCAGCGTCACGATTGGTACATTCAGTAAGCTCGTCATAAGTTCTCCTGAGTCACATGACTGTGGCCTGCAACTCGTTTCATTAGCCTTTCTGTAAGACTAGTCATATTACAAACAAATGGGGGCCCCACGGCCCCCATTTTATCTCACTTTGTCTGAAACCTTGCCTAAAGCCTGTTTTGAAGCCTTGTCTAGAACCTTGTCTAGAATCCTGTCTAAGGCTCCCTTTAAGACCCTCTCTACGAGGTGGCCAGAATAACCCTTCTCAATCGCAAGCGTCACGCGCTTACTCTGGGACGGCCTTGGGCTGCTCGTTGTTCTCATAAATGAGCATCGGCTCTGACGCACCGCTGATGACGTTTTCATCTATGACCACCTTAGTGACGTTCTCCTCAGAAGGAATGTCATACATGATTTCAAGCAAGGTGTTTTCCAGGATAGAGCGTAAGCCTCGTGCGCCAGTCTTGCGTTCCATGGCTTTTGCGGCCACGGCTTCCAAGGCATCCTCGCGAAAATCGATTTCCACGTCTTCCATCTCAAACAACTTGGCGTACTGCTTGGTATAAGCGTTCTTGGGCTCTTTGAGAATTCGTACCAGGGCGGCGGTGTCTAGCTCGTCTAGGGTAGCGATTACCGGCAGACGACCAACGAATTCTGGAATCAAACCGTATCGAACCAGATCATCCGGCTCGACTTCACGCAGGGTGTCACCGAGATTCTTCTTGGTGGCTTCGGTTTCTACCGTTGCCCCAAAACCGATACCGCTCTTTGAAGAGCGATCCTGGATAACCTTATCCAGGCCAGCAAATGCACCACCACAAATAAACAGGATATTAGAGGTATCTACCTGCAAGAACTCCTGCTGCGGGTGTTTACGACCGCCTTGAGGTGGTACCGAGGCAACCGTACCCTCAATCAACTTCAACAGTGCTTGCTGTACCCCTTCACCTGATACATCACGGGTGATGGATGGGTTATCAGACTTGCGAGAAATTTTGTCAATCTCGTCAATGTAGACAATACCCACCTGGGCCTTATCCACATCGTAATCGCACTTCTGTAACAACTTTTGAATAATATTTTCGACGTCTTCGCCCACATACCCGGCTTCGGTCAGGGTTGTGGCATCGGCAATCGTAAAGGGCACATCCAATAAGCGCGCCAGGGTTTCTGCCAATAAGGTTTTACCCGTACCAGTTGGCCCAACCAGGAGAATGTTGCTCTTTTGTAGCTCAACATCGTCTTTGCGACCCGCATAGTTAAGGCGCTTGTAGTGGTTATAAACCGCTACAGACAGTACTTTCTTGGCCCAATGCTGGCCAATGACATATTCGTCGAGAATTTCCTTAATTTCTTGTGGCGTGGGCAGCTTCTTCTTCTCGCCCTCTTCTGCTGTCTCCTGCAGTTCTTCACGAATAATGTCGTTACACAACTCAACACATTCATCGCAAACATAAACAGAAGGTCCTGCAATTAGCTTGCGTACCTCGTGCTGGCTCTTGCCACAGAAGTTACAGTGCAGCAGTTTGCCGTCACCATTATTTCCGTCATGTTCGTCAGACATTCTTCACCTCACAATTCCAAAACGCCGGCTCTCCCGGCTACGTACCACAATGGCAATCCGCTGGATCACCAAAGGTAAATTAATACTATCTAAAAGACCGGCAAATGAGAAACCGCAAAAGCGGTGAAATCGCTCCGCCGGTCGCTAGATTAAACAGACGACAGCGGCGCTCGAGGTTCTTGGACCTTGTCCACAATGCCATATTCTTCCGCTTCTTTAGCGGTCATAAAGCGATCGCGCTCAGTATCGATCGCAATTTGATCAACACTCTGACCTGTGTGATCCGCCAGGATCTCATTAAGACGCGTACGCAGGTACAAAATCTCTTTTGCCTGAATTTCAATATCGGAAGCCTGACCTTGTGAGCCACCACTTGGCTGGTGGATCATGACACGGCTATTAGGCAGACAAAAACGCTTACCTTTGGTGCCACCGGCCAGTAGGAATGCGCCCATGCTGGCGGCCTGACCAATACAGGTGGTAGACACGTCACAGTTAATAATCTGCATGGTGTCGTAAATTGCCAAACCCGCGGTCACTGAACCGCCAGGGGAATTAATATAGAGAGAAATGTCTTTGTCGGGATTTTCTGACTCGGCAAACAGGAGCTGAGCCACCACGAGATTAGCAACGTGATCGTCAATTGGGCCTACGACAAAGATGATGCGCTCTTTGAGCAGTCGCGAGTAGATGTCGTATGACCTCTCGCCCCGCGCGGTCTGTTCTAGCACCATAGGTACCATGCCTAGACCTTGTGTAACTGGACGATCTCCACCACCTGAAATAGCGCCTGGATGCGCGCCAGAAAAGTCGCCGGTGTAATTACTCATACTAACCTCTCGAAACGTTCTGTGAACCTACTGCCGAAACAACGGACCCACGACCAATACCACGGGGGACAACTTCATCACCCTTAAACCTAATATTGCGTCAATCAGGCAAAAGTTCAATGGCCATGGCGAAATTAAAACCGGCTTGTTATTTCTACCGGGTACATCGCCCCTGGCGCCCCGACATGAGTTAATGCCGGGGACATCCCAACTTTAGGAGTGCGAGAGCAGGTTTTTACGCGTCAGCAGATTCTTCCGCCGCCTCATCGTCCGCCTCTGGGGCAGCTGGGGCAGCAGGCTTGATCGCCTCTTCATAACTCTGTTCTACATCAGAAACCTTAGCGCCTTCAACAATCAAATCAATCACCTGGTCTTCAAGCACAAGGTTTTGAATTTGGCTCAATTGCTGTTGGTTATTATAGTAGAAGTTAATAACCTGCTCTGGTTCTTCGTACGAACTGGCCATGTCGTGGATCATTGTTTTGACGCGGTCATCGTCTACTTTGAGTTCGTGTTGCTCAACAATGGCATTCACCAGCAAGCCAAGCGTAACGCGCTTTTCTGCCTGGGCGGTAAACATCTCGCTAGGTAGCATACTGGCATCGATATTCGCCTGACCACCACCGAACTGCTGCACAGCTTCCTGCTTTAAACGGTCGATTTCTTGATCAATAAGGGCTTTCGGCAGACTGATCGCATTAACCTTCTCTAAACCGTCTAACGCCTGGTTCTTCACCTTGGTCTTGATGGCGTTGCCCAGTTCTTTTTCCATGTTGGCGGAAACTTCATTGCGAAATGCTTCCATACCGCCTTCTTCGACGCCAAACAATTTAAAGAAATCATCGTCCAGTTCTGGCTTGTGAGACTCGCTGACCTTGTTCACTGTGATCGCAAAAACCGCATCTTTGCCGGCAAGATCTTCCGCTTGATACTCTTCCGGGAACGTCACAGGGACATCTTTCTTGTCGCCAGCTTTCATGCCCACGATGCCCTCTTCGAAGCCAGGAATCATGCTACCTGAGCCTAAAACCACATCAGAACCTTCGGCTGTACCACCTTCAAACGCTTCGCCGTCAAGAGTGCCTGCGAAATCAATATTTACCTGATCGCCGTCCTGACAGGCGCGATCTACTTCAACGAACTCAGCGCGTTGCGTACGCAGGTTCTCAATCATGGTTTCGACGTCTTCAGGGGTCACTTTCGCCGTGGGCCGCTCAATCTCGATACCATCGAATCCAGCCAGCTCAATCTCCGGAAACACTTCAAAAACCGCCGTAAACTCCAGGTCCGCGCCCGCTTCCAGCTTGACGTCTTCAATTTGTGGCATACCTGCAGGGGAAACCTCTTCTTGCTGCACGGCCTCAGCAAAGGATGTCTGCATCATCTCTGAGCCCACTTCCTGACGAATACCATCGCCGAATCTACGCTTAACTTCGCGCAGTGGAACCTTGCCAGGGCGAAAACCTTTGATTCGGACCTGACCAGCAGTTTGCTTCAACTTCTCCGCGACGCGGGTCTCTAACTCTTCGCCGGGCACAGAAATGCGCATGCGGCGTTCTAGACCTGAAGTTGTCTCAAGAGTGACTTGCATAGTGATGTATACCTTTAAATCCAGCCGATCCGAACGGTAGACGAGGATCGGGGAGAGATGTGGTGCGAAAGGAGAGACTCGAA
>JBKAGC010000188.1:0-7116 GCA_046290215.1 Pseudomonadales bacterium | reverse complement strand
GCCATTAACTTCACATGATCCGCCGCCACTTGTTTCTGGTCGAAACCGGGTTCTTTGGGTGCATCTGAGTAACCATAGCCAGGAATCGATGGGCAAATCACATGAAATGCATCCTCGGTCTTGCCGCCATGATCTTGTGGTTCAGTGAGAAGAGGAATGATATCCATAAACTCGGCAATAGAACCTGGCCAGCCGTGGGTCATGACCAGCGGCAGGGCATTTTTGTTGCTAGATCGCTGGTGAATAAAGTGCAGCCGGCGCCCTGGTGCGATCTCGGTTTTATAGTGATTAAAGCGGTTTAAGCGTCGCTCTTGCTTGCGCCAATCAAACTCAGTGCCCCAATACTCACAGAGGGACTTCAAGTAACTTAGATCGGTGCCATATTGCCAGTTCTCACCTACTTCATCGGGCCAACGAGTCTCGCGGAGGCGTCGCTTGAGGTCTTTTAAGGCATCATCGGCAACGTGAATGGTAAATGGCTGCATAGTAAATCTACGGGTTTGAACGATTACTCATTCTAGCATTAGCGGGGCGCTGACGATGATCTCAGGCGCTGCCAGATTTGCCGGCTGGCGGTTTGAATATCGCTGGCGTGCTCGCCCGGGCAAGGCTGCGGCAGAACTGCACTTTGCCATAGCTGTGCAAACGGCACGGATTGAAAATGCCGATCCCTTGCCAGATGAACAAACTTTAAGGTGCGAAAGCCGTCAAACCAGTCGTTAAGAAACCTTTGAAAAACATCGGGCTTTTGTTGCTGCTGACGAGCTAGTAGCGGCAGGAGCTTTTGTTGCTCGACAAAGTGTTTGAACAGCGGCACAGCAAAGTGCTGAGTGAGATCTTTAGCGGTATAACTGCTTTGCAGTGTTTGTAGAAACTGTTTGAGCGCGACGAAAACTTCTGGATGGTAGAACTCCCATGCCAACGGTTCTGTCATGGCGTCAATCTTTTGCAAAGCCGGACCAGTCCCAAACGGAACTCTTTGCGACCGTCTATTGGCCAGTCTTATTGGGGTGACCCGGTAAGAGAAGTTACCCAGTTTGCGCAATTTATTTAGTAGATAAAAGTCCTCACCCGCAGCACGAGGTGGAAAGCCGCGGACTTTTGCATAAGCGCTAGCGTGACAGGTGATACAACTGCCAACAGACGGATAGCCGTAAACTGAGCCGGCGTGTTGTAGGCCAAGGGCATACCACAGCAGCGAGAATTCATATAACGCCATAGCGACATCACCTGCACAATCATGTTGGAAGGGATAAAGCTGGAAGGCTAAAGGTTGGACAGGTGCGGCTGGTTTGGTGCTGGTGAAGTAATCCCCAGGCAAAACGGCATCAGCGTCACTCAAGTAAATCCACGGCTCCTCAACGTGTCCCGCCTTGATCAGTTGCAGGGCAATATCAGCGCCGATTTTGCGCGCCAGACCGACACCTTGCCTGGGCTCGATGGGCTGGGTAACACGATCCACAACATAGACTTGCTTGCTATCCGCCAGGGTAAACCAGCCGGGCTTGTCGCTTTGCTGCCAGCGTTGTTTGATGAGAGCCAATAGTTCAAGTGTTTCTTTGTCGTTGGCATTTGGGCTGTTGACGACCAGGACCAAAATCAGATTGTCCACCGCCGCAATGGCCGCTTCGATGTTTGAGATGGATTCCTGGTAAGCGGGGATCACCAGTACATACCGGGCGGTTTTTGCCGGAGCGGGGAGAAGCCTGGCCTCGGGCTCGGCGTATTGGTTTAAATATTTGCTGGCGCCTGGCAGTTCCACCCTAGTGCAAGCGGGCACGAATGGGCTGGGCGAGCATGATTTCTGCTTCCAGTTCGAGCCACTCTTGCCATCTGTCAGCGACCACCTCTGGCGCAAAAAAGTCGTTTGCGAGATCTAGAAATAGCTGGTGATGATTGGCTTCTGCTCTCTCTAAAGCGCCATAGAACTTGCGCATTTGCGCATCGGTATGGTGAGCGGCAATCAAGCCAAAGCGTTCTGTGCCTCTGGCCTCGATAACCGCTGCTACCAGTAAGCGGTCAAGGAAATAGTCATCAGGCCCTTTGCGGATTTGCTTCAGCAATTGATTGACGTAAGGATCCTTTTCATCCGGCGCGGGGGTAATATTCCGCGCTAACATGAGCTTGATGACTTGCCGGTAATGGCCGAGCTCTTCTAGTGCCAGGTCGACCATTTCAGATAATAGTTTGGCCTTGTCTGGGTAGTGAGCGACCAGGCTCATGGCAACTGCGGAGGCTTTGCGTTCGTTGGCAGCATGATCATTAAGGAACTCATCAAATGAGTCCAGCACGGTATCAACCCAGGCGGTGGGTGTTGCAGCTTTTAGCATGAGCGTTCTTAGAAGACCTCGGCAAAGAATCGAGCAATTTCCTCGACCTCTTCCAGGCATACCTGATGTCCCATGGGATAGTCGTACCAGCGCAGGTCATAGCCAAGACGCATGAGGTTTTCTCTGGAGGTGGCGGCTCGCATGATAGGGATCATGGGATCCATGGTGCCGTGGGCCATCATAATTGGAATTGCCAGGTTGGCGTCGGTACGTTCTGCTTCGGTGGCACTAAAGTCGTGTAAGTAAGTGGATAGTGCCAGCACACCACAAAGTCGCTCCGGATAGCGCAGCGCAGTGTGCAAGGCAATGACGCCACCTTGGGAGAAACCTGCCAGGAGAATTCGCTGGGTGGGAATACCGCGCGCCACTTCATGCTCTATAAATGCCTCGATCTGGCGCCGGGACGTTTCAATATCATCACTTCCACCGTGCTCTGAATGTGGCACAAAATCGTACCAGGCGCGCATTTCTGCGCCATCGTTGATGGTGACGGAGCGAATGGGTGCATGGGGAAATATAAAGCGGATGCCATGATCATTTGGCAAGTGCAGCTCTGGTACCAGAGGCTCGAAATCATGGCCATCGGCACCCAGACCGTGGAGCCAAATGACGGTAGCCGTGGCAGGTGAAGGTGGTTCTATTTCAATGTGTTCGAGTAGCTCGGCCATAGTGCCAACAGGTCATGTATGAACTGCCGCATATTAATGAGCTAGCGGCTTAATTCAACCAACTTGCTGTTCTTGTGCCCGGGGCTCGGTGGCCTCTTTGAGAGATATCTTGTCGAACTCGATATCGTATTGCTCATCGAGCTTGCGGGCCCGGTACAGGGTGGTGCCGGGGTAGCTGGTTTCAAGCAGTGCACCAATTTCAAGAATTTCGTAGTCAGGTACGGCAAAGCCAAAATACACGGCGCTTAACTGCTCTGGGGCAAATGCCTCGTCCATGTACCAGTCCTCGATGTCCTCACCGCAATCGAGATCTTCCTCGGCAAAGATTCGCAAGCAGCGCACTTCCTTTTCGAACGCCATGTGTCTGCCATTGGCCAGTAGTTTTGACTCAAACTTGCCTTCTACATTGGCTCGTTCAATACCCACAAGGTCGTTTACTTGTTCCTTGACGGTGGTTAGATGTGGGCGCTGATTCGAATATTCCACAGGCTTGGCATCGCTAAAATTGCCGCTCGGTTCGAAGCGTAAGGCGACGCCTTTAAAGTTGTCGGCGTGCTGCTGCCAGGCATGCATGACTTTGGGGCTTTCGGTAAAGCTCAAGACCCGGGCATTAGCGACCGTTTCTTGCCAGTTCTCCGTGATCTTATTGAGCTTTTGCTGCAAGGTTTCAGGCGTTGGCGCCAGTAGTTCAGATAAAGCATCCCAGGCTTCTGTTTCATTATTGAAGCGTTCTTCTGCACGCCACCGACAAATTGCTTTGTATAAAGGATGCTCGCGGTTGCCGCTGGGCAGGTCCTTATCGAAGATCATCGACACCGCCATTTTCAGCATGGCCTTGTTGATGGTTTCGTGATTGAAGCCGAGGTCAACGTCGTAGCCAATGAACCACGGGTCTTCTATCAAAGCAGGAGAAACCCAGCGCATACTGCCCTCGCCGAGGACTTTGCGCGCAGCATCGGTGGGCAGATACTTATATAGGGCGTCAAGCGCGGCCAAACTAATGTCCTTATTCTATCAATCGACTTGCAATAGCGGTGAATGTTGGCAGGTAGAGAATCCCAGCCTCTCGCCAATATTCGGCTTCTAATTAAGTAGTCTAGCAAAGGATTTTCAGTTCGCCCGCTTTCGGCGAAATCTTGCTCAGATTTTTCGATTGTGACTAAATGCGCTAATCAAATTTTTGACAGTAAAAGGGGCAAAACCTTGGGACCATTAGCAGGAATTAAGATCATCGAATTGGCTGGCATTGGACCAGGTCCATTTTGCGGCATGTTGTTATCCGATCTGGGCGCTGAGGTTATCCGTGTTGATCGTGCTGGCGCCGCGCCACGCCGGCCAATTGACGTGCTAACCCGGGGCCGCAAGTCTATTGCTGTGGATTTGAAGAGTGACGCTGGCAAGGAAGTTGTTTTGAAGCTGTGCGAATCAGCAGACGCCTTGTTTGAGGGCTTCCGGCCAGGGGTTACCGAGCGTCTCGGTCTTGGTCCAGAAGATTGCATGGCACGTAACGAAAAGCTTGTTTATGGCCGTATGACCGGTTGGGGCCAGGATGGCCCTATGGCTAATGCTGCGGGTCACGATATCAATTACATTGCACTTTCTGGCGCGCTCAGTGCGATTGGCCCGAAAGGCGGCAAACCCGTGCCACCGCTGAATCTGGTGGGTGATTTTGGTGGTGGTGGCATGGTGCTAGCGCTAGGTATCGTCAGTGCCATTCTTGAAGCGCAGAAGTCCGGTAAAGGCCAGGTTGTAGATACGGCGATGGTGGATGGTGCTGCTATTTTGATGTCAATGTTCTACACCATGAGCCATGTTGGTGCGATGAACCCAGAACGTGGTACGAATTTGTTGGATACCGGGGCTCACTTCTACGATACCTATGAGACCAGTGATGGCGAATACATATCGTTAGGCTCCATTGAGCCACAGTTTTATGCGCTATTGCTTGAGAAAGCCGGCCTGGACCCAGAAGAGTTTTCTGCCCAGATGGATCAAAGTCGTTGGCCGGAATATAAAGACAAAATCACCGCGGTGTTCAAAACCAAAACTCGCGCAGAATGGTGCGAGATTATGGAAGGCTCAGATGTCTGTTTTGCCCCGGTTTTATCCATGACCGAGGCCGCAGAACACCCTCATAATAAACAGCGTGGCACTTTCACCGAACTTGATGGGGTGCTTCAGCCTTCTCCAGCGCCGCGCTTTTCACGCACTGAGCCTGCTCTGAGTCATGGCAGCAGAATTCCAGGCGAAGACACAATCGATGTGTTAGAAGCTGCCGGATTCAGTTCTGATCAGGTGAGTGAATTGGTCCAAAGTGGTGCAGTGCAAGCTGTCTCTGAGTAACCAGATGGTTTGAGGGGTTTTAGGAAAATCCCTCAAAAATCAGGGACTTTTGGCTGCAAGCTGAAGGGAATCCGCGTTTAGGTGGGTACCGCTTGGATTAATTTTTCAGGTGGTACATTCACATTGGTTGCGATTACTGTAAAATGCGCCATCCTTAACTCGGCATTTTACTGACAATTTGATTGGGTTTCGGGAACGTTGCTTGAGTTTCCCGGTCAAATCTAAGCCGAGTAGATATCGTCCGAACAGAATTAACCACTTAAGCAGGTAAACCTTATGAGCGTAGAATTACTTGATACGACCCGATTTCACGGGTTTCGAGTCAGGCGTCAAATCGCCGGTAAGACTTACCAGGAGTACTTTTCGTTAAAGGAAAATGGTAAGCGATTACGCGGTGAAAAACGGGCCAAAGTAAAGCAGCAAGCTGAAGACAGAGATGCTGTATTGGCCAAGCAGCAAGCGAAAGCTAAAGCTGAAGCAGCAAAAACAGCGATTTTCGACAAAGATGGCAAAGTCCGCGGCATTTTATTCCGCATGAAAACTGAGAAGAGCGGTACTCGCACACCAGTTTTCCAGATTGGCATCATGTCGGCGAAAGCCAACAAGATTGTTAACACCACTGTATCGATCAACCTGCACGGTCTAAAAGGTGCCTGGGAAAAAGCAGTGGACTTTTATATAGAGCATAAGAAGATCTCCAAGCGGGCTGCGATTTACAAGCAGCTACTGAATGCCTGTCCCACCAAGGCACAACTTGAAGCCATGAAGCGTAAGCGTAAGAAGCGTCGCTAGGCTCAGTTGCAAAATCAGGAAAGGGGCTTTAATAAGCCCCTTTTTTTTGCCTGCAGCATGGTGAGCAATGTTGCCACGCGCCTTTTGCGAAAGGTCGGCAGCTTCGGTACCTTAAGCGCTTTGAAGTATTCGTGACTAGCTTATGAGTTCCTACCAAACCGAGTTCGACACAGCGCAACGTGACCCAGAGGCATTCTGGTTAGAAAAGGCCAAACTTTTGGCCTGGTATAAGCCGCCCACCACAGGCTATAGCACGGCGCCAGATGGACAGGGTCAATGGTTTGCCGATGGCGAGTTAAATACCGCATATCTAGCGCTGGACCATCATGTGGAAGCCGGCCGGGGAGACCAGTTAGCGGTGGTTTATGACTCACCGGTAACCAATACCCGGCAGACCTTTACCTTTGCTGAATTGACCGAGAAAGTTGCCAGGTTAGCTGGTTTACTCACGGCCCAGGGCGTGACAAAAGGGGATCGGGTGATCATCTATTTGCCAATGATTCCTGAGGCGCTGATGGCCATGCTGGCTTGTGCGAGAATCGGTGCGCTACATTCCGTGGTTTTCGGCGGTTTTGCCGCCCGTGAACTAGCAACGCGCATCGATGATGCCCAGCCGAAACTCATCTTGTCTGCAAGTTGTGGTATCGAATTTGACAAAATCATACCTTACAAACCACTTCTGGATGAGTCGATGGAACTCGCCGCGCACAAGTTAGACAGTGTGGTGTTTCTACAGCGGCCTCAGCTTAAAGTTAGCCTGGATGGCATTTACCACGACTGGGATAATTTGTTAGCTAACGTTGAGCCAGTGGGTTGTGTGCCATTAAAGTCTAGCGATCCGCTGTATATTCTTTACACGTCTGGTACTACCGGTAAACCCAAGGGCGTGGTGCGGGATAATGGCGGTCATGCGGTGGCCATGCGCTACTCCATGCAGTCGGTTTATGACGTTGGTCCAGGTGATGTGTTCTGGGCGGCCAGTG
>JBKAGC010000187.1:0-7241 GCA_046290215.1 Pseudomonadales bacterium | reverse complement strand
TTCGTTGTGAATCGTTAGGATCGAAGCAGATGTCAAGCAAATAGTCATTCATAGCATCCCGGATCCCCTGCCCATCGGAGTCAGATTCGAGATCATAGTAACCACAACCTATTCCAGAACGGATGTCTTTGTTGGTCAGCTGATAAACAATGAATGAAAGCAGAGTGTTTTTAGTTTTCTGAAGCTCAGTCTGCGTGATTTCCTCCTCTCCTGTTCTTGCCAGCGCTATTTCGGCGCTAGTTAACTGATGGATATCGACGGCCAGGCTACGTTTTCTAGCAATATACTCTTCGTGAAAGCGGCGGAAGATTTCTTGCGACAATTTCCTTAACCCCTCAATTGCGATTGACTGAACAGCACCCTCTCTAATTGCCACATCTCTACTTGCTAGTGTTAGCGCAGCGCTCAAATTCCAATTATCACCACCTCGATCAGCTGAACAATATAATCGAAACATCATTAAGTCATTGAGTTGCCGAACATCCGCAATATTAAACTGGCTTAAAACGCCATCATTCCCGAACACAAACTCCAATATCTCCGCTATAGCTTTGTCGTCACTATTAGTAGCGTTTTCGAAATCCCAACCAAATCTATCCAAGAACTTCGTCAAAAAAACTGGAGCGCTAGCCCGTAACTTGTTCCGGAATCCTTCCGTTTCTAACAAGCTGAATGAAGGCATCATTGATAGTAAATATTGCATGTATGCCAATCCAGTGCGCCTGTCCAGCTTGTGCAGCTCGCTCAGAATATGATTCCACATCTGTTGTTGGGCTTCTTCGCTATTGGTCAAAAGCTCTTCGTTGAAAACATCTTTTGGATCCTGCCCTTTTTCTACAAGTTGAAATTGCTCCCGATAAAAGGCCGTTTGAGTTACGGGATCCGGCTCAAGTCCCTCCACAATAAAGTTAAGATATCGCTCCAAATTCCGTCTAATGCCGTACTCGTCATTTATGCTAACTAACGTATCAAAATTAACTGGGTCGGTTGAGAACTCCGACTCTACCGCCAGTCTTTCATGAAAAAGCTCGTCTAGTAAGAACTTTTCCTCTCTGGTTAGTAGTTTACGAAACTTGTGGTAACGGCAAGTGTTTTTGTAGCTCCTTTCACCATTTTCCATCTGGTTTTCCAGAGAAACTAGTCCGTATCTACCATCAGTTTCAGAGTCATATATCGTTCTAAAGGTACTGGGAAAGTTCACATAGAGTAAAATGAGTTTCGCCAGCGCTATCGGCTCAATATCCGCTCGCTTCAATGACAATCTGTCGAGTCCAGACATTGTGACTACATTTACCAAACGTTTGATTTTACGTAAATCGCCTAGAAGGTTTTGGTATTGTGCTGTTTGATTTGAGGAAAGTAGTGAGGTGAATCCGGCTACGATATCTCGCATTCCTGCTAGATCATATGGCCTTATTATATTGGAGTTGAAAAACTCTTCAGACAAGAAACTTATGAGCTCCCGTCTCTTTGTAAATAGACTCACCCTAACATTAATAAATTTTTCTAGATATTCGGCGAGGTTGCCTTCTTCTGAGCGAGACCTTAGAGCATTTGAATCATAAGCAACCACGTAAGAAATTCCATCAATCGAAAAGCCCTTTCGGATTACGAAAAGAATTTCTCTGGTTTCGTCAAAATCGATTCGATCCAGATCATCAACAATTACTATGACTTTCTTGTTAATTTGGTTGATGATTTCTTGGACTCCCTCTATCACCTGATTTTCAGACACGGAGAACAAATTGGTTGGCAGGTCATAAGAGAAAAAAGAAAAGCTACCCGTTTTTAAGAAAGAGCTGAACCTCTTGATGAGCCAATCTAATTGTGGGACGTAGGCTCGTTTTTGAATCTGATTTGAAAGACCGGTTAAGAAAATCTTCACGAGGTCCGTGTCGGAAGAGTGATCTAATGGACTGAATCGATAAACTATTAGTCGATCATCATATTGTTCTCTCCAATGTTCCTCACAAAGGTTCAGAAAACTGGTCTTACCAATTCCCCAAGGTGCATCAATGCCAAAGACTAAGCTTCTAGGATCGCCTTCATTGAAAACACTCTCTGCAAATGTACTCGCCGATTCTGACATTCCAAGTAGGTCATCTTTTCTTGATCTGATCTCACCATCGTCCAAAAACAATAAGGACTCGTTGTTTCTAACTACCCGAGACTTGAACCCAACAACCAGGTCAAAAGTGATGATCAATATAGTGATGACTTGAATTTTTTCAGAGCCCACAAGCTCCAGATAACCAACGAGATATTCTCCATCGAAGATGTATACATTCGCCAAAAGTCCAATAGCTCCGAACAAAGGCAGCTGCAACCGATTCTTTCCGAGAATAGGTTTGAATTGAGAAGATGACTCTAGAGCTGTTGTCACTTTTACCAGCAAATATAGGATGCAGCTGGCCAAGCACAAGAAAAAGAGTGGGCTGATTACAGAATTCGTGGTTGCAACGACTTGACCCGCATCTCGGCCAATATTCCATGACTCCGCGAGCGCAAAACCAATAACAACCCATAAAATGCCTACTGGCAAGTTCATTCCCATGCGATAAGTTTAACAGAATTACGGATCAACTTTTCCTTCTCCACCGCAATACACATCAGGATCTGGTACTTTCCCCCCTAACCAGCCTTACCCGCAACCTTATGACTTTCCACAATAAAGTCGAACCAACCCTGAAAACGCCGAATCACTTCCTGGCCGCCGAATTCATCGTTTTTGTCATACACAAAGTATTTGGTGCCTCCAGCGCGGAGGGTTAACTCATCCTGAACCCGTTCCCAGAAGGCGTAGGTGGTAAAGAGATAATTGTCGTTGACGAGAAAGCCTAAGATGTTCGGCATGTGGTCGTAGTAGTGGACGTTGATGGTTGAACCCGGAGTGGCTTGTTCAGTAATCGAGGTGGCCAGGTCCTGGGCGCGTTTGAGGTGTATTCAACGGAGGCAAACTTTGCATTCATGCGTGACAGGCGGCTGTTTCTTTCGCTGAAGTTTGGATCTAACAACGCCACATCAATCTGAAATTTTTTGTGGGTGGCAATCAGCGAGTTCGGTTCGTTTTCGTCCAGTAGCTTTTCTAGCACTGGCGTCCAGCCGTGGCGTCCGGCCACGCCGATATACTTAATGGAGACATTGCGCTCGTAAGCAACGATATCAAGAATGGATCGGTACAGGTCATTGGAGTCAATTTGCTCTAAGCGCTTTTCTTCCTCGGTGGCTTTCTCGTAAATCACAAACAGGATTTCCAGGATGATTAGCAATAGGGCGAGGATCACACCGGCGGCAGTGGCTTCTTGTAATCCCTCTGGCAACAGTTCACCGGGCAAGGTTTCAATGGCCACAGCGACAAAGATCAGCAAGAAGGCGATGGGCTTTTTCGCAGCCTCATAACCGGCGATCAGTTGTGCGATGAGATCTTGTTTTTCCATAAACGCTTCCCCCTTTTTGAACATCTATTTAACGTCACTGCTAAAGGCCCGTCTAGTGGTGCGGTCAGTCCTTGTTTATAGCGATTTCCAGTGAGATGACGCAATATAGCTGTTGGCTACCAGCAGAACAAAAAGGGGACTCAATATGGGTGCACTGCAAATCTACTTTGTCGCAGTCTTGATCATCATAGGTGCCTACACTGGCCTGGTTATCATGGAATATGGCGTGAATCTTTTCCCCTATTTCTTCGGTGACATGATGGCGCTTACCTGGGCAGGGCAATTCAATCTCGACTTTATGTTTATGTTGTCTTTCTCGGCCTTGTGGACCATGTGGCGTAATCAATTCACCCCATCGGGTATTGGCCTTGGCGTGCTGGCATTTTTCTTTGGCGCGCCGTTTTTGTGTCTCTATATGCTTTATTTAGCAAAGCAAACCAACGGCGATCTGGTGGCCATGTTGATCGGTGATAGAACAGGTTCGGCTTCAGCCTAGTATGTTATTTGCTGCAGAGCGTCACGAAAGCTGCACCGAAACGCCGTGGGATCACGCGGTGGTTTCTGCCGCCATTGCCCGCTGCCAGGCTGACAGCATTGACTTTCTACGCAACAAGCTCTGGCGCCAGCAAGGCGAAGATGTTGCGGCAACCACCATGTACGAAGGCGCGCTTGGAGTCCTCTGGGCGGTGATTGAAACCGCTGAGCTAACGGGGCAAACGCTGGACCTGGATGTACCGCAACTAGCGGCAGAAATCTTTGCGGACTACACAAACTTCGAGGCCGTGGAGTTTACCGACCTCGATGTAGTGAATTACGAGGCATCCTATTTTCTTGGCCACAGTGGCTCAGTCAATATGATGCAACGGTTTTGCCCTGAGCAATTCGATCACTGGCAAAGCCAGCTACTAGAGCTTGCCGCAGGCAATATTGAAAACCCCACACTTGAAGTGCTCTGGGGTGGACCAGGTTCGATCCTGCCCGTGTTAAACAATCTCCTAGTGGAGGATTCAGCTCTCACCATTGGGCGCGATACCCGTCAAAAACTGCTGGAATTGTTCCAGCGTCAGTTTGACTTTATGCGCCAGCAACTGCAGTTCGCGGAGGACTTCAACTGTCAGATATGGCGTCAGGATCTATACGGCGGCCAACCCCGTTTAACCGGGGCTGGTCATGGTTTTGTGGGCAATATGTTTCCTTTTTTGCGCGGCCAGACATTGTTGAGTTCAGAAGATCGTGAATGGTTATTGGCCACGACTGTGGAGACGCTTACCAGAACTGCACGCCACGAGGGCGGACTAGCCAACTGGCCGACTAATCTAGATGGTATGCCTGCGGATACCCCGGAGTTTCTTGTGCAATGGTGTCATGGTGCGCCGGGTGTACTGTTATCTGTTAACGATATTGAGAAGGGGTATTCGGCAGCGTTGGATCATCTGTTGCTGCAAGCAGGTGAAGCCATTTGGCAGGCCGGGCCCCTGAAGAAGGGTCTTGGTTTATGCCACGGCACGGATGGTAACGGTTTTGCGTTTCTGAAGTTGTTTCAGCGTAGTGGCGGCGAGAAGTGGTTGGAACGAGCCAGGGCGTTTGCCATGCACAGCCTTGATCAATACCAAAAGCTGCCAGGGTTCTGGGTTGGCGACTCTGCTTTACCTTTATTTTTGCTTGCCTGCCAGCAAGGCACTAGCAGAGTCCCGTTGTGGGATTATGTGTAGGCACTAGCGTTTTTCTGAGCGAGCTGATATACCCAGTGCACCGATAATTTTAGTAACACCATTCAATTCAAGAGGGGAGTGATATGAGCGAGTTCAAAGATAAAGTGGTTGTGATCACCGGTGCTGGCGGCGGTATCGGTAAGGCCCACGCCCTGGAGTTTGCCAAGCGCGGCGCCAAGGTCGTGGTGAATGATTTAGGGGGTAGCGGCGACGGTACCGGCAGCAGCGATGCAGCAGATGCAGTCGTAGATGAAATCAAAGCGGCGGGCGGCGTGGCCATCGCCAACAAGGCTTCTGTATCTGATAAGGCGGGTGCCAAGTCCATCATTGATGATGCGGTAGCCGAGTTTGGCACCGTGGACATCCTTATCAACAATGCCGGTATCTTGCGGGATAAAAGTTTCAAGAAACTAGAACTAGCCGACTGGGATATCGTTATGGATGTGCACTTAAATGGTAGTGCGTACGTGACCCATGCGGCCTGGCCTATCATGTATGAAAAGCAATACGGCCGAATCGTCTTCACGTCATCTACTTCTGGCATTTACGGTAACTTTGGCCAGGCCAACTATGGCGCGGCGAAAATGGGCATGCTGGGGCTCGCCAATGTGTTGGCCCAGGAGGGGCGCTCTAAGAACATCCGCGTCAACGTGCTCGCGCCGGCTGCAGAAACACGCCTGATTGGTACCATCCCAGGTCGCGACGTGAACCCTGATGATCCAAACCCCATGTCTCATCCAAAGCTCGTGACCCCGGCGGTCATGCTCATGGTGTCTGAAGACGCTCCCACCAATGTGTGCATCCAGGCGGGTAACGGTCGTTATTCCACTTGTGCGATCTTCAATAACGAGGACATCCAGTTCGGTGCAGATGTGACCTACGAGGATTTGCTCGAGAAGAAAGAGCAATTGCTGGATATGTCGAACGCCACCGAGGGTTGGACCTGGGCTCGTAAGCGCCGGGAAGAGATGGCCGATAAATAATCTTCAGTAGAACGTTAGAAAGGGGCGTTAACCTTGGTTATGCCCCTTTTTTTATGCCTCAAGCGCTTGCTCAAGCGGGGTTTTCCCCGGCGTAATCAGGTATGATCGCGGGCTTTGCCATAACGGGTTTGCGTCACCTCGTGTTAAAAAAAATCGGCATCAGCTTCTTCGCTACGCTATTACTTATTGGCCTCAGTTCCCTGGAGTTTCCCGTCGCGGATCGAGCGGGTGAACAGCTGTCTCCAGCACCAGAACGAGATGCCTCCATCACCTGGCCAGATCGACCGGGTTTTCGCGTCGACAACTTCAATGTGCAGCGTGGCAAGGGGCTGGATGATGTGCGCGACCTGACACGCGCCATTGAAGTCTTGAAAGGTTCGGAACTGGCGGGATTGCAGGAGCTATCCGGGACATTTTTTTATGGCTGGCAAGATCAGGCCAATCAGGTCGCGAGGGCAACCGGCCTAAACTATCTGTTTGCCCCCACCACCTATCGCTGGTTGCAGCCTAATAAAGGCTCAGGCTTATTAAGTCGCTTCCCTGTGAATAACTGGTCTATCGAACGCTTGCCTGAAGTGGCGGATACCGAGGCTAATCCGCGTAACTTGATTCGTGCTGAGATGACTATCCTCGGTCGGCCGGTGACGGTGCTGGTGACTCATCTGGATCGCCGGGAGAATAACGCCGTACAACTGGATTATGTGCTTAACGCGTTTCGTGAAGTGGAGGGCCCCGTGATTCTGCTGGGCGACCTGAACACCGATAATCGCAATGATGTACTAATGAATTTTATTGGCGAACCAGGGGTTGTCGACGCGGTGGAACAGAGCATCGGGCCGTTTTGGCGTCTGGATTGGATTATTACCCGGGGCTTTCGTGTCATTGAGGGTGGTTATACGCCCAGAGGTATCTCAGATCATGCCCATTACTGGGTACAATTAGACTTTTTACAAGAGAACACACCATGAGCAGTATTGGTACGCCACTTTCAGAAGTTCCTACCCGGGCCATTCTTTTAGGTAGCGGTGAACTGGGTAAAGAAGTGGCGATAGAGTTGCAGCGGCTGGGTGTGGAAGTGATTGCCCTCGACCGATATGCCAACGCCCCGG
>JBKAGC010000186.1:0-7261 GCA_046290215.1 Pseudomonadales bacterium | reverse complement strand
GGCATTTACGCCTATGTCACTTTAATGAGCGGGAGTGAGGGTAGTGATGAGTTGCTGGCGGAGCTAAACCAGCTAGTCAGAACCGAGATTGGCGCTATTGCCAAACCCGATGTCATTCAGTGGGCACCGGGGCTACCGAAAACTCGCTCAGGGAAAATTATGCGGCGTATCCTGCGCAAGATTGCAGAGAATGAGCTGGATAATCTGGGTGACACCAGTACCCTCGCTGATCCCGGTGTGGTGGAAGACTTAATCAACAATCGGCCGAAGCCCTAGCCGTGTTGAATCCCGCAACCCAGCGCTTATGCAGTGAAATTGCTGGCCTGTTAATCGCCAGGCAGCAAACCATTAGCATTGCCGAGTCCACCACCGGTGGGCTCATTGCGGCATCACTGTTGTCTGTGCCGGGCGCCTCGGCATACTTTTTGGGTGGCAGCGTGGTTTATACCAGAGCTTCCCGAAACGCCTATTTAGATCTTGATAAGTCCAGCTTGGAAGGCCTCAAGCCGCTATCAAAACCTTTAATCGCGGTTTTTGCCGAAGCGGCAAAAAATCAGCTGGGCGCTACCTGGGGATTGGCTGAACTAGGGGCTTCTGGTCCATCGGATAGTCCATATGGTCATCCAGCTGGCAGTTCTGTAATTGGCATCGCCGGACCTGTAACTCGCGAGATTGAGGTGGCAACTGGTAGCAACCACCGCGCAGAGAATATGCAATCCTTCACAACCCGGGCTTTGCAGCTTTTGTCTGAGTGTTTAAAGGAGCACGGCTAAACCATAGACCAAAGCTAACAGCTCGAATCAGTAAGCGACTGCACCATGACGCTGGCAGGCGCGCAAAAAAAAGGCAGCCGTCAAAAGAGGGCTGCCTTTGTTCGCTCAGGACGATGAGACTTAACTTGCCTCGGAGTCGTCCGCAGCTTCTTCAGGCTCTTCTTTCTCAAGCAACTCTTTAATCGAGAGCTTGATTCGGCCGCGTTCAGTGTCGAGACACTTCACTTCAACTTCCTGACCCTCAGTTAAATAGTCAGTGACCTTCTCTACTCGCTCATGGGCGATTTGCGAGATATGCACCAGACCGTCTTTGCCAGGTAGGATGTTAACGAAAGCGCCAAAGTCAGCGATTTTCACAACCTTGCCTTTGTAGACCTTGCCGATTTCAGCTTCTGCTGTGATCGACTCAATCATTTCTACAGCAGCATCGCGAGACTCTTTACCTTCACCATAAATGATGATGGTACCGTCATCATTGATATCCACATCAGCGCCGGTTTCTTCAGTAATAGAACGGATGGTTGCACCGCCTTTACCAATCACATCACGAATCTTGTCGGCTTCGACCTTGATAGTCACCATGGCTGGTGCGTTGTCAGAAACCGCCTCACGGGAACGACCGATGACCTTCGCCATTTCTCCGAGGATGTGCAAACGAGCGTCCTTGGCCTGGGCCAGCGCTGTTTCCATGATTTGCTCGGTGATGCCCTGGATCTTGATATCCATTTGCAAGGCAGTCACACCTGTATCAGTACCGGCAACTTTAAAGTCCATATCACCCAGGTGATCTTCATCACCCAGGATGTCGGTTAACACAGCAAAACCGTCATCTTCTTTCACCAGGCCCATGGCAATACCTGCAACCGGGCTTTCAGCGGCACGCCGGCGTCCATCAAGGACAAGCTGGCGCCACAGACACTGGCCATAGAGGAAGAACCATTAGATTCAGTGATCTCAGAAACCACACGAACCGTGTAGGGCCAGTCTTCAATCGTTGGCAATACCGCCGCAACACCGCGACGAGCCAAACGACCATGACCAATTTCACGGCGCTTAGGACCACCGGAAAAACCAGTCTCACCAACACTGTAGTGCGGGAAGTTGTAATGCAACAAGAAGTGATCACGGTAGCTACCGTGCAAGGCATCGATCAAAGCGGCATCGCGCATGGAACCCAGTGTCGTTGTAACAATGGCTTGTGTTTCACCACGGGTGAACAAGGCTGAGCCGTGAGTCTTGTCGAGAATACCTACTTCCACATCAATGTTGCGAACTGTCTTGGTATCGCGACCATCAATACGCGGTTCACCAGCAATAATACGGCGGCGAACCACTTTCTTCTCAAGCTTGCCAAATGCGGCTGAGACATCACCTGCATCAAACTCAGATTCTTCACTACCCAGGGTAGCAACCGCATCATCACGGAGAGCAGCCAACTTGTCTTGACGCTCCATTTTGTCAACGACCTGGTAAGCCTCAGTAATGCCGGCTTCATACTTGTCGCTAACCGCTGCGGTGAGCGCTTCGTTTTCTGCTTCTGGCACCCAATCCCAGGCTGGCTTGCCAGCTTCGGCTTTCAATTCTTCGATCGCTTTAATGACTACCTGCATTTCCTGGTGGGCATACAGCACAGCACCCAGCATTTGATCTTCAGTGAGCTCTTTCGCTTCGGACTCAACCATCAAAACCGCAGACTCTGTACCAGCCACAACCATATCGAGGTCAGAGCTAGCCAGTGCTTCATAGCCTGGATTCAACAGGTAACCATCTTTAGTGAAACCCACTCGAGCAGCGCCAATAGGGCCGCTAAACGGAATACCAGAGAGCGCCAACGCTGCAGAGGTACCAATCATGGCAGGAATATCAGGATCCGTATCTTTATGGGCAGAGATCACCTGGCAGGTCACCTGCACTTCATTCATAAAGCCCTTTGGAAACAGCGGGCGGATAGGACGGTCGATAAGGCGCGAGGTCAGCGTTTCTTTTTCAGAAGGACGGCCTTCGCGTTTGAAGAAACCACCGGGAATCTTACCGGCGGCGTAGGTTTTTTCTTCGTAGTTTACTGTCAGGGGGAAAAAGTCCTGACCTGGTTTTGCGCTTTTCTGGCCAACCACAGCCACCAGTACGGTGGTTTCTGCCATGGTGACCAGTACAGCGGCAGAAGTTTGTCTGGCGATCTTGCCAGTTTCAATCACAACTTCTTGATCGCCGTAAGTAAATTTCTTCTTTACAGGATTCAAATTATTCTCCAATTAATACTGTCGTCAGCAAGGCGGCCAGCACAGTCTGGCCAGCCTGCTGTGCGGCTTGTCTTATCTTCTTAAGCCTAAACGTTTGATGAGCTGAGCGTATCGATCTGTGCTTTTGTTCTTCAGGTAGTTCAACAACTTACGACGTTGACTTACCATGCGTAACAAACCTGTCCGTGAGTGGTGATCAGCCTTATGCTCTTTAAAGTGAGACTGGAGCTTTTCAATATTCGCGGTTAACAGTGCTACCTGTACTTCAGGTGAACCCGTATCTGTTTCTGATTCACCAAATTCTTTTACGATTTCAGCTTTGTCTTGTGCACTTAGTGCCATAGTTTTCTCCAATATGCTTGATTTAAATGAAACGTACGACCACGCATATTTGTAGTCGCCGTCTTACTGCTCTTTACTGCAATTTGTCAGTAAGCCACCAATCTTCTTGGGGCTACCCGACCATCTTCCATTATCTCGCCGACACCAATAAAAGCGGGATCTTGAGATTCTGAAAAAATTCTTACCCAACCTGTTGTTGGGGCTTTCGCGATTTGTACCGGCTGACCCTGACGTAGATACGAGGCACTTAGCTCCGTTAACTCGACGCTGGGCCAATCTGGTAAAGCTTCCGCCGGAGACAATAACAACTCATCTAGTCCAGCTTCACCCTTATCCTCGAGACACTGTTCAAGCTCCGCCACGGTATACGCTTGCTCAAGGCTAAACGGCCCAGAAGCAGTGCGGCGTAGCTCGGCCACGTGCGCGCCGCAGCCTAACACTTTACCGATATCTTCTGCCAGTGTTCTGATATAGGTTCCCTTGCTGCAGTGCACATCGAGACAAACCAAGTCCCCTTGCAGCGACACCAGATCCAGGTCAAAAATCTCCACACTGCGGGATTTTCTTTCAATTTCAATACCTTGCCGGGCAAGCTTGTACAGTGGTTTGCCATCTACCTTGATTGCGGAATACATTGAAGGCACTTGTTCGATGGGACCCCGAAACTGCTCTAAGACAGCTTCCAGCCCAGCTTTTGTCAAAGTTTCAACCGGCGCTTCAGCGACCACTTCGCCTTCTGCATCACCGGTGGTCGTGGTCACACCCAATTTGATGACCGTGCGATACTTTTTGTGAGCATCTAATAAAAATTGCGAGAACTTGGTGGCTTCACCAAAGCACAGTGGCAAGACACCGGTAGCCAAAGGATCGAGGCTACCAGTGTGGCCCGCTTTCTTGGCTCGATAAAGAAACTTTACCCGCTGTAACGCACCGTTAGAACTGACATCTAGCGGCTTATCAAGGACCAGGATGCCGTTTACCACCCGCCGTTTTATGTTTGGCCTACCCACGTCTCTAGTCCTGGTGCTGTTCTGCGTCTTTGCGTAAGGCCTCGTTGATGGCCTTAGACATATGGGCACCATTGGCAATGCTGGTGTCGTAATGGAAGCGCAAACGCGGCGTTGTTCGGGTGGACATGATCTTGGCCAACTGCGAGCGCAAAAAACCGGCGGCCTGATTTAACACTTCTTCGCCCTGGGCGGAGTTTTCCTCAGGCAACATGGTGAAGTAGACATCAGAGAACGACAGATCCCGACTCACCTTGGCTTCGGTGATCGTCACCATGCCAATACGAGGATCTTTAATTTCCTGCTGAATGAGCTGCGCCAGTTCTTTCTGGATCAGGTCGCCAACTCGCTGGCCGCGGCTAAATTCTCTAGGCATATAGGCTTACAGTTCCCTGGCGACTTCTCGAGAATCAAACACCTCGATCTGGTCACCCACTCTGACATCATTGTAGCTCTTCACGCCGATACCGCATTCGGTACCGTTGCGGGCGCTATCCACCTCGTCTTTAAAGTGACGCAGGGATTCAAGTTCCCCTTCAAAGATCACCACGTTGTCACGCAGGACGCGAATTTTCTTATCGCGGTACACAGTACCTTCTATGACCATACAGCCAGCAATGCTACCGAGCTTCTTAGATTGGAAAACGTCACGTACTTCAGCAATACCCACAATCTCTTCGCGAACTTCTGGCGACAACATACCGGAAAGGGCATCTTTCACATCGTCTACCAGGTCGTAAATGACCTTGTAATAGCGCAGGTCTATGCCTTCTCTTTCCACAAGCTTCCGGGCCGCGCTATCGGCTCGAACATTAAAGCCAAACACGACCGCACCGGAGGTCAGAGCAAAGTTCACGTCATGCTCGGCAATACCACCAACGCCTGAGTAAACCACGTTCACCTTCACTTCATCGTTACCAATTTCATTTAGCGCAGAAACGATGGCCTCGAGCGAACCTTTCACATCCGCTTTCACCACTACATTGAGATAGTTAACTTCTGTATCGCCGAAGCTTGCCAGAAGGTTATCAAGGCTCGCTGCTGGTGTTGCCAGACGTTCGCTGTCAGCTTTCTCTTTGCGGAACATGGCGACTTCGCGGGCCCGCTTCTCATCTTTGACGACAGTAAAGCTATCGCCAGCGGAAGGTGTACCATCAAGACCCAGCATCGACACCGGTGTGGATGGGCCAGCTTGTTTTACTGGCTTGCCGTCATCACCGGTAATGGCGCGAGCTCGGCCGTACTGCTGCCCGGCGACAATAATATCGCCCTGTTTCAATGTGCCATTCTGCACCAGCAGGGTGGCCACTGGACCTTTACCTTTATCAAGCTCAGATTCAATCACAACACCGTTTGCTGCACCCTCGGAAACCGCTTTAAGCTCCATCAATTCCGCTTGCAGCAATACTGCTTCGAGGAGCTCATCAATACCTTCGCCGGTTAAAGCTGAAACAGGTATAAACTGCGTGTCACCACCCCAGTCTTCTGGGATCACATCTTTCGCTGCTAGACCGTTCTTGGCGCGATCAGGGTCAGCACCTTCTTTATCAATTTTGTTAATGGCAACTACCATAGGCGCGCCTGCGTTTTTGGCGTGCTGAATAGCTTCTTCCGTTTGCGGCATAACGCCATCGTCGGCAGCCACAACCAGGATGACGATATCTGTACTGTTGGCACCTCGAGCTCGCATCGCGGTAAACGCGGCGTGACCTGGGGTATCAATAAAACAGATTTCTCCATGTTTCGTCGGCACCCTATAAGCGCCAATATGCTGGGTAATACCGCCAGCTTCACCGGTAGCAACACGGCTGTTACGAATGTAGTCGAGCAACGAAGTCTTACCATGGTCGACGTGACCCATGACGGTGACAACCGGCGCTCTCGGCAGTGCTTCACCTGCGAGTTCCATTTCTTCTTCCAATGCTGTCTCAACGGCGTCAGCATCGAGATATTTCACGGTATGGCCAAACTCTTCTACCACCAATGTGGCTGTGTCCTGGTCAACCGTTTGATTTATGTTTGCCATCACGCCAAGACCCATCAGCGTCTTGATAACCTCTGTGGCTTTCACCGACATACGCTGGGACAACTGCCCTACGGTAATAGACTCACCCACTTCAACTTCGCGCTTCTGCTCTTCCGTTGGCGCTCTAAATTGCTGCCGTACTGGCCGGGTAACGCGCTTTGGTCGACTCTGAGACAAACCAAGTGTCTTCTCGCCAGCAGCAGCTTCTGGATCGAGTAGCTCTTCCACTTCGTCTTCAAGAATTTCTTCGATGCGCTGCTTACGGCTACCATGTCTGGAACGTTTTTCCCGACTATCTCGATCGTCTAGATCATGACGATCGCGCTTGTCCTTACGGGAACTAATACGCGTCTCTTCGGCTTCTTTCTTTTGTGATGCCGCGGCGAGACGGGCTTTTTCTGCAGCTTCTTCGCGAGCTTTTTGCTCAGCTTCCTCTTTTGCCTTCTGCTCGGCTTCAGCCGCTTTGCGGGCCGCCTCGTCGCGGCGACGATTAGCTTCAGCAGAAAGCTCATCGTGCGCAGCGCGGCGCAATGCCTCCTCTGCGGCTTTCGCTTGCTCGGCGGCAATTTCTTCTGCGGTAGGTTCTTCTACAACGGGTTCGGCAACCTTTGGTGCATCTTTTGTCGCGTCTTTGGCTGCTTCTTTTGGCGCCTCTTTGGCTGCCTCAGCAACTTCTGGCGTTTCGCTATCTGGTTTACGCACATAGGTACGCTTCTTACGAACCTCAACGTTGACCGTGCGACCACGACCAGAGCTACCGCCTGTTTTCAACGTACTCAAGGTACGACGCTTCAAGGTGATCTTCTTCGGTGCTGCTTCTGCACCAGACTCACCATGACTATTTTTTATGTGCGTAGAGTCCCCGAACCTCTT
>JBKAGC010000185.1:0-7283 GCA_046290215.1 Pseudomonadales bacterium | reverse complement strand
TTGTTGCAGCTTGAAAACACTGGTGGCGGCGGAGCGGTTGGCGGTTAGTTAAAACTCCAATCCCGCAACACGCTGACTTCAAATACATAGTGGCGAAAGCCAAGAATGACGCCTTCTTCTGATATCTCAAGAAGGCGCAGGTCATTCGCCACCATATCCCCCTCGCGAATCATCTTGCCGTTAATGTTAACCATACGGAACGACGGCTCATCCGAGAACAAATGACTTGAGAACACCAGATCCGGAATTTGTCGCTGTACGTTCAGTGGTAACTCGGTAATCCGCACTGGCTGATTGGTGGGTTTCTGGAACGCCGAGTCTGGCGTAATCAGTAATCCTGGCGATTGGTTATTATCCACCGTGGTGGAGGGCACAGTGCTAACAGCCGGCGTTTGTTGCACAACAGCTTGTTCAGTAACCCGAGGCGTTGGTGTTACTGCCAGCTGGTTCTGACTGCCAGATTGCGGCTGACTGGCTGGTATTGTCGCGGGTGGATTCGCAGCAGGTTGTTGAGCAACCACGGTAGCGGGTTGTGGCTCATTGGACATTATCCAATAGCCGAGGCCGGCAAGGTTAATCACCGCGAAAACCACAATCACCAGAATAATAGGCGTTTTGCTGGTGGTTTTAGGCGGTGGTGCCCGGTGCACAGTTTGCAACCCCGGGGTTTGCTGGCCGCGGCGTTCCTGTTCGGATTTGTTCAGGGCATCAAGAATATAAGACATAACTATTGATCCAGCCTTGGGATGTTGGCTGCATCCGCGCTATTCAGGTGAATCCATGTTTGCGGACCAACAATGCCATCCGGTACCAGCCCGACGGAGATTTGGAAGCGTTTGACGCGAGCTTCTAAGTCTTCATCAAATGCAGTGCCTGCTGCAATCGACGGCACGTCGCTGCCTTCCACCACGGCAAGTTGGGTTTGTAGCCAATCTACTGCTGCCCCTTTGTCACCTCGTCTGGCCGGATCGGAATATGCCGGCGGGGTGCGCCACAGCAATGTGTAGTAACCACTCCAGGCGCCTAAGAGATCTGACTGAGGAAATCGATAAGTCCTGTTGCCGGTGGTGACTTCCAAGTAATCCTCACCAACCCCTGTGAGCAAGTACCATTCGCTGCCGGTCGTTTTTCGCAAATTGATCACTACCGGCCGATTTAAGTACACCACGTCACGCAAACTGCCGAGCTTGGTTAAACACTGTAGGCCAGAACTGCTGGCCACCTGGCAAGGGTCGCTGTCATCTTCAAGCACCACTTCACTGCCCCAGAGTTCAAATAGTTTGCGGTAAGCGTCCTGCTGCACCGGGTACCCTGGAACTGCCTGTAAACGCGTGGTGGGAATTTGCGAACCAGGATTCAACACTGCCACCACCCGCTGTGGTTCTGTACTTGAAATGGCTGGTTGTGCCCGCGGTGTTACCGGGTTTTGTTCTGGTTGCGCGCCGGCTGATTCTGATGGTTGAAACAACGCCAGGTTTTGTTGGCGGGCGGCTTCTGGGGTAATCACGAAATCGCCTTCAGTGGCATCGAGAAGCTGATTCACATCCGCGGCATCGGTTTCTGCTGTTTCCGCGACGCCCACCTGTTGATCATCAAGAGGTGTAGCTGTGGTTGTTGTTGAAAGCAGCGAGGTATTAGCACTGGTCATCTCAGCGTTGGACTCTTCCACAGCAAATGCATCAGCAGTTTCAGAGGTGTCAGAGCCGTCAGCAGTGTGAGAGCCCTCAGAAGTATCAGAAGCCTCAGAAGTGTCAGAGCCCTCAGAAGTGTCTGAGGTTGGTGTTGCCACAACTCGCTCCACTTGATCAGCCACTGGCGCAGGTTCTTTGGCTAAATTCCATATCAGCAGAGCCAGTACACTCACCACCGCCAGCGCCGAGGCGGCGATACCTAGCCAGCGTTTCGATTGCGATTGTGCTGGCCCAAGAATTTCTTTCGCGGCGTTGTTTACCGTGGGCACATCTACCTGCAGTTTGTTTTGCACATAAGTACCTAGCAGGGCGCGGTCGCAAACCAGATTAATTAACCGTGGGATGCCGCCAGAGATCTGGAAAATCCGCTTAACGGTGCTGGCGGGGAATAAACTGCCCTTGGCGCCAGCGGTATCTAGCCTATGTTGAATATAGTCTGCCACTTCATCGCGATTTAACGCATCAAGATGGAAGCGCGCTGTGACCCTTTGCGATAACTGGCGCAATTCCTGGCGGGCGAGGAGGGTCAGCAACTCCGGTTGGCCTAGAAGAATAATTTGCAGCAGCTTGCGTTGATTGGTTTCAAGGTTGGTAAGCAGTCTGAGTTGCTCTAGTACATCCACCGAAAGGTTTTGCGCCTCATCAATAATCAGGACAGTTTTTCGACCTTGTTGATGGGCCTCTAGTAAAAATGCATTGAGCAGGTCCACCAGCACTTTAATGCTAGCGTCCTCAGGGTAGTCGATTTTGAATTCATCACAGGCCGTTGCCAGCAGTTCCTGGGCGGTCTGTTTGGGATTGAGGATATAGGCGGTATCCACATCCTCAGGGATTTGTTCCAGCAAGCAACGGCATACGGTCGTTTTGCCGGTGCCCACCTCACCTGTGAGCAAGATGAAGCCACCATCGCTTTGAATGCCGTACAATAGATGTGCGAGGGCCTCACGGTGACGCGGACTCATGAACAAATATTGTGGGTTGGGCGCGATGGAGAAGGGTGGTTCTCTTAACCCAAAATAATCATTGTACATATGGCCTTAGAACATCTTCCTGGCGAAGCTGCATGCTTGTTAGGGCGGTGGGGGCGCAGAATAGCAGGAGCTCCCTGAGTGATGCAAAAACCCTTGCCGCTCATTTTACTGTTGGTGACCAGCCTCATGTTAGCGGGCTGCGATACCCTTGGCTATTACGGTCAGGCCGCCCATGGCCAACTATCGCTGCTGGCGGCTCGCAAGCCAGTAGTAAAGCTAATTGCAGATAAAAATCTTGATCCCAGGTTGAAAGCCCAATTGGTCAAATCCCAGGAGATTTTAGCCTTTGCCGAGGCCCAGGGGTTGCCCGTGGAAAAGAGCTATTCCGAGTATGTGGATCTTGGCCGGCCTTTTGTGGTGTGGAACGTATTTGCCGCCAAACCCGATAGCACAAGCCTGAAAACCCACTGCTTCCCCATTGCCGGTTGCGTCGGCTACAAAGGCTACTTTAAGCAAGCAGCCGCTGAGGCCTATGCGGCAGAGTTAAAGGATGAGGGGTTTGATGTATTTGTGGGTGGCGTCACTGCCTATTCCACCCTGGGCTGGTTTAACGATCCATTACTGAATACCTTCTTATTTCGCCCCGATGAACGCTTGAGTGCGGTGTTGTTCCACGAATTGGCGCACAAGGTGCTGTATGTGGAAGGGGATACGGTGTTCAACGAGAGTTATGCCACAGCGGTGGAACGTCACGTGCTGCGGCAATGGCTAAAGCGCCAGCAGCGAGATGATTTGTATGAGTCTTATCTAGCGTCTGCGGAGCGCCGTGATGCCGTCATTGATTTGATTCTTGGTACCCGCGAGCAGCTGGCTGCGTTGTATGCCAGAGGCGAAGCTGGGGATCTTAATGATGAAACCATGCTGGAACAAAAAGCGGCCATCATTGCCGGGATGAAACAACAGTATCAGGCGCTTCGCGCGAGTTGGCAAAGCGGCAATGAATTTGCTGGCTGGATGGCGCAAGACTTAAACAACGCGCATTTGGCAGCCATTGGCGCTTACCAGAGCCAGGTTCCTGGCTTTGCGGCCATGTTAAAGGGTAAAACTCTGGCGGCTTTTTTTGCCGAGGTAAAAGCCCTGGCTGAGTTGCCTAAATCCGAGCGTGACCAACGCCTGGCCGAACTTGCCCTAGCCGAGCATTGTCACACACACCAGAGTGATGACGCCTGCGCCAATTAGGTTCAGAGCAAAACCTTCTCTGGCCATGGTTTTCACCGGGAAGCGACCAGTACTAAACATAATAGTGTTAGGCGCGGTAGCCACCGGCAACATAAATGCGCAACTGGCACTCATGGCTGCAGGCACCATTAACAAGGCCGGTTCAATATTTGCCGCGAGGGCTGCTGTTGCCAGAATGGGCATCATCAACGTGGTGGTGGCTGTGTTGCTGGTCATCTCGGTTAAGAACGTGATGGTTAAACAAATCACCAACACCATGGCAATAATATGCCAGGCAGCCAGCCCGGACAGCAGATCACCCAGATAAGCGCTTAAGCCCGAGGCGACAAACGCTTTTGCCAGGGCAATACCGCCGCCAAACAAGATCAACATCCCCCAGGGGATCTTGTTGGCCGTTTCCCAATCCAACAGGCGGCTACCTTTACCATTGGGCACCAGGAACATCACCGCCACGGCAATCAGGGCCACACTGGCGTCGTTAGCGCCGGGCAAGCCTAGCCAGGTCTTCCAACCACCAAAAGGTTGGGTGCGGGTAATCCACGCCAGAGCCGTGAGGGAGAACACAATAAACACACGTTTTTCTTCCACGCTCCAGGCTTGTACCTGTGGCATATCAATAGCGCCTTTATAGTTCAGGCGGCGGGTCAACCAGAGGCCAATCAACGGTACAAACAGTAACACCACCGGGACACCCCAACTCATCCAGGTAAGAAAGCCAACTTCAATGCCGGTTTCTTGTTCGTAAATCGTGCGGAAAAATAAATTCGGTGGTGTGCCAATGGGGGTACCAATACCACCCACACTGGCAGCGTAGGCAATACCCAGGAGTAAAGGGATCGCGAGCTGTTTGTCTTCTGAACGTTCCAGTACCGCCAGCGCCACCGGCAGTAACATTAGTGTGGTGGCAGTGTTTGATATCCACATGCTCAGCACCGCCGAGGCCGCCATAAAACCAAACACCAGGCGGCGACTGCTGGTGCCGCCAAATCGATTCACCATATTGAGGGCAATGCGGCGGTGGGCACCGCTTTTTTCCATGGCGGTGGAAAGAATAAATCCGCCCATCAGCAGCAGTACCAGTGGGTGCCCGTAAGACGCGCCCACCTCGGCCGGGGATAACACGCCCACCAGAGGCAACAGGGCAATTGGCAACAACGAGGTAGCTGGGATGGGAATAGGTTCGGTGATCCACCAGGTGGCCACCAACATGGCCACGGCACCTGTCCAACAGGCGATAGGTTCCCAGCCCTGGCTGGCCAATGCCACATAGGCCACGGCGCCCAGTGCGGGGCCAAGCAACATAAAGAAGCTGCGGTTGTTTGTTTCTGCCATAGAGTATTGTTTGTATTAGTTAAAGCAGGTGCCGGCAGTATACATCAGCCGCCGTAACTCGCTATGCTGCTCTAAAATATTCAACCGCGCTGACGTTAAAGAGAACTAAAAGATGACTGTGACACTGTATGGCCTGCCCCATTCGTTATACACCGGTAAAGCCAGAAGCTATTTCTTAAAGGCCGGCATTGAGTTTACCGAGCAGGTGAATGCTGGGGCCCACTACAGCAACGTGGTGCTGCCAAAAGCCGGTAATCGCCGCGGCATCCCAACAATTGAGCTAAGCGATGGCGAGGTAATCCGCGATAGCACCGCCATCATTGATCACTTTGAAGAAAAGCGCAGCGGTGAGTTTTCTCCCGCCGGTTTAAAACAAAATTTTATCAGCCGCCTGTTTGATGTAATTGGTATGGAAGGCTTATTGCGCCCGGCCATGCATTATCGCTGGGACTTCCCGGAAAACGAGCCGCTCCTGAAGTTTCACTTCGCCATGATGTTCTCAGGTCACCCTGAGAAAGATGCCATCACAGAAAAGTCCATGAACCGCATGCGCAATGCCGGGCAAAGTTTTGGCGCGGTACCCGACGCATTCCCTCTGGTGGAAAGTCTGTATGAAGAGTTCATCGAGGTCATGAACCAACACTTTGCTAATCAGCCGTACTTGTTAGGCGGGAAACCCAGTATCGGCGACTTTGGTTTGATCGCGCCGTTGTTCGCGCATCTGGCGCGTGATCCTGCGCCTCTGGCGATCTTGCAACAGCGCGGTTTAGAACTGCTGCGCTGGGTAGAACGGATGAATCGGCCTAACGCCGATGCCGGGGAGTTCGAAGGAGTGGATGAAGCATACGTAGCAGATGACGAGATCCCCGAGACGTTGCTCGCCGCGCTAAAACACATTGCGGTAGATTTTATGCCGGAGACTCGCGCTGCAGCGGTTTTTACCAATCAGTGGCTCGACAGTGAAAAACCCGAGGCTGGCAGCACTGCCGAGCGCGCTATTGGTCTTGCCGACTTTGAGGTACGCGGCCAAACCATCAAAGCCATTGTGCAACCGTATCGCTTCTATTTATTGCAACGCCTGTTTGCCATTTACGATGGCGCAGGCAGCGCGCAAGGGGAACTCGATACATTGCTTGAGCGCATTGATATGGCGGATCTGATGTCGCTGCGACTGAGCCGTGAAATTGGCCGCAGTGATAATCTGGAAGTCTGGCTCGACTAATGGCTGACACCTTACTCTGGTACGACTATGAAACCAGCGGCACCGATGTAGGCTTTGACCGGGCCTTGCAGTTTGCCGCGGTGCGCACAGACTTAAACCTTGAGCCCATTGAGGAGCCGATTAATCTTTTCTGTTATCCGGGTGAGGACGTCTTCCCAGATCCGGTTGCCATGCAGGTAACAGGTTTAAAAATGCGCCACGTGCGGGAAGTGGGCCTGAGCGAATTCGATTTCGCCCGGCAAATTCACGAGCAGTTTGCCCGGCCCAACACCTGCGTGGTGGGTTACAACAGCATCCGCTTTGATGACGAATTCACACGTTATTTGTTGTACCGTAACTTCTTTGATCCTTATGCCCGGGAGTGGCAGGGCGGTAACAGCCGCTGGGATGTGATTGATTTGTTTCGCATGGCGGCGGCGCTCCGCCCTGACGGCGTGAGTTGGCCCACCCGGGATAATGGCGCACCGAGTTTTAAACTAGAAAATCTCACGGCAGCCAATGGCGTTGGCCATGAAGGCGCGCATGACGCGGTATCGGATGTATTGGCCACTATTGGCATGGTGAAAGTGCTGCGAGAGGCGCAGCCCAAGCTGTATGACTTCAGCTACAACAATCGCCGCAAAAAAGCCGTGCTGGATATGCTGTATCCCCTGGGTAAGCAGCCGTTAGTGCATGTGTCCTCCATGTATCCCGCCAGCCAACATTGCCTTGCAGTGGTGTTGCCCATCACCGTACACCCCACCAATCCTAATGGCGTCATTTGTTTTGATTTAAGCAAAGACCCAGGCCCACGCCCGCATGCTCACTACCGCATCCGAATATTTTCGA
>JBKAGC010000184.1:0-7342 GCA_046290215.1 Pseudomonadales bacterium | reverse complement strand
AATCCGCATCCCAGGTCCAAACTTTCGGTGGTACATATTCTGCCATGACTAACTTTCCTAGAAGATAAATGAGCTAATAAATGCGTTGCTTGGTCAGAAGCATTTGTCTTGGCTCACTTTATACACTAGTTGTCAGAGCGGATTTAGGCCCAAACACGAATATGGGCTATATGAGCAGGTTAGATAGGTCGCGAGGCCACGCGCCCTCGCCAACGAAATTTACATTTCCGCCGTTGAATTGAGCAAGCCAATCACGTAAACATGACGGCATAGGTAAAGGAACTCGGTTATGACAATCAAAAACATGCGGATTCATTTCTACGGTGTGCAAGGCAGCGGTTCAATCTTCCCTGACCGGGCAGAACGAGAAGAAACTCGCCTACATTCTGATCTGCAATTGCTGGAAGAAATCTTTACTGCAATGTCAGCCGAGAGCAACGCGGGCAAAGTAAACAAGTCTGTTGAGGAGATTATTGGCGGGCCGCTGGACCGTAAAACACTCACTGCCTACCGCAATCAATTCAATCTCGCCGAACAGCGCGTTTATGGCGGCTGGACTACCTGCTTTCGGATCGAGACATCCGATGGCAACGATATCGTGTTTGACTGCGGCAGCGGCTTCCGCATTTGTGCTGGCGATATCGTGGCGAAATGGGGCCAGGCGGAAGAACGTCACCTTTATATCTTTGGCAGCCACGCCCACTTCGACCATACCGAGGGTTTTGACCAGGCGGCGGTTTGCTTCGACCCGCGCAACAATATTCACATTATGGCCAACTACCATTACCTGAAGGCGCTAGACCAAAACAATGGGATCTTCTCACACCAGATCGACATGGATTTGAAAGGTATCCAAACGCCCCTGAACTACCAGCTCATGCCGGCGCAATTCGACTCCACAGAAATTCGCGACCTAAAGGCCAATCCACCGCCAGCTAACGACCCCATGGTGCACCAGTATCACGACATCCACGAACCAATCCAGATTGGCAATACCACGATTCAACCTTTCGAGGTATTCCACCCCGACCCCTGTCTGGCATTTCGTGTTGAGCATGGTGGCAAAACCTTTGTTTTTTGTACCGACCATGAACTACGGCGCGGTCCAGACCCTGAGGACCCCTTGCAAATCGCCAGTCTCGAGGCTGAACAGCGCTTAATGGCACAGTGCATGGATGTGGATGTCTTATACCGCGATGGTCAGTTCTTACAAATCGAATATGATGGCCATCAAGGTATTGGCTCACCTTTCGGTGTATCACGCATGGACTGGGGACATAGCTGCATCGAGGATGTCATGGACATGTCTGAGAAGTGCCGGGTCAAGCACACTTACATTGGTCACCACGACCCGAACCGCACCTGGGCCGAGAAAAACTGGATTGATGAAACCCTGGCCCGACGCAGCGAACAGTGCGGCTTAAAGTTTGAAATGGCCCAGGCCGAAACCGTGATTGACCTCTAGATGGCCTAGAGTAGCTGACCCGCGAGGGTTTCAAACGCCAGATCGACGTTTTCACCGGTTTTCGCGCTGGACTTAAACCAGGTCACATTAAATGGTGCCAGAGCCGCAGTAATATCGTCGTCGCTCAGCTCCCAGTCCAGGTCGCACTTATTAACCACCGGTACAAACGGAATATCGCCGACGCCGTCTTTTACCACCTGAATCAGGTCAAGCCCGACCCGCAAAGACGCTTCCCGGGTTCCGTCCATCACCAGCAAATAGCCCGCTGAGCCCTTGATATAGTGCAGCGGCACGCTGAAGTGATCTTCCGCACCAGCAATATCCCAGAGCATCAAGTTAACGTCGGTGGCAGCCACATTCACCACCTTCTTATCGACCTTGACCCCCAGCGTACTGAGATACTTCTCATCGTAGATGCTATTTACGAACTGCTGCACCAGGCTGGTTTTACCCACCCCCCACATGCCGAGCATGGCGACTTTCTTACTGATCATCCGCTGGCCTTCATCAAATAAACTCGCGTGTCTAACGGCATTATTTAGGCAACCGCTAAACGAGTAAACACCTAACCCGCAATTCCTTACCTCAGGACGTCCTCAAAACGCAAAAAACACTGCAAAAACTGGCACTTAAGGGAATGTAAAAAGTTGTATGAGGCTGCATCCAGACTATTTCACTGTGCTATCATCCATCGCCCAACAGCATTAGCCAGGGCGTGTCATGGCACAAAAACCTGCAAAGAAAAAAGCGACTGCCAAAAAAAAGCCCGCACAGAAATCAGCAACAGGGAAACAAACCACCGGACGTTCGGCTAAACCTGCCAAACGCGCAGCGGCAAAGCCCCCCGCGAAAAAAAAATCCCGGGCCAAGGCTTCTGCAAAAGACCCACAACCTGCAAAATCAAAGAAATTGAGACCCAAGGGTAAGTCTATGAGTGAGAATGAGAAAGACAAAGAGGCGCTGGATTCGCTTGCCACCGACAACAGCCTGGAAACCGTTCGCGACATCCTGTTCGGCGCCCAGGTCAAACAGGCCAACGAGCGAGACCAGCAACTAGAGAAGCTAATCAATACCCGCGCAGACTCTTTGCAAAAATCCCTCGATGCGCAAATGAAGTCGGTGGAAAACACCATTCAAAAGCTCACCGAGAAGCTCGCCAAAGATGCCGAGGCCACAGCCGCCAAAGTCGAGCAGCGCTTCAAGCAGGTAGAAGACAGCATCAAGAGCCTTGATAAGGCTACCAGCGCCCAGCAACAAGAAATGTACGACGAACTGGTTGCTGAGCGTCTAGCCCTGGAGAATGAAGCTAAACAGTGGAACGAAGATCTCGCTAAAGAGCTTGAAAATGTTCATGCCCAGCTTAAAGATTCGAAAACCGATCGCCTCACTTTGGCCAATTTAATGACCGACATGGCCGCTTCACTGATCGCCGACCAACCGCCGAAGAAGTCTGACAAGAAGTAGTCCTGACCCGTGAGCGACCAGGAACTTGAGCGGGTAAAACAGATCCTTGTAGGCGACCTTCGGGCCGCCCTGGATACTGTTGAACACGAACTAGAGAAGAAGTTCGAGAAAGCTCAATTTTCCCAGGCTGTTGCTTCTGTGGTTGCCGAAGCACTTGAGGAACGAACTGCGTCCGACGACAAGGTCTCTGACGTGCTTGCGCCGACCATTGACCAGGCCATCACCGGCTCCATTGACCAGGACCCGAAGAAACTCGCGGAATCCTTGTACCCCATTATGGGTCCGGCAATCCGCAAATCGATTTCTGAAACCTTGCAGCAGATGCTGGAAAACTTTAACCAGCTGTTAGAAGAGAGTTTGTCGCCCAAGTCATTGCGTTGGCGCTTTGATGCCTGGCGTACCGGACGTAGCTATTCAGAGCTAGTGATGCTCAATACGCTGGAATATCGAATTGAGCAGGTCTTTGTGATTCATCGTGAAACCAGTCTTTTGATCCAACATCAGCTGGCGGATCTCGCTGATGCAAAAGACCCCGACATGGTCTCAAGCATGTTTTCGGCCATTCAGGATTTTATCGAAGACTCATTTTCCACTGACGAGACTAACGAACTGAATACGCTGCGGCTAGGGGATCTCACCGTCGTCATCCAACGCGGTCCAGCCGCGATTATTGCCGCAGTCGTACGGGGCCGTGTGCCTGAAAATCTGCGCGCCGATATGGTGCGCTTACTAGAATCAATGCATATTAAAAAGCGTGCGCTGCTGGCGGAATATTCTGGAGATCCCGATGACTTTCTCGATCTAGAACCCGATGTGCGTAAGCTACTGCAGGCTGGCAAAAAAGAGCAAGCAGAAAAGAAATTCCCATGGCCAGCAGTCGCGGCCATTCTGGTGGCGGCACTGGCCTTTGGTTATTGGCAATGGCTTGGCCAGCAACTCATCAACGAGCAACGGCAACAGGTCGCTGAACTGGCCGCAGCACCGGGTATTGTGCTGCTCAACGCGGATTACTCACGCAAGCAACTTGCAGTTGAGTTTATGGCTGATCCAGACAGCGTTGATCCGGCTGCGCACCTAAACCTCAGCCACCCCGAATACACGGTATTAATAAAATCTGTGCCTTATCTTTCCATGCAGCCAGAAGTCATTACTGCGCGCGCCGAGCGTATTCTTACTCCTGCTACCAGCACCAGGCTCGAAGTTGCGGACCGTAAAATCATCCTCACAGGTGCTGCAACCGCAGCCTGGCTTGAGCAAGCAGAACGTCAATGGCCACGGGTAAGTGGCGCTGAAGCACTGGACTTCAGCCAACTAACGGTGCTGACGCCGCGACTGGATGCCATCAAGTCTTTGATCACTGACGTGGAATCCACAGTATTTCAGTTTGAAACCGGCAGTGCTGATCTGGATCCAGAATCACCTGAATTCCAGATTCTGGTAAGAGATTTCAAAGACCTACTGGCGAAAACCAACGCCTACGGAGCGAGTCTTGCGGTAGATATTGTGGGCTATACTGACACAAGTGGTACAGAACGGGTGAACCGCATTATTGCCCTGAACCGGGCAGAAACCCTCAAGTTATACCTGATCGATGCGGGCATTCCGGAATCAATCCTTACCGCTTACCGGGGGCAGGACTATGAAGGCTCGCAGGTTTCACAAAACGACTCAACCCGGGAAACTCATCTCGTGGTGAGGATGACGCCGTAATGCTGCAGAAAAAGATCTGCATGCTGGGGGCCTTTTCCGTGGGCAAAACCAGTCTGGTGAAACAGTTCGTGGCAAGTATATTCGACGACAAATACCTCACCACCGTCGGCGTTAAAATCGATAAGAAAGAAATCACCGTGGCGGGTAAAGACGTTAAGTTAATGCTCTGGGATCTTGCTGGCGAGGATGTGTACAACAAAATTAACGCCAGCTATCTGCGCGGCGCATCTGGCTGCATTATTGTCGTGGATGGCACCAGGCCCGATACGCTGAGCGTGGGTCAGAAGTTGATCACCCTGGTGGAGCAAGAACTGGGATCAGTTCCCGTGGTCATCGCGCTTAATAAGGCGGACCTTAAGGCAAACTGGGAATTAGAAGATGAAGCCCTCGAGCAACTCAATAGCCATCAGGCTGTGTTGGAAACCAGCGCCTTAAATGGCCAGAACGTGGATGAGATGTTCGTCCAGCTTACGGAGAAAATGCTGTGAGCAATATTTTAGAGGCTTACGTTGCCAGCAACGATCAAGTGCTGCTAGCAAAAGCCGGTGATCGTTTCGTGCCACTTAGCCCGGTGACTGAGTGGTATCGCACCCTCTGGTCCGATGGTGCAATCAAACCCGGGGTTTCCGCATTTCTTGATCACTTTCTCGAAGATGCGGAAAAGCACTGGAATAGTGCCGAGACGCAAAGTTTGAGCTCAGGTCCGTTTATGGAAACGGTTCGCGGTCAGGAGTTACCGCTGGAAGCTCGCGCCATGAAAATTGCCGGTCGCGCCGTGCTGGTACTACACCACCTTGGCGATGCTTTTCAGGAGCAACAACAACTTTTACAAGCTGCCAGAGAAAACCTCCTGAGCCAGGAATTGCTCGAACGCGAGGTCAGCAAACGCACCGCGGAAATTCGCGGCCGCGAACTGGAAATTGCTGAACGACTAATCTACGCCGCGGGTTTTCGCGATGAAGAAACCGGCGCCCACATTCGTAGAATCGGCTTTTATTCCGGCGCCATGGCTCGTGCCATTGGTTGGAACCCCCTGGAAGTAGATGACATTCAAATCGCCGCACCCATGCACGACATTGGAAAAATCGGCATCCCGGATAGCATCTTGAAAAAGCCCGGGCGACTAAACGATGAAGAATTTGCCATCATGCAAAAGCACACCAGCATAGGCCGCGATATGCTGCACGACAGTAAGGTCCCCATGCTCAAGATTGCCGCGGAAATCGCCGGTGGCCACCATGAGTACTGGGATGGCAGCGGTTACCCTGAAGGTAAGAAAGGCCAGGACATCCCCATCTCAGCACGCATCGTGTCCATTGTTGACGTATACGACGCCCTGGTGCACAGCCGCGTCTATAAGGCTGCCTTTCAGGAGCCGGTGGCGCTAGACATGATGCGCGAGTTGGTCGGCGTTCAGTTCGACCCGGAGTTGTTTGAAGTATTTGTGGCTAACATCGAAGAGATGCGCGACATCCGCAACCGGGTCAGCGACTCAAGCTTGTAACTCTGCGAGGGACGCGCTAAATCCGTCCACCACCCTTTGGACAATTTCTGGGTCAGCTTCGGCTGGTGTTCCCGACACAAATGGCGGCGCCGGCGAATACTCCATGGCCAGTTGAATTTGTTTCGCCACTTCCGGGCCAGAAATTTCCGCCACCAGTGCCAAACCAAAATCAATGCCAGCGGTGACGCCGCCGCCAGTAGCGCGATCACGATCAATCACATAACGCCCTGCCGTGTGGGAAGCACCAAGACCTTCAAGCAGATCTACCGCGGCCCAGTGGGTTGTGGCCTGATAGCCCTGTAATAATCCCGCGGCCCCCAGCACCAGCGCGCCGGTGCAAACGCTGGTAATCCACTTTGCATTCGCCGCTCGGCTGTTCAGAAACTCAAGGGTTTCCGGGTCTGACATCAACGCAAAGGTTGGCGCGGTGCCGCCAGGGACAAACACGATATCTGGGTTTGCTTCGGCGCTGTCAAAAGTGTGCGTGGGCACAATACATGCCGCCGTATCGGTGGTTACGGGCTGAAGGTCTTTCCACACCAGTTGCACCTCGGCACCTGGCCAATAGCTAAAAACCTGCAGGGGGCCCATCATGTCCAAAGGGGTCATGCCGGGATAGATCAGCATTAAAATTTTCATATCTGTTACCACCTACTCAAAAATATAAGGTTCAAGGGAGTTTTGCGCTTGCTCACGGAACTTGTGCCAACGACCACCACCATAATAAGCCAGGCTGCCGGGCTCGCCCTCACCATGGCCATTGTAATAAGTAATGCAGTCTCTGAGCGGCGCCGTCATAAGGTCCGCTTCCCGGCAATGCTGGGCATAAGCTTCCTCAGGTTCTTTTTTTACATCGACCCTGGTCGCGCCGCGACTGCGCATAGTGGTTAGCATCCAAACCACATAATCCGCATGTTCTTCAATGGCATTGGTAAAGTTAAAGCTACCGCCACCGCCCTGGGGGCCCGAGATAATAAACAAGTTCGGAAAGCCTTCACTGTGCAAGCCTAAGAAGGTTTTAGTGCCTTCCTTTTGCCATTTTTCAGTCAACGACCGGCCGCTCCGACCTTCAATCATGTTAAAGGTGCTGGTAGCCATCCACTGAAATCCGGTGGCATAAATTAGTACATCCAGCGGGTATTCTTCACCGTCATGCACAACACCGCGTTCATTAATTTCACTGACGCCGCGCGGCGCGG
>JBKAGC010000183.1:0-7370 GCA_046290215.1 Pseudomonadales bacterium | reverse complement strand
AAGTGAAATAGCTGCCCTCGAAGACGAATTGGATGAATCTCTAGTAATTTTTGACGGCGAAATTGGCGGCGCTAGAGAAGCCGCCGTGGCGAAGTCCACGCCGCCTGGCACGGGTGGTGGTGGCGGTCGCGGTATTGAAGGGCCAGAGCAAGCACCGGTACCCATCAGCGAGCAAGGCGACCTCATGGAAATGCCCGCGACCGAGGACAAACCGGAACAACAACAAGTGGCGACCGCAGATATGCCCGACCTAAACCAGGGTGATATTCCCGACGCCCAGGGTGATGACATCGTTGCCACCCAACTACGTGAGGCAGCCATGGCAGAATCAGATCCAGAGCTACAGGCCAAGTTGTGGGAAGAGTACAAGCGTTACAAAGAAGGATTGTGATATGCGAGCTAGTGCCATAAAAACTCTATTTGGCAGTGTCGTGGCGATACTGGCGGTCAGTCTTAGCGGCTGCTCCACTACCGAATATGTGCAAGCCAATGTCACACCCGCAAAACAAGCCGTGACGCAATTGCCTGCCCACATGTACATGGATATTGGCATCGTACCTTTTGATGCCAATATTCCAGCTGACCCGGAAGAACTTGAAAAGCAGCTCATCATTCCTGATGTGCGTCGAGCGGAGGCGCAGTATCTGGCTTACCACCTGAAAGATACGCTCGAACAAACCGGTAACTGGGGTGCCGTGCGCGTGACCCCAGAGCCATCAGAAGCCGTGGATATTCACGTTAACGGCAAGATCGTCAACTCAGATGGCGAATTACTGAAAGTTGAAGTGACCGCCGAGGATGCCACCGGCAAAACCTGGCTGAGAAAAGAGTACAAAGATCAGGCGAGCAAATTCTCGTACGACAAAGACGTTCGCGATGATCCTTTTCAGGACTTATATAACGAGATTGCCAATGATTTGCTCGCTTTTAAAAATCAGCTAAGCGAGGAACAAGTGCAAGACATTCGCCAGGTCGCGGCACTAACCTACGCCCGCAGCCTGTCTCCGGAGGCCTTTGGCAAATATCTGGAAGAACGCGGTAACACTTTACGGGTTACCCAACTGCCAGCAGAAACCGACCGGATGCTGGGGCGCATTGATCAAATCAAAGAACGCGAGTACTTGTTTGTGGACACCCTGGATGACTTCTACGGCCAGTTCTACCGCGAAATGAAACCTTCCTATCATGAGTGGCGCTTCGCCACCTACGGCGAGGCGATAAAACTGCGGCAGTTGGATCGCAAGGCACGCAACCGCTTGATTGGCGGCGCAGCGCTGATCGCTGGTGGTCTTTATGCTGGCTCAGAAAGTGGCACTTACGCTGGACAAGCCGCCAGTGCCGGGACCGTACTAGGTGGCATTCAAGCCGTTAAGTCTGGACTCGAGTTGCGCAAGGACGCTGAAATCCATGCGGCTTCCTTAAAAGAGTTGAGCGCCTCACTAGGATCAGAGATAACACCGATCGTACTCGACATTGAAGGTAAGACGATTGAGCTGAAAGGCACCGCGGATGCCCAATATAAGCAGTGGCGGCGTATACTCAAAGACATCTATACCGCCGAAACCGCGACGCCGGGCAGTTGATTTGTAAGTCCGGCAATTGAATTTCAAATAGGATCCAAATGGCAATAAAACTTGCTGCTGGGCAGACCCTTGCTGCCGATTTTACGTTGTTGCACCAAATCGATACGACTGGTGCTGACAACCTGTGGTTGGCGATGCAGGAATCCACCCAGGAACGAGTGCAAGTGGAAGTCCTTGCTGAATCGGTGGATAGTGATAGCGCCCAGCACGCCCTGGACCAATACCAGGCGTTGATTCACCCCAATATCCTGCGTGGCTATCGGATCTTTCAACATGACGGCGCGAGTGTCCTGGTCACGGCCTACCGGCGTAATCTGACACCGCTGGATTTGCGACGCCCCCTGAATCAAGTCTGGCCCGAGCTAAAAGTTATTATCGAGGCGCTTCAGTACGCCCATAGCCTGGGATTCGTCCATGGCAAACTTACCCCAGGGCTGTGTTTAAGCAGTGATGACGGTAATGTGTATTTGAAAGGTTTCGGAAGTCCCATTGCGACTAACGGGCAATACATCCCAACTGACCCAACACCGGATGCTCGCACTGATATATTCAGCATCGCGCAAATTATATTCACTTGCTTAACCGGCGCCCCCGTTACAAGTCCTGATCAACCACTCAGCACACCAATAGATCCGGACCTCGACTCTCTGTTGCGCGCCATGATCAATCCAGACATAGAAGCTCGACCTGGAGATTTTCAGGGTTTGATCAAACTTCTGGACACTCAAGCAGAACAATCCATTGTCCAAAGTGTGGCATTTAGTCGCGCGGACGATAAACCTTCACAAAGCGAGGGCACCGCCCTGGCCGCTGAACAGAACGGTCAACATAAACTACCCCGTGAGCGGAGCGTGGTATCTATGCCCGTGGCTCTTAGCGCCCTGGCACTATTGATCGTCTTTGCTGGTTTGTTGTTTGTGTTTTTGCCGCAAACTGCCTTCGAAGCTGAACAACCTGCACAGTTATCAAGTACCCCCAGCAGCGCAGCCAATTCGGACGTAACCGCAAGCGCCGCGGCAGAAGCTGAAGTCTTAAGCCCCGCACCACTGGAGCTGGCGAAACTTGAAGAACTGAAAGAACAAGGGGTTGCCCTGGCAGCAGAATTACTCAGGCGCCAGGTCGAGGTGGAAGACATTGGCGGCAGGCTCTGGGCTGGCGATCGCTATGAGGAGTCCACTGCCCTGGGGATTACCGGTGACGAGGCATATCGCGAGGAACAGTTTCAAACTGCAGTAGATCAGTACCGCGCCGGTATTGCCCTGTTAGACGAGGTACTTAGCGAGGCAGAAACTGTATTTGCAGAAAACCTCGCCGCGGGTGAGCAAGCCCTGCTTGAGGGAGACTTTGCCACGGCGGTGGCGGCCTACAATATCCTTACGCGCATCAAGCCAGAAGACAGCGAGCTGGCAGCAGCGAAGCAGCGCGCAGACAATCTCGAACAGGTGGTACGTCACAGCCGCGATGCTGAGGTATTGGAGCGCAACGGCGATCTTGCAGCCGCGCTGGACGAATATCGTGCTGCCAATCAGCTAGACGGCGCATGGCAGCCCGCAGTCGAGGGCATTAAGCGTATTAATCGGCAACTGGCAAGAAACCGCTTTCAAGACAAAATGTCCGAAGGTTTTGCCGCCATCGCTAACGCAGACTTCGCGGCTGCCGAGGCCGCCTTTAATGCTGCCCAGGCAATCTTACCCAACTCAGCCGAACCGTTAGATGGTTTACAACAAATTGAGTTAGCTAAAGTGCAAGCGGAAGTGAATCGCATCAACCGGATTATAGAAGAGTTGGAAACAGACGGTAACTGGCAGGACGCCATCCCGCTTTACGAAGAAATCTTAGGCATTTCCCCGGGTTTAAACCCGGCTGTTGAAGGTCTCGCTCAAGCCAGGGATAAAGCCGAACTTCAAACCACCTTAACTCGTTATATTGAACAACCGCAGCTGATGAAAAGCGATGAGGAACTGAATCAAGCAAAAGCCGCACTGGTGGCGGCAACCAGAAGCGGCGAACATTTTCGTGAACCGGCCAGGACCCTGTCTCATCTAGTGGCGTTAGCGCGCCTTGAAGTGCAAGTGCAACTTAAGTCCGATGGCAAAACCGCAGTGACGGTTTATCAGGTTGCGCACTATGGTGAAATTGAGGAAGCGCAGCTGGCGTTGGTACCAGGCATTTATACTTTTGTTGGCAAACGGCCGGGGTACCGGGATGTTTACCAGGAGATTCATATTAAAGGCGATATCAACCCGGTGGTGGTCAATGTCGTGTGTAACGAACGGATTTAATGAACGATCAAAACGACATCATAGAAGCCACACCGTTTGAGCGTGCCGGGGCAGAAACCAAAAAGCCCTGGCTGAGTCTCAATCCGGTCACCATTGCGGTCTCCACTGTCTTCGTCCTACTCGCCATCGCGGCAATTTTTATGTTTACCGCGAGGGCCGTCACCATCAAGGTCACGCCGGACACGGCCCAGGTCGAGATCGAGACTTTTCATTATGAGCTCGGTGGTCGTTATCTAATGCTACCGGGCGAGCATCGCTTTAGCGCCAATGCGACAGGTTATTACGATCTTGCTGAAACCTTTGTGGTGAGTTCGGATCCCGATCAAACCTTCACCTATGAGCTGGCCGAGCTTCCTGGGATCTTATTCGTCAGCACTGAGCCCGAGGTTGCGGCCGAGGTGTTTGTTGACCAGCAGGCAGTGGGCATAACGCCGCTCACACTAGATGAAATTGCGCCTGGCTTGCGCGACATTAGCATTCGCTCTGACCGCTATTTAGATTTTGATACTGAAATCACTATCAAAGGCCGGCGTCAGGAAAACACGTTGGTTGCACCTTTGTCCCCCGCCTGGGCCATGCTAGACGTCACCAGCAACCCGGGTGAGGCCACTATTACCGTGGACGGTGAAGAACTTGGCGTCACCCCTGGCAGTGTGGAAATACTTCAGGGCTATCGAATTCTTAGTTTAAGTAAACCTGGCTATAAAACCTTCGAGACTAACCTTGAAGTCGTCGCCGGCGAGGACATCAACCTGCCAACTGTACTCTTGGAAAAAGCTGATGGCAGTTTAACCCTGCGCTCAGAACCCAGCGGCGCTAACGTTACCTTAAACGGCCGGTATCGTGGCCAAACGCCCCTATCCCTGGTTCTAGCGCCTAACCAAAAGTATCGTTTAGAACTCAGTAAAGCGGGCTATGAGCCGCTACGCCGACAGTTAAACCTAAAACCGGAACAAGAGCTGGCTCTAACGGAAAACCTCCAGCCTATTCTTGGCGCCTTGCGCTTATCGGTTGAGCCGGCAGGCAGTACGGTACTCATCGATGGTATTGCCCAGCAAACTAACAACCAGAGAATTCCGCTCACTGCTAAGCCTCATGAAGTTCGCGTGACTGCGCCAGGTTATGCAGATTATGTGGCCACCATCACGCCACATCCTGGTACCACCCAACAACTGGTGATCCGCTTGCAAACTGAGGCTGAAGCCGCCGCCGCGGCGATTCCAACCACAATCGAAACGGTGGTTGGCGCAAGTCTGAATTTGATTATCCCTGACAAGTTAGAAATGGGCGCCGGTCGTCGTGAACCAGGCCGTCGCTCCAACGAGATTCAAAAACAGGTTGAGCTAACCCGGGCGTTTTACCTTGGCACTACCGAGATTACCAATCAGCAGTTTAAGCAATTCGATTCCTCACATGACTCAGGTGTGCTTGGCCGCGCTCTCTTAACGGACGACGACCGCCCTGTGGTAAACGTTTCCTGGAATGACGCTGCACGGTTCTGTAACTGGCTCAGTGAGCAGGAAGGTCTGCCCGCAGCATACGAAAACGTCGACGGTTTAATGCGGCCAGTAGAACCTTTAACCACAGGCTACCGCTTACCCACTGAAGCCGAGTGGGCATGGTCAGCTCGTTACGCAGCCGGTCCTGAACCCACTCGTTTCCCCTGGGGTGACACCATGCCGCCACCAGAGGTTGCAGCCAACTATGCGGACGAGGCTGCCGCCAATATGGTGCCTTATCATATCGAAGGGTACACCGATAACTATCGCGGCCCGGCGCCGGTAAAAACCTACTCTGCCAATGAATTTGGCATCTATGATCTGGCGGGTAACGTGGCCGAATGGATTCACGACTTCTACTCTCTATCCATGCCGCGCGGCCTACTTACAGACCCCACCGGTTCAGAAGTGGCTGACTACCACGTGATCCGTGGTTCTAGTTACAAACATGGGCGCTTCTCCGAACTGCGCTGGACTTATCGCGACTATGGCAGTGATCCACGCGCTGATGTGGGCTTCCGCATTGCCAGGTACCTGGAATAGAACATGTTGAAACCAGCCTTTTTAATACTATCCCTGGTATGCATCGCAACCCTCTATAGCGGAGGTCTCATTGCAGCAGAACAGACCAACAATGAGCCAGTCACTGCTGCAAGCACAGCCCCAGGTAGCGAGCCCAGTACAGAGGTGAGCGCCGCTGCAACGGACAACCAGGACGCCTCTAGCGAAGCCATGGCAGACGCCGCGCCGCCCCAGGACACTCTGGACGGTGCCGGCCTAAAAGAAAAAAAGTTAGGTGATATTTTTGAGCAGTTTGTCCCAACAGAAACTATCAGTGCCGACAATGCGGTACCGTTCCCAGTTGATATATAGAGAGCCAGTATGAAAAAACAACTCCCGGTGGAATTTATTGTCCAGCTGTTTTCCCTGGTGATAGCGGTGATCATCGTCCATGCCATCTATGTGTCGGTGGTACGTCCGAATGCCTCGGCCATCCTCAAACAACAGGCAGAGCAGATCAATACCGACCCCAACTATGTACCGGAGCGATCAGCCTATGTAGTGATTCGCGACTTTGAACAAGAAGCCTGCTTTATCTTGATGCTATGGGCCATGTCGCTCATGGGCTATAAAGCATTGTTGACCACCCGTGAGCGAAGAATTCTGCAAATGGATTTAATCCGTCTCAGCGAAGGCACCAGCATTTTGCCAGAAGACACACGGGAGTACTCACGGCCAGTTCAGGCCTTGCCAACGGACGAACAGAGCTACCTGTTGCCGCGGGCCCTGCTCACCGCGCTGCACCGATTTCGCTCTACCCGCAACATTCAGGATGTCTCTAATTCGATTCGCGCCACTTGCGAATCCGAATCGGAACGCCTCGACTCAGAGCTATCGATGATCCGCTATATTGCCTGGGCAATTCCTTCGATTGGCTTCCTTGGCACAGTCCGCGGTATTGGTCAGGCTCTGGGCCAGGCTCACAAGGCGGTAGAGGGAGATATTGCCGGCGTCACCCAATCTCTGGGGGTAGCCTTTAACTCCACCTTTGTTGCCTTGTTGATCAGCATTGTGGTGATGTTTTTACTGCACCAACTTCAGCTTGCCCAGGAGCGTCTGGTTCTAGATACCGAGGACTATTGTGACAACCGCCTGGTCAGAAACCTGCAAACTTGAACGACCTTAAGCCAGGAGTTACCCCTTGAACAAAGGCATCATTGAACTCAACGACGCAAGTATCAAACTTGGTGTAAACGGCAATCTCGTTGAAGAGAGCAGCGGCTACGCGGTCATGGACAATCAGCAGCTGCTACTTGGTACCGAGGCACTGCGCAATGTAAAACGTTTGCCGCGCTGGACTAACAATCGTTTTTGGCACCACCTCAATACCGATGGTTTAAGCAATGCCACCGGCAGCGTGCGCCATCATGCTGACCTGGCCTTTGCCCATCTAGAACAGATGAAACAACAGTTGGCTTGTGACGAGCTGGTGATTGCAGTGCCGG
>JBKAGC010000182.1:0-7434 GCA_046290215.1 Pseudomonadales bacterium | reverse complement strand
GTTGCCAAGCATCAGGACTGGTTCCAGCAAACCAAACAGGCATTCAAGCCCATTGTGGGTGGGATCAGCGGGCATACCCTTGGCTACCTTAATCTGTATTCCGATGCGCAGTTTCAGTACCCTGACTTCAACCCCGATTGGCCGAGCATGGAATCACTGCGCACCGCGATGCTAGGTGCGTTAATCGGCGACAAGCGCCACCATAGTTATGATGAGGTCATGGCAGCCAGCGACGGTATGCCCTATCGCACCAGCTACGGACAACGTAATCTGCACTACTTCTTCAGGACTACCTACGGTGATGTTCTGGAGAGTTTTGAGAGCGAAACCAGGGGTGTAGCGAAAAAGGCCCAGACCAGAACGAAGAGTGAGGCAGTTATGATGGCCTCCAGGGAGAACACCGTTGCCAACACCATCCTGATTCTGGTTGCGTACGATAGAACTATTTACGATTTGATGATGGAAATTATTGAAAAACACTGTGTCGAATTTGGCTTGCCTGACTATAACAAGCTGGCTGAACTGGATCGGAAAGTAAAGGAGAAAATCAGCGGCCAATGATCCTGCCCATAGCCAAATTTGAGCGCTAGTCCGTCTGAGTAGCTTGCAGCGGCTCTAATGGTGAAAGTGGGCATTGCGCGAAAGAAGGCTTCGCTATCTTAGGTCTCGCTCGGCCTACTATTGTGTCGTTTGTGGCTCAGATTGAGTAGCGGACGTCATAAGTCAGAAAGGCGCCGGACGAGGAGACCGCCAACGCCAGCGCTAGATCAGTGGAAAACGCCTCTCACCACTCTTCCCAGGCAAACAACGACGACAGGGCCGGAACTCACTTTTGGACTGTCAACTGCTCTAAAGCCTTTCGAACGTGGCACGGGTCAGGAGCGTGCCCAAGCCGTTGAACCGGCCAGGGACATGCTGCTCCGCCAGCGAGGTGCTGACTCGAAGTGTCGCTTCCAGCCCTCTCTGTCGTTGAGGGTATCAATGAAGGGCGAGCTGTCTACGCTGAATTGCCCAAGTAGCGGGTGATCCACAATACTATCAGAAAGGTCATCAGGCCGAACATCGTTGCCATGAGGCTTACCAGTATGTATTGCGCCCTGGCGCTCTGGCTATGGTAAAGCCAGGTCAGGCTAATGGTAAACAAGGCCCGATACAAACGGTAAGCCACGTGACTGGTCCAACCTCGTTTCTACCTATGTGCAGTCTTTCCTTGCGACTATTCAGCATGTAATTGAGGTCGCTTGTCAAAGTACTGTAAATAACAAGTTCCCTATCCGACGCTGGCTCATAGCTTAGGATTTTCTGGATCAGGTCTTCAAACGACTCATGGGAGGGCAGCTACGAATCGGGTCGCCTGCCAATGTCATCCCGCTCTGTAGCCGGGGTGGCCAGGTAGTCATGGGTCTGTGACTGGATTTTGCTTTGGACCGGTTCTTTCAGTCCTTCTGCGTTCACAAATATGTCTGCGGCCATGTTGGCTTTTTGTATGAGCTAGATGCTTGACTTCAGTATAGCCGGGCTGAACATTCACAACCATCGAGCCAGGCGCTACAGCATACAAGACTCCGATGAACCAATGAGTGAGGGGAGTAGCGTCCATCGGCTCGCTGAATCAACCAGTCTTTTTTTCTCAACACGTGCACCCCAAGCTGACCAGGAGACTTGGTGCAAGGAGTGGAAAAAATAGCAGTACGAGCGTTAAGATCTGTTGCGCGACCAAGGGATGATCATGTCAGGATTTGTAACTATTATTCGTGGATAAAATGTTTTCAACATAGATCAAGCAAGGCTGAATTCATGAATTGTGTCGCTGCACAGCCATGTGTCACTAATTAAGCTTGTAGCGCGCTCCTGGTTTGGCTGCGGGATATTAGTGGACGGCGCCAGACGTTCACACTTGCCCCAGGAGCCATTGAGGGTATAGAGTATGCTGCTTTGAAAAAGTAAGGGTCCAATTCAGGATTCTACGGAATACGAATCTCTAATGAAAAGATCTCAGGTTCAGCGTATAGCTACTCAATCTCGAGCTGCTGCGAGTCGGCATGCCTCGAGCACAAATGCCGCCGCTGATCGGCAGTCCACCAGTGTCTACACACAGCGAACCCGCCTTGGCGCCAATGTGTCAGTGACACCACTCGCAAGTAGTGACAATGCCACGCAACTGCGGCAGCGCTGGCAGCCTTTGAATGTGCATAGTAGTCCCGCCAGTGTCGCGCAGCGGGAACAAGCTGAGAAAATTCATCGTTCCGCCGCGCAGTTGTCTGCGGGTAGTCGCATGCTGCAGGAGAAGTCTGACATTCCCCAGCGTGTCGAAGAAGAAGAGCTAATGCAAGGCAAGTTCGAGCCAGTGCAGCGGCTTGAAGAAGAAGAGCTAATGCAAGGCAAGTTCGAGCCAGTGCAGCGGCTTGAAGAAGAAGAGCTAATGCAGGGCAAGTTCGATCCGGTGCAGCGGGTTGAAGAAGAGGAGCTGATGCAGGGAAAAGCTGCCCCGGCACAGCTGCAGACCAATTCCGCGTCTGCGGCGGCTAATAAGACAGGGCTTCCCGGCAATCTGAAATCCGGTATTGAGTCACTTTCCGGCATGTCCATGGACAATGTTCGGGTCCACTATAATTCCGCGAAGCCAGCGCAATTGAACGCACTGGCCTACGCACAGGGTACCGATATTCATGTCGCATCAGGTCAGGAGAAACACCTTCCCCATGAGGCATGGCATGTCGTTCAACAGGGGCAGGGTCGTGTCAAGCCAACCACACAGCTTGCCGGTGGTGCTAAGGTAAACGATGATCCGGGGCTGGAAACTGAAGCTGATGTCATGGGGGCAAAAGCCGCTCAGTTGGCCAGTCGCGAAAACTCATCAAGGCATACCAGGTAGCCGGCTATCCGGTCAGGGCTCGATTCTAGCGAGGCATGAATCTGCAATGAAATCTCGCTCCACAAATGACAAGACCAGCGGTTCACGAGCCGTTGCCAGCGACGTTGGTCAATCGTCAATGCAGGGTACTGCGACTTACGAAATCAAGGACGGCAGAGCGGCATCGATCATGCAACGCAAACTAAGAAATCTGGCCAATGGTCTGGCGTCGGCAAATATCATCGCAACCAAAACGAACTCTAACAGTCCAACATCCGTGCGCGACCCGGGTTCTTTCTCTGTAGACAATCACGATTCTGATTAGCACCAGCATTTTCCAGCCGTCTGGTGCTGACAAGTCAATCGTGAGTAATTAATTCAGGGACATATTGGTGGTCTTGCTGCTCAGCAAGTTGCGAATTAATTCAGTACTCTCATCATTGGGACGAATCCCCAGTTCCAGCCCCAGCAAGTGACTGAGGTTGTTATACACTTCAATTGCTTTGGTATTCCTGCCGCTGTTGGCCAGAAGTTCAATAAGCCGGTGATAGCCGGATTCATCGAGTGGATCCAGCGATATGAAGCGCTGGGCATGATATAGCGCTGATTCGAAATCTGCCTCCGCAGCATGTTTTTCAATTAACCTGCTAAGAAGTATCAACTGATAGCGATGGAAAATATCGCGTTTATTGCACAGCCACTCGTAGAAAAGCTCGTTCTGTACGAGCGTGCTCTGCTCCATGAACTCGCCTCGATAGAGCGCTGTCAGCTGCTCAAGATCTTCGACGGTCAGTGATTTGCTTGGTCTGAGTGCCAGGTCAAAGGCATTGGCCAGTGCCGCAGTATCAACATAAAAATCGCTGTTGGGATTGAATCGGATGCTGGTGCGATTCACCAGCAGGAAAGGATCATTGTTGGCTTTTTCTCCAAGACCTCCCCGGAGTTTGAACAGGGCATAGCGCAGATTGCTGCGGGCATGATCATCAGAAAGGTCTGGCCAGAACATCTCGGCCAGAACTTCGCGTCGATGTGGCCGATTATTCTCAACTACCAGATAAGAAAGTAAGGCCTCGATCTTTTCGTAAAAGACGTCGTCAAGGGACTGTCCAGTCAAAGTGAGCCTGGGGGTCCCGAGAAGTGCCAGCGTCAGATTAGCCATGGTCAGGGGCAGCAGTAGTGATGCGCAAATGGGGCAACGATAATAACTGATAGGTATTCAGCGGGTCAATGCAATCCGTACAAACGTTCAACAAACGATTTATAAACGTTCAATAAGCGTCTGAAAAGCGTTAAAAAAACTTGGTTATCACGAACCCCAGGCGACGCTTGAACGATATGGCAACGAAGCAATGCTAGGTTGTGCCATCGGAGCAACAGGATCTGCGGTCAATTCATGGCTGACCCACTTCCCCTGGTTAACTCCACAGTTAATTCAAGCTCTACGTGCCATCTACGAACAACGGTCTTCGGCCAACGTGTATGATCAATTCTGCTCTCAATCAGCTTGCTTATGAACTCAACGAGTCTTTGCAACGGACATTCAGCCTCGATGAGAACATCGTTGTGGTGTCCAATACCGTTGAGCAGGATGGCAGCCTGCCACTGCAGGCTAACAACAAGGTTGCTTTGAGCCTGATAAATATTGAACGCGAAACGTTTACCCAAAAAGGGGGTGGATATGGAGGCAGCAGCTTTTCACGCTCAGTAGTTGGGCATGAGCCGATCTACCTGAATCTCTACGTCATGGTGTCAATATGCTTCGGTGGTAATAACTATCTTGAATCAATGAAGTTCCTCTCAACAGCGATCGCGTTCTTTCAACGGCGACCGGTTTTTGATCATTCCAACACGCCGGACCTGGACGACCAGATTGACAAGCTGGCCCTGGATATTGAGAACTTGTCCATCCAGGATCTAAGTAACGTCTGGGGGGTGCTGGGTGGAAAGTACTTCCCATCAGTGCTCTACAGGGTTCGTATGGTTGCCATTGATCCTGGAGATATTCGCGATCAGGCAGTAAGCATTTCGAGCACACCGGAATCAGCGGTCCGCGGTTAGGTCTATGGGACAGTATCGGCCAATGTTCAATATCGCTCTCGAGCACACCTACTTCAGAGACGGTAGATGTTCGGGAGTCCAGCTCAAGCCGACTGGTGAAGCCGCCCGCTTGATGGACAATACCAATCTGGTCAGCCGCGTGCGTGATGATGGATTGACGGTGTTCTTCGATATGGACTGGATCGATTCATTGCGCCTTTATGCAAAAGATGAAGAAGAGCCACTTGAGTTGAACTTCGAATTTCAGGTCGAGCACCAGAATTTTCAGAATTTCACCAGCCCCGATCTGTTGAGTCATAACAAGCTGCTTTATTTTGATTCGCGAACCACTGATCCCGGCCAGGTCGGCAGAAAATATCTCCATGTGGGAGATTATGTCGACAACTCCGAACTCGTGGATACTTTTACCAGTACCAGAGCCGCGTCCGGGGAGCATACCAGCTTCAGACGTTTTTCCAGGGATCGTGCGCTACTCTTTAACGCCGCGCAAACTGCGATAAATCCCGGAGTTAACAACTCTGTGGATGCCGCCAGCCTCACTCGCCTTGGCCGCGAATTGTGGCAGGCGACGCAACAGTCGGGCAGACCGGAGCCAAGTCTGGGCCTGGTCAGTATACATGTCAGCCCCATTGAGCTTGACCGGCTGGCTGGTGAGCCTTCAGCATCATTCAATGATTACCGGATCAGGTTTAATACTCGCGAAACACACTGGAAGTATTTCCTGATCGGAGATGCGAACCAGGAAACCGCACACATAGAGGATGCTAGTGGGGAAACGACGTTCGACCTTATCGGACAAGAAGCATTGGCAAACGGGAGAATGGCGAAGGTCTTCCTTTCCCGGCAACCAATTCCGCTACACGAACGATCAAAGCCAAAGTTTCAACTCAAGGTGTTAAAGAACAACCGCCCAAAGACCCTGGTCAATCGACTGGCGGTAGCGTCGGCGCATCGTATTAATAAGACAGTAGTAGATAGTCGCGAGCTTGTTGTATCTGAGATTTACGTAAATTTTTAATCGGAGGTAAGTAAGAACATGGCGGCACCAATGAAAACTCCTGGCGTTTATATCGTCGAAAAGAGCGCTTTTCCAAACTCGGTCGTCGAAGTAGCAACGGCTGTGCCTGCATTCATCGGTTATACCGAGAAGGCAGACAACAAGGGTAAGTCCCTGCTTAACAAGCCCTGGAAGATCTCTTCCATGGCCGAATTTCATAACTATTTTGGCGCTGGCTGCAAACCTGTATTCGGCGTCCGTAAAGCCGAAGAAGGTGACGAAGCTGACTTTCTGCAGCGCGTCGGTGATGACGAAGAATCCACCATGGAAGAATACGTTATCGAACAAAAAGCAGGAAAATATCTGCTGTACAACAGCATGAAGCTATTTTTCTCGAACGGCGGTGGCCCTTGCTACATCGTCTCAGTAGGCGCTTATGGCAAGGAAGATCAGAGTATAGACGCCGGGAAGCTTGCAGCGGGAATCGAAACCCTGATCAAGGAGCAGGAGCCGACCATGGTTGTTGTTCCTGATGTCTGTCGACTGGCCGAGCGTGCTGACGCAATCGCGGTTCAGCAAGCCAGCTTATTGCATTGCGGCGAAAAAATGAAAAACCGCGTCTCTATACTTGATATTTACGATGGCTATCGCGATCGTAAAGATCCTGCGGGCGATCCGGTAGAAGATTTTCGTAACGAACTGGGTACTAACAACCTCGATTATGGCATGGCCTATTACCCCTGGATCAATACGTCAATTGTCCAGGATAACGAACTGGATTACCGCAATTTTGAAACCGACAGTATCGAAACGCTGAAAGCGATAATCGCGACTGATCTGGGCCTGGGAGAGCCAGCGAATCAGAACGACAAGCAAAAAGCCATGCAATCCCAGATCGATCAGCTTGACAAAGTCACTACGGCCGACTGGATATCAGGTGACGGGGACGAAGCTGCAGAGCGGGCAGAGGCACCGGTCAAGATGCGCTTACTGCAATCCAGCCTGGTGCAGAACTCCGCAGCATTCAAGATTATCATGGATGAAGCCAGGAATAAGCTGAATCTACTCCCCCCGGGTGCAGCCATGGCCGGCATATTTACACGCGTTGACAACGCCAGCGGTGTCTGGAAGGCGCCGGCCAATGTCAGCCTCAACGCAGTGATATCTCCTACTGTCAACATTTCCCATGACGATCAGCAGGATCTAAACGTCACACCACAGGGAAAATCTATTAACGCAATTCGAAGTTTTATCGGTGAGGGTACTCTGGTCTGGGGTGCCCGAACCCTGGATGGTAACAGTCTTGACTGGCGCTACATTCAGGTGCGTCGCACCATGATCATGCTGGAAGAGTCGATCAAACTGGCCGCCAAAGCCTACGTTTTTGACAACAACGAGGCTAATACCTGGATCACCATCAAGAGCATGATTCGCAATTTCCTGAACGGCATCTGGAAGCGTGGGGGACTTGCAGCGTCGGCGCCGCGCACCTCGGCCGGCGCCCGGGTCGCCAGCTGCTGCAGCA
>JBKAGC010000181.1:0-7523 GCA_046290215.1 Pseudomonadales bacterium | reverse complement strand
GTACAGCAGCAAACTGATAGCACCATAGCTTATGTTCATGGCGACAAAATGCTCGCCTTCCACACCTGCAAACACTGCGGCTGCACCACTCACTGGGAGAGCCTCACCGCGGATGGTGAACACATGGCGGTAAACTTTCGTATGTGTCAGCCAGAGACCGTCGCTGAATTTCAAATTCGAAAATTTGATGGCGCCGAGACCTGGACGTACCTGGACGAATAAGCCGCAAGAAACCTATGCAACCATACGAAACTCAATTTCACTTAAGCAAAGACTATCTTGCCGAGAGCTATGATCAGTCATTACCCCACGGTGGCCACGCCAACCCCAATTTCACCTTTCCGGCAATTTTGTTCGTGGCCGGCGCTGGACTACTGATATTTACCGAGCAACCAGGTGTTGCCGGCTGGGCATTTGTTGCCTTGTGCATCCTTGAACTGCTACACATCAAGTTTCGTCGCGGCTGGTGGCTGTTCCGTCAAACCTGGGGCAAGAATCATAATGTAGAGGTGACACTAACGATTGACTCAGAGCGCATCCAAACTCGGAGCTCTCTTGCAGAATTAACCATTCCCTGGCAGGACGTTGCCCACGTTATCGAGACTGATCTAGGAATTATTCTGGTGACTCAAGCTAACGCCCAGCATTATCTATCCAAATCTATTCTGAATGAAGATTGGCTCAACTGGGTTAGAGACAATTACTAAATCACACTGAAAATTTTGCGTATTTATGATTACTCTACTGACTTTGTAGCTGAGAGTAATAGCAAACCAACAGCACTCTAACAGCAACTGTGCGTCCCTGTGGAGGACAGCGGTATGGTTAGAATGTTGATTCAAGATACGCAGCGACACCCAAGACTCGCGGAGTATGTTAAGAAATCTCTGCCTGAAGCCGTCCACGATGCCAGTGTCTGGAACGCCTTTCTGGATGTGTCGGGGCTGCGCAACAATGAAAGTCTGGCTAAAAAGTTACTACGCAGCGACCATGATCAAGCACCGCTGCTACGCTTAAAATCTCTCAATAACATCCAACCGGGTGTTTACGCGAATGGTCAATTTAACAGCGACTATCCTAACTGGATCATTCTTGACCAGACGATTGCCACCCGATTTGAGAGTGATTTCCAACGGCAGGAAGCCAGGCTGCTGGTGCAATCCACCCTGCTCCATGAACTGGTGCACTGGAGTGAGATCCACCTTCGCGGGCATTTCGCGAAAGAAGAAATGGGCAAAAAATTCGAGCGTGCCGCCTACGGTCGCGACATTGATCGATATTGGATTGAACCCGAGCGCGCACCAAAGCTCATCAACGCACTAGATGCGGACCTGGGGCGTGTCACAAACGAGACAAAATCCGCCTTCTCCCAGAATAGCCTTGTATTCAAACCCTACGTGCCGAGGGGAATTCGCAACAACAACCCTGGCAACATCCGGATTAGTGAAAACAATTGGGAGGGACTCGCCACCGAGGAACAAAAGCTCGAAGTTCACAAAGGAGAATCTCAATTCGAAGTGTTCCGAACCCCCGCTTTTGGCATTAGCGCCATGGGAAAGCTATTCAATACTTACGCGTCTACACACGGCCTTACCACCATTCGCGAGGTGATCTCACGCTGGGCACCAGAGTCTGACGGTAACAACACAGAATCCTATATCACTTATGTGGCCAAAGAACTTGGCCTCTCGACAGAGGACTCTTTCCCTCGTGACCGGGGGACGTTGGCAACTGCGGTTGCCGCCATGATTGAAATGGAAAACGGTGTGCAACCGTATGGCGACACCATCATACACAATGGTTTGGAGATGGCGGGTTATGTCTAAAACAACAAACAAAAAAATACGCGGCGCTCTTCTTTGCAGTAGCGCCGTACTGCTGTTAACCGCTTGCCAAACCGCAAGCAATAGCCACATACCCTGGCAAGAACGAGAGGCGGTAAAACGAGCTGTTGCGGAAAATTCACAATCGCCAACACTCAGTGACGCGATTGCCTACGCCGAGGCAGTTCAAGCAGAAATCATCAAGGACTATGAAAAGCGTAAACGCCTGGAAAACAATGTGGCCCTGGGGAGCATTTTCACCGTGGGTGCTCTGGCAGTAGACGCCTCTATTGACCCATCACCGGATGCCACCCGAATTGGCCTGGGGTTGATTGCCACTAGCCGCGCCATGCTGAACTGGTTGAATGGCGACATCACCGATTCATCGGAAACCAGCCTGGCTCGAGACCAGGACAATGCGTTTGTTTCCAAATCCATTAGTTGTGCTGTTTGGGCGCTCTCGCCCATCGAGGCCGTGGATGCCAATAAACTGGGTAACGCGCTTGATCAATTAGCCGAAGGTATTAAAAGCGTGGAAGCCAACAAAAATACTGTGGCGCTGGCTGCGGCAAACCTGGATAGCGACCAGAAAAAACTCGTGACTGAATATCTAGGACAGGTCTCTGAGAGTCTGGCCTCCATTCAGACCACTTATAAAAATGGTCAGGCCTTGTTGGATGATCTTCGCTTGCGTGGTCGTGAACTTCGCACCACAGTGAATTATCTTGAGACACGACTGTTTGAACGAGACATTCGCGATAGGGCAAGACTCAGCGAGTTGCAGGGCTTTCTCCAGGCTCTGGCGGTTGAAGTTCCTGCAGGTATTGAGTTTACAACGCCCGACGCGCTGGTACTGGGACAATCATCAAGTGCTGACCCTACCGAGACAGGCAATAGAAGGGGTGACCAGTCAGGCGGGGGCCAGGAGAACTCCGGCGTAAAATTCGAAGAAACCTTATTCTGGCAGTCTTACCAAAAACTTGCTGAAGCCTTCGGCGACGTAAAATCAGCCACCATCATTATCAACGCGATTGTTAACAACCGGCAGATATCCGTCGCGCCTGATGTGATGAAAAAAGAATGCGGCATAGAAATCACCGCAGCCAAATCCCCACTACAAGCCACTGGTGGCAGCAACCTCAGCTTTACACAAGGTACTGCTGGCAAACAATCCGTAACAATCTCTGGTGGCAACAATAACTATGCCTGGAAACAGCGCAGCGGCGATTTCAACGATATCACCGTGAGTCAAAATGGCACTGATTTCACCGTTAGTACCACGGACAAAACCGCCGCCGGCAGAAGGTCATTACAAGTTTACGACCGGCAGTCTCCGGGGCTCTTCGTCACCGTCTATATCAATGTGGTGGCTGATTCCGCAGTGCAAGCCAGCCAGAAGGAAAAAGACAAGAACAAAAACAAGAAAGATACTGCGAACGATCCAGTGACAGCAGCGCAACAGCAACTTCGAAACCTCAATTTCCTAACCAAAGACGATCTGGTTGATGGCGACTGCGACAAAATCACCAAAAACGCTATTGCCCAGTTTTACACAACAATCCAATTACCCGATCAGGCCACCTGCCCGCCTTCTGAAACCCTAAAGCAAAACCTGGAGACTTACCTGAAGGTCCTTGGCCAGTCGGGTACGCCGGAACGCGTCAGACGAGTGACCATCGAAAAGCTACTGCAAAGGGGCAGCCAAACAGAAGACATTCAGAAACACATTGAGGTAGACGGCACACTCACAAAATCAGAATGGAGTTTGATTGAAGTCGATAACAAGCGTCTAAACCAGGCTCCTTCAATCAATGAAGAAATCGCTATTCTGACAAAGCTCCGGGGGCAGTGCTCATGAACGCACCGGAACTGTTAGATACCGCCATTGCCCTGGCGTTCACCTATATGGTGTTGAGCCTGCTGGCGACCGGGCTACTAGAGTCGTACAGTCAGGCGTTCAAGCGACGCACCTTGTGGCTGCGAAAAGGCATCAATTCACTATTGACTGGTAACGAGGCGGCTTCACCGAAGTCCGGCATTGCCAATGATCTACTGTCCCATGAAACCATTAGAAGCCTTTCTGGCAATAGCCTGTCCATACTGAGTGGGATTCGCCCTGCCGGACCCTCGTATATACCCTCGGAAACATTCGCCAGAGTGCTAGTTTCACTTCTAAAAGAACAAACCGGTACAGCCAGTTCAGCCTCCGCCATCGCGAACATGGCCCCCAGCAAACTGAAAGAACGCCTGACACCAATCGTTGCCGGGGCTGCATCCGAAGAAGAACTCATTGTTCGTGTTGGCGATTGGTTTGATGATGGAATGGATCGTGTGACCGGATGGTATCGCCGCAGGAGCCAGCTTTGTCTGCTCATTGTTGGGCTAGTTCTCGCCGTGACTCTGGACATTAACAGCATCAAACTATTCACCGATCTGCAAAGTAACGAGACTTGCCGCACGGCCCTGGTCGCCGCTGCTGAGGCAACATTGAATAAATCCGAGGCAGAGAAACGAGCGGGCTTTGAAAAGGCGGTGGGCAGTGACGACTGCAAAGGTGTTTACGCGCCAGACCTAGACGAATGGCTAAAGGCGCGCTCAGGTAAGTCGGCGGAGGCTGGACTCGAACCAAAGTGCCAGGTCTGTTTAGGCGCGGGTGAAGCTAGCGAGTGTACAAATACCTGCCCATTAGGCGTTTCATTCTCGGTAAAGAGTCAACCTGCAACAGATATGAGTTTACTAGGTCAGTTCTTCGCGGTTTTGGAACAAAGATTTGCAAGCGTCACAGCAGCACTAGGTTACTTGATTACTGCATTTGCCATCTCCCTCGGCGCACCCTTTTGGATGGATGGCTTAAAAACTTTGCTATCGATTCGCGGTGCCGGTCCCAAACCAGAAAAGATGTCCGCAAAATCCCGGGCTGGCGGTACAACCGCAAATGGCACAAGCAGCACGCCGGGCAATAGCCCGGCTCAAGGTAACTTTGAGGCCACTCTAAGTAGCGATGCAATTAAAGATTTGCAAACCGTACTGGGAATGAAAATATCCCAGGTGAGCGGCGTTATCGATGCGCTTACCCGGGACAAAATTTTGCACTGGCAAAGACAACATGGGTATCCCGCCACCGGCCAGCTAACAAACTTTGACCACGCGCAAATGATGGCCGTACCTTAGATGGTGGGGACAGGACCAAGTGCCAGGTCGGATTCCGACCTGGCACTTGGTCCTGTCCCCAGAGTTACAGCGCTACCAAAAAAATGCCCGCGTGAAGCGGGCATTTTCTTAAGCGTTGAGCTTCCCCTCTCGCCATTTCCCTTCGGGAATTGGCTGCCGGGGTTACGCGTTTCCTGCGGAAACTTCACCAAAAAAAATGCCCGCATAGCGCGGGCATTTTCTTAAGCGTGGGGCTTCCCCTCTCGCCATTTCCGCCGGTGGCGGAATTGGCTGCCGGGGTCACGCGTTTCCTGCGGAAACGCTTACATCATGCCGCCCATACCGCCCATGCCGCCCATGTCTGGCATACCGCCACCAGCAGGCGCATCTTCCTTAATGTCAGTAACCATACATTCTGTTGTGATCATCAGACCAGAAACAGACGCTGCAGCTTGCAGAGCAGTACGAGTTACTTTCGCAGGATCAGGCAGACCGAACTTGATCATGTCGCCGTATTCACCAGTTGCTGCGTTGTAGCCTTCAGCACCTTTAGACTGCTTCACCTTGTCTACAACCACAGAGGCTTCTTCACCGGCGTTAGAAACGATTTGACGCATTGGCGCTTCCATCGCTTTACGTAGCAGGTTGATGCCAACATTCTGGTCTTCGTTGTCGCCTTTCAGGCCGTCAAGGGCTTGCAGGGCACGAATCAGAGCAACACCACCGCCAGGTACGATGCCTTCTTCTACAGCAGCGCGAGTCGAGTGCAACGCGTCTTCAACGCGAGCCTTCTTCTCTTTCATTTCTACTTCAGAACCAGCGCCAACCTTGATGACAGCAACACCGCCAGCCAGCTTAGCAACACGTTCTTGCAGCTTTTCACGATCGTAATCAGAAGATGTTTCTTCGATCTGAGTGCGGATCTGAGCAACGCGAGCAGCGATACCGTCAGTGTCGCCAGCGCCGTCTACAACAACAGTGTTTTCTTTAGTCATGGTAATGCGCTTGGCAGAACCCAGGTCATCCAGAGTTGCGCCTTCAAGAGACAAACCAACTTCTTCAGAAATCACAGTACCGCCAGTCAATGTTGCGATGTCCTGCAGCATTTCTTTACGACGATCACCAAAGCCAGGTGCTTTAGCAGCAGCGACTTTCACGATACCGCGCATGTTGTTCACAACCAGAGTGGCTAAGGCTTCGCCTTCGATGTCTTCAGCGATCACAACCAGAGGACGACCAGCTTTCGCTACTGCTTCAAGGATTGGCAGCATGTCGCGAATGTTAGAGATCTTCTTGTCGAACAGGAGGATGAACGGGTCTTCCAGTTCAGCGCTCATGTTGTCCTGGTTGTTGATGAAGTAAGGAGACAGGTAACCGCGGTCAAACTGCATACCTTCAACCACGTCCAGTTCGTTTTCCAGACCGCTGCCTTCTTCAACAGTGATCACACCTTCTTTACCAACCTTGTCCATTGCATCAGCAATGATTTCACCCACGTGAGTGTCGCTGTTTGCAGAAACACTACCTACCTGGGCAATGGTCTTGCTGTCGGAACATGGCTGAGCCAGAGATTCCACTTCTTTCACAGCAGCGGCAACCGCTTTGTCGATGCCACGCTTGAGGTCCATTGGGTTCATGCCAGCAGCAACGGCTTTCAAACCCTCATTCAAAATGGCCTGGGCCAGTACAGTTGCAGTGGTAGTACCGTCACCGGCTACATCAGAAGTCTGGGAGGCAACTTCCTTCACCATCTGCGCGCCCATGTTTTCGAACTTGTCTTCCAGCTCGATTTCTTTTGCTACAGAAACACCATCTTTAGTGACGGTAGGCGCACCAAAAGACTTGTCTAGAACCACGTTACGGCCTTTAGGGCCTAGTGTTACTTTCACGGCATCGGCGAGAATGTTCACGCCGGCCAACATGCCTTGACGCGCGGCATCACCAAATTTTACGTCTTTAGCTGTCATATCAAATTTCCTTTAATTCAAATAAGTGTGAGTTAAACGGAAGCTGGCTTATTCAATAACGCCAAAAACTTCGCTTTCGTTCATGATTAACAGCTCTTCGCCGTCAACCTTCACGGTGCTGCCGCTGTACTGACCGAACAGTACTTTGTCGCCAACTTTCAAATCGATTGGCTGCGTAGAACCATCGTCATTTTTCTTACCTGGACCTACAGCCAGTACCTCGCCTTGAGAAGGCTTTTCAGTCGCAGAACCTGGCAATACGATGCCGCCTGCTGACTTGGTTTCCTCTTCAACGCGGCGAACTACCACGCGATCTTGCAGTGGACGTATGTTCATTCTTATCTCCCATGAGTTTGCCAACCACTAGACTTCGTCCCTCGATGGTTGGTTTTTTGTCGTAAACCCCGCTAATCTCGCCCCGTTCAGCGCGAATTTCTGCCCGAATAAATCCAGTAAGAATGCGCCTTTCAGGTGAACTATTAGCAGTCTCCCGTTTGGAGTGCTAATCATAGGGTCGAAAAAGCTGGTTTCAAGGGTTTAAAGAAAAATTTTTGCGTGTATCAATGGGGTCAGGACCAAGTGC
>JBKAGC010000180.1:0-7549 GCA_046290215.1 Pseudomonadales bacterium | reverse complement strand
AGCTAAGCCCAGGTCCTGGCAGAGAACATGCGCATCAGCGGTTCTGGCCGGGAGCAACTCGGCAAGGTCATGGCGGTGAGACTCAATCGTGGTGATGCCGTGCGCACCGCACAGATCATCAAACTGCTGGGACTGCTCCCCACTGACGCTGGCTGCTATGACCAACTGGCTTTGGGTGCTTCTTTAGGGCGCCGGGATCGGGAAGGATTTCACCGGATTTCAGCCATAGGACCGGAGCGTCCTGGGGCGGAATTTTCAAGTGTGGCCAGGCTGAATTTCGCCGTGAAATCCGGTGAGCCAAATTCTGTGGTGATAGTCGACAATGACAAGAATCTGGAACCAGACTTTACCCGCATCAATCTGTCCGAAAATTCGCAAGTTCAGGCGTTAAATCTGGATCTTTATGAGGGGCTGGAACGCCTGGCGGCCAGGATCAGTAGGGGCCATTGCCGCCCACGGAACCTGGTAACCATGTATCGGCTTGAACCCCGGGCCTTGCCAGATATTCCACAGTTTCTCGACAAACTAGATGCGGTGGTCAGTGACGACGCTTTTTACCTGGCGACCATTGGTGCCGGCAATGATTTCTCTGAATTTGTGGAAAGACAGGCTGCTTTTGGGGAGTTGATGGAACTATTTCGGGCACGGGGCCTGCGTCCATTGCGGATAATTCTGCATGATCAGGGAACGCAGGCCAATAGTCTGGCCAGCCCCGCCTTCGGTATAAGCGAATTTGCGTCATTCGAGATGCTGTTTTGCAATCTCGCCTCCAGCAAGGTACCGAGGGATAGAAGACTCCGAGTCTCTCCGCCAGACCCAGCCAGGAAACCGGTATCGCCGCTGAATCCCGAGTTGTGGAACAGCTTTCTCCCCAGTAACCGGAGGGAATTAACCCGCGGAGCCATCACCTTTATACAACAACAAGGCCTTCTTAAAGGTGAGGCTGTGGAGCTCCTCAATCTGGGCTCCGGCGTTGGAGTGACCTCAACCTGTCTGCGCGAGATCTATCCGGCGTTTTCCATTACCGATATCGATCAGGTGCCTTACCGGCGTGATTTAATGCACAAACGCTATGTGCAAGGAGATGTGGCGGGTCTGCCGCTACGCGATCATAGTTTCGACGCCATTTTTTCGTCCTATACCTTTTCCTATTTAGGCTGCAAAAGGGAAGTGATGGGAGAGTGGTTGCGGGTGCTCAGACCGGGTGGCCATGCTTGCTTTATTTTTCACGCGCCCCATTCTGCTTATCTCACTACGGCCAGAGAGGTGCTTGCGACAAATATTGCGAAAGACTTCTTCGAGCTTTTTGTGGATTTTCCCGGTGACGGTTTTGCTGGACTCTATGACTGGTATTGTCAAAAAAATAATACCTGGCGAATGGTCTTCTCGGACGAAAGGGCATTTTTAAGCTACGCCCATGAAATTCAAGTCTGTAAACATTTGGTGGAAGAGGTGGCGAGCCAGATGTTTGGTTCGACTGGGCAGATCGAAAACTTTTTTGCGGCGTTTGAACCGAGCGATATTATGGTCCAGGTGCTGGACGAACAATTCAACGTGCAACCAAGTAGTTATGCGGACCAAGCGCCATTTTTGGCGTGGTTCGTTGTTTTGAATAGCGCCGTGCCTCGCAGTCTTGAGCAGTGATGCTGTTATCGGCTCTGCGCAGTTGGTCGGCAGTAACTGTCTTATGATCCGATGATGCGAATGAAAATTCAGTGCCAAGAACCGGAACGGAGGCACAATGAGTTTGTTCTGGTTGCGCGAAATTGAGCAGAGTATGAGTTGATACCAGCTCATTTGGGAATCGAGTGGGGTCTAGCTAGCCTGATCTGATATTCCAAGTATCAAGATATTCGGCTACTGGGGAATGTAAGGTCTTGCTTATATCCGCGTGGCGTCGCAAGCAGTGTTGTCTGGTACGATCTACAGAGTCTTGTCCGCAATCTTGGCCGCCTCGAAAAGACGACCTTACCAAGTAGATCAAGCAGCCATGATCGCATCGCCATGGCTGCCCTGCGCTCACTTCATTTGATTAGGATTGTAAAGGTGGAATCCGCGCCGGGGCCACGAGCGCAGAAACTTCGACCGCCGCTGCCAGGCCTTGATGGCCTTCTCCCGGTCTTGTTTGAGCACGGCTTCGGCGACGCGGAGCCGGGTGAGATAATTAAGTCTTACGATTTCTTCGGTTCCCTCGAAGGTACCGTAAGTGCGACTGGTACTGACCCCGTTCCAGAGAATCCGAATGAAAAGCTCCAACAGGGTATTTCCCGACATCTTGCCGAAATGGTACATCAACCAGGCGGACACAGCGTGCGACGCTTCGGGCTGTAACAGGTTTTTCGAACTCCCGCGTTCGTTCTCCACGAACTCTCGCAACTCTTCGATCAGTTTTTTGTCCTCGCAAGCAACGGCCGCCTCGAGGGTGGTGATAACCAGCGGGTCGGCGCAGTCCATGAACATCGCATTGGAAACCAGATCTTTTGAGGACAAGTACTGGCTCGCGGATTGCACTGCCGCATCAATGGAGGGTCGGCGGACGAAGTAACCACCACCCTTGCCAGGCTTGATCTTGAGTAGTTGTTCGTATTCAAGCATGCGAGCGGCCTGCCGCAGAGTTGGCAGACTGATGCCTATCTCCGTAGCCAACTCTGCCTCGGACCCCAGGTAGGTACCTTCTTCGGTCGTCAGTATGCGATCGCGAAGGATATTCGCCACGCGATCGGCTGTCGAACTGGGCTTTAGGAGAGGGCGGGCTTAGGCATAAACAGTATTGTCCTTCGTGGCCGAACGAACGCGCCATGTTCCTATCTTGAGATCAGATTCGGCATACACTCACGAGGACCACGATCCAGGAAGATTGATGGAAAGCGACACCAAACATGAGAAAACTGACAGACTTCGAAACAGGAGGCACAGTGTTTCTGTGAATCCCAATATTACCCCAGGTTGGCAGAATAATAAATTCGTAATGCTGCTGAATTGATCCAAGAATCTTTTTTACCTCCGGGCAGGGTTCCTGATTGCCAGGTTGAGTCAGCTTGCCAAGGCGTTCCCGAAGGTGTAAGTTCACACAGGAGTTACTAAGTAATACTTATATAAGTTATAGCTTTATACAAAAATTATTAGAAATAATAATAGGAGCTTTCTAATGCCCAGCTTGAGCAAGAATTTGATTGTGCTGTGCCTCCTGGCTCTCCAAACTTTGACCTTCGACGTTACGGTTTCCGCCCAGACAGAAACAAAGCCCGAAATTCCGCGCCTGGCGAACGGCCAACCAGACCTCCAGGGCACCTGGGATTTTCGTACCATCACCCCCTTACAGCGACCGGCGCAATATGGAGAACAGGCAGTTCTTTCTGCCGATGAGGCAGCCGAATTCGAGATTGCGCGTCAACAACAGCTGGACCGTGATAATTTCACAGACGAAAGTGCTACTGGTGACTACAATGAATTCTGGTATGACCGTGGCAGCCAGATCCTGGAATCCTTTCGGACCTCACTCATAACCTACCCACCTGATGGTCGTCTTCCGGAAATGACCGAAGCAGCCCAGCGGCGCGCTGCCGAAGTGCGTGTAGCTGCGGAGCTAAATTACAGCGTCAAGGCCAGGCCTCTGTCCGAGCGTTGCATTATGGGTTTCAATTCCGGGCCTCCTATGCTGCCCAGCGCTTATAATAACAACGTGCAACTGGTACAAACTCGCGACTTTGTGGTAATCCATAACGAGATGGTGCATAACGCTCGCATCGTAAAGATGGACACCGATAGGCACAGCGACACTCCCCGCAAGTGGGAGGGCGACTCCATTGGTTACTGGGAAGGAGACACCCTGGTGGTAGAGACACGCAACTTCGCTGGTCCTACTGCCTTTATTAATTCCAGCGCTAATATGGAACTGCTGGAAAGATTCTGGCTCGAAGACTCAGCAACTCTCGGTTACGAATTCACCGTCACCGACCCCAGCCGTTGGGAGGATTCATGGACGGTCATGTTTCCGATGGTGCGGGCAAGTGAACCCATTTACGAATATGCTTGTCACGAAGGCAATTACAGTATGGCTGGCATCATGGCCGGCTCGCGCCGCCAGGAAGTTGAAGCGGAAGTAAACGATCGTAGCAGGAGCGACCACTGATAATTTGCGAGCCGGTCGCGAATTCTGGAATGGAGATAGGGGTCTTTAGCCGTTTAATGGTCCCAAAAAAAATGATCGAGTTAAGGGATTGATTGGCCACATAGTTGAGTGGTTGCAAGTGACTAAGTGGCCTCGGGGCGCTACCAGTCTTCGCAAAGTACCGCATTAATATATCTGCTTCGTAATTCGAAAGAATACATGCAATTTATCGAGCGGTCTGTATGGATCGCCTTGAAAAACGAAATTGGTGACTATATATTCTGATATCACTGGTTCGCCGTAGTTGAAAACTTGCGTCGGCGATTTTTTCCTCCGGCAAAGCCAACGCTCCCGGCAAAGGTAAGTCGGTTGGAAAATCGAGCAATCCTATTCAGCCTGATCGGCATGTGTCTGCAGTCGTAGAAGCCGCCCGAATTGTTGCAGCGAAGTGAGGTGAGAATAAATGAGGGGCAGCAAGCCCCTCTGGCGCAGCGCGAAAAACTCCGTGTCATCAAGTGCCTCCAGTGCCTCCTCGTCAATCGTGTAGACTCCTTCGACCTCGTATCTGGTCGTGTTGGCAGACGATTGCAGAGATAACGGTCTGGTTTTGAGCAACTTTTTCTCAGCGAATAATTGGCAGAGTGAGTTGGTCTGCAAGGTCTGGCGGGTGACAAGGGCCAGGCGATCGATACGCTGCTGCAGATAGTCAGTATAGTTGCCGGCAGCATTGAATATGGGCTCGCCAACTGACTCGCTCAGCAGTGGACTTTCTTCGTCGATACATGCGACGGCCTGATCAGCGCCGGAGGTCGAGCGTCTGAGGGACAAAGGTGCGAACGTGAAACTGGTCGGGATAAAGCTCAGCGCCCAATTTGATGTCTGGCAATAAAGATTCCTGCCCTGGGTTAGCCCCATCATGGCAACAGGGGCAAAATCTCCCGATTCACTATTCCTGACGAACACAAGTGGAAACTCGGTCGCTAATTCATAAAACTCCTGGAATACAACAGGCACGATGTGTTGTGTGCTGAATTGAGTGAAGTCGCTAATTTCGCTGAGTCGTAACTTGCCATGTCTATCGAAACTAAGTGGTACTGGATCTGCCATGATGTATAAATCTCTCTAATTATTTTATTCGCAGTATTGTTACCGGTTGGCAGGGCTGGCCGCCCATCCCGATTATTCGGTTCAAGCAAGTTTGAAAAATGAAGCAACCGACAAGCGTCCCTTGGAAATATCACTGACCAGGCTATCCGGTGCCGATAGTTGGGCACAGTGGAGAAGATTGGATGGGTAAAGGACCAGACGATTAAATTTTGCTTCTATATGCAATTCCTGTTTAAACAAGCTAGTGTCACCTGTGATGTAGCCTGCGTGCTCCTCTGGACGTGCGCGTACTTCTTGCAACATTTCTTCGACAAGCTGGTGATCACTCGTGCGCAGTCTGACGAGATTTCTCGGGCGATAGCGATAGATCGCTGTGCCGCCATGTGGCGGACCGCAGAGATAATGTACGGCGGCGAATTGATCATCGCCGAGCGCATCGACATGCGGTATTTTTTGCGCCGTGCTCAGTTGTTGAGGCTGCAGTGTCGTCAGTGACATCATGCAGCGATGTATTATCGGACTGGAACTGTAGGTCAACTCAATGACTTTTTCCATAACTCGCTCATAGGGTCTTGGTAAGCGATCTCGAATCCCGGGGTAGGCGGTTCCATCCTCGCCTACCTGGCTGAAATACGCTTTGTTAGAGGCGTAGTCGCACAGCGTTATGGGGTTATCCAGAAAGTTGTCAATTACATAAACCGAGATCTCGGGATCTTCATGTTGAATCTTTTCGAGGCTCAAGGACTGATTCAGGTTAAATTCTGACATAAGTCGTAATTGCTAATTGTTATTATGACAGGTGCCCGCGCGTGGCGCGGGCCGGTTTAAGTATTCTGATTGAATATGTTCTTGACAGGGGTGTCAACAAGGGGGTGCCATGCGACACATCATGACAGTGATTCCAGAATGACGGGTAAGCTACAACGCTATAAAGCTAACCTTGCCGGGTAATTCCTCAATGCAGTAGTGAGCAGGATTTTATGGATAATAATAACATCAGACACATAGTTATAGTTGGCGGAGGTACTGCGGGCTGGATGTCAGCCGCGGCTCTGGCAAAGGTGATCGGAACCGAGAACTGCCGTATCACATTGGTTGAGTCCGAGCAGATTGGGATCGTCGGAGTCGGTGAGGCAACAATTCCGCCCATAGTCGAGTTCAACAATCTTCTCGGCATAGATGCTGACGAGATGCTAAGAGCCACGCAAGGAACATTCAAACTTGGCATTGAATTCACCAACTGGGGAAGTGAGGGTCATTCCTATATGCATCCCTTTGGGGTATTCGGGCGCCCTATCCTGAACGTCAATTTCTGGCATTATTGGAAGAAGGCCTACGACCTGAATCTTTCCCCTGGTCTTGACGCCTATTCCCTCAACTGGATCGCGGCGAGGCAGAACCGGTTTCTGCGCTGGATTGACATTGCCAACTCGCACCAAATGAAGATACCCCACGCCTATCATTTTGATGCCAGCCTCTACGCGGCTTTCCTGCGCGAGTTCAGTGAGAAATTGGGAGTCAATCGTGTCGAAGGCATAGTGCAGCACGTTTCGCAACACCCCGAATCCGGCTTTATCACCGGGATCACCCTTAACGACGGTACCGAGCTGGCGGGCGATTTCTTCTTCGATTGCACGGGCTTCCGTGGACTATTGATTGAGCAGTGCTTGGAGACCGGATACGAGGAATGGACACAGTATTTGCCCTGCAACAGTGCCCAGGCCGTACCCAGCGAAGAGATCACACCGAAACACCCGTATACAAAGTCAATCGCCCACTGGCTTGGATGGCAGTGGCGCATACCGCTTCAACACCGCACCGGTAACGGTATTGTCTATAGTGACGGGTTTGCGAGCGACGACGAGGCGCGCGCGATTCTGCTGGAAAATTTGCCTTCGAGCGCTACCGGCGAGCCACGCCAATTGCGTTTCGTGACCGGCAAGCGCAAAAAGATCTGGCAAAAGAATTGCGTCGCCATAGGTCTGTCCGGCGGTTTTATGGAGCCTCTGGAATCTACCAGCATCCACTTAATCCAGTCCACCATCATGCGGTTTTTCTCGCTGTTCCCTCGGCGCACTGGCTTCGAGAAGGAAATGGCAAGTTTTAACGAGGCGATGGATACCGAACTCTGCGGTATCCGGGATTTTATAATTCTTCACTACAAGGCAACTACACGAGACGACAGTGAACTGTGGCGTTACTGCCGTAGCATGACTATCCCGGACTCTTTGACTGAAAAACTCGAGTTATATCAATCGGGATCTTGGCTGGCCCGTAACCGCCAGGAGTTGTTCGCAGAAGATAGCTGGCTAGCGGTATTGGAAGGGCAGC
>JBKAGC010000179.1:0-7689 GCA_046290215.1 Pseudomonadales bacterium | reverse complement strand
GCGCATTGGTGACGGTATTCTTTCCTCCAGTTGGCATGATCTCGAAGCGCCCGGGGAGTGGGGCGACGTTCATCATGCTCGACTTAAGGTGAGGTACGCCTGGACTGCCGACGGTGGTTGGTTCCGCAAAGGCGATGATTACAGGGATTACATTGAAGATGAAATAAAGCAACGGTTGTTCTACTGGCAACGGGATCTATACACACTGTTACATCGCCTTGCCGAAGATGTTACGCCTTACACGCTGACCGCTGCGGAACCCTATGGTTTTTTTGTACTAAACAAAGAACAGGAGAAAATTGCCGAGTTTCAGCTAACTCGAGATGGCGAGTTATATCGCTGGGAAATGCTTGGCGGCAAAAAACAGCATAAAATTTTGTTTGGACCCTATAAGTCATTTGGAGCTGCTCGTTTTCCCGATTGGATGGCGAGCTCTGATGGCACCTGGAGTGCTTATCAAATTCAGGTGATGCCAAGTCCTTTGCCATTCCGCGAGCAGGTTTCATTGAAAAAGCCAGTTCGGGAATGGCAAGGAGGCGCGGTTAAAAACAACTGCGAAGCGCCTTGAGGTTTACAGTTGTGCGGCGATGTCCTCCGGCGTGGTTTGCGGATGGAAACGGGTCACACTACTGCGATCAGCACTCACCAAAAACTTGGTAAAGTTCCAGGGAATGTCTTCGACGCCTTCATCTCCTGGCGCCTGACTTTTTAACCAGTTATATAGAGGCGCAGCATTGGGCCCGTTGACTTCGATTTTGGCAAACATGGGGAAGTTTACGTCGTACTTCGACTTTGCAAACTCGAGGATTTCTTCGTTACTACCTGGTTCCTGTGCCCCGAATTGGTTACAGGGAAAGCCAAGGACCCGAACGTCAGGGTGATTCTCTTGTAAGGTACGCAGACCTGCGTACTGTCCGGTAAGGCCTCACTGGCTAGCGAGGTTAACAATCAGTAGGGCCTGATCGTTGTACTCCGAGAAGCTCAAGGTTTCCCCTGTAATCGCTTCCATTTGTAGTTCACTTAGGTTCATTGATTACACCTTATTTAAGTTAACTGTTAGGTTAGGTTGTCGTGTCGCCAAAACATTCTATGAGAAGATGCCGTGCAAATACCATCTCTCAGCGGCCAGATACTTAAAGATCCATACCAGGCCGCCTTGTTTTTGTCTGGCAATGTAGTAGTCACGGGTTAGTGGTTTACCCACGGGCTGGTCCCACCAGCCGAAGTCAATTCGTTCTGGGCCCTTGAGCAACGTCAGTTGGCCGGCCAGATACGGTTTGTTATCGATGACCTGCAAAGCTCTGGGGGTTGGCAATAAAAACCCCGGTCTTGAGTTATTACTAACAACCGGTTGCGGCTGCCAGTAGTCTTTACTGCCTGGTTTAACTTTACCCCAGGCTTTTTCCGGACGATGATCATTTTGCTCGGACAAACCAAAACAAGCATCAGCGCCAAGCTTAGCGTTTAACATGTTCAGCAACTGGTTTTGCTGGTCAGTGGTGGTGTGCGTCACTAGCTGTTGCTCAAAGCCACGTCCGGCGAACAAGTCATCGGAGTTTTCTCCCGCTGGGAAGAAGCGGGTTACTTTTAAAGCGATCTGGTCCACCTCTTGAACATCATCAACCTGATCAAGCTTTAGCTGGGTTAAGGCTAAGAACATTTTCAGATTATTCACCGGCGCGGCTAGTTGCACGCTAATGGAGCGCCGCTCAGACCTGGCGCGGTGAGACAACTGCCAGGTTAAATGGCTAACCCAATATTGCCGTTGCGTGAGGAATTCCGTGAGTTCACCAAGTAAACGATTAATCGGGAAGGCTAACGAACTTAAATTATTGACGTCGTGCATAAAAGTGACGCTGTGATAAAACCGTGCTGCCGGGCTAATGTATTTTTGTGGATCTGGTTTGGTACCGATCAAACGCTGTAAGTAGTCACTAAAATAAGTGCCGAAGCGTCGCTGGATGCCACTGCCAGGTAAGCCTAAAAGTTGCGCCACTGTGACAATGCCCATCTGTTGTAAGCCGGCTATGATTTTCTCGCTGGTTTGCAAAAACGCGATTGCCACTGGCTCAATGGAGACCTCGAGCTTGCCGGTATGGGCAGCAGAACGTGCCAATAACATTGCCCCCAGGGGTGTTTTATAAGTGGCAAGGGTTGCCTGATAACCCCGCTCTTTGAGGCCACTGAGCACTTGTGCCGCGAGGTTTTGCAGGCCGCGAAACAACTTCAAACTACCACTTATTTCTAACAGTAGGCAGTCATCAGACTTCACTACCACGTGCGGTGTAAACTGATATGCCCATTGGGCCAGGTGCTGCAAACTAGCGATTTCCTGGTCTGGTTGCCGTTCGATTGTGGCAACTTGTTCACTTAAAGAGAACGCCGTGTCCATACTCTGGCCCACCGCAATACCAAGGTCTCGTGCCGCGGCGTTACACTGGTAAACCCTTTGTTTTTCCGTCACCACCAGGGCTTGCCCGGTAGCGGTTTGATCACGACTCACTCTATCCAGGGCTATTTGCGGGAAATACAAACATAACCACAAGGCCTGGTTCTGGGGGTTATTGCAAGACATGAGCACTTTGTCCTGGTGGTTCGATGTACACTAGATCTGGCGAATGACGCTGCCATTGTTGTACTTGCAGTTCGCTAAAGTCTGGCGTGACCTGATTTAAGTGATCTTGTAACGGCAAGTTAAATGAAGCGGTTGGCCAACCCCCTTTGCGCTTGAGTATTTCCAGGTTAATGACGCTGTGATCGCTAAATGCGGAGTTATCTTGAGCCGCTTGTAAGCGCAGCCTGAGTTCTGCCGGCGAGGGTTGTTTGGCAACAGCTTCAGAGCGAAATAGGACCCCAAGACAGTCGCCATCTTTGCTTGCCACCTGAAGGCGTCTTAGCTGTTTGTAATCTACCTGCCGAGGCCATGCCATGACCGCTGAGCAGCTACTGGAAGATAAGGCTTTCTCTGCGGCCCAGAGCTGGTCTTTGACCGTGGTTGGTTGCACCACAAGCAACTTTCTAAGATCTATGCCAGCATTTGCGAGCGCTGGTGGATAGGGAATGTAGGGCGGTGCAACCCAGACAATCCAACGGTTTTGAGTTTGACTTAAGTGAGCCAGGGCAGGGTGCAGCAAGCGTAACTCACCTAACCCGGGTTGTTTCAACAAAACTTCTGCCAGGCCTCGCGCTGGCCAACCGCGCCCGGCCAACATTTGATCAAGCTGCTCATAGCCAGTGCGAATACCCGCTGCTGCCGTATGAGTGGCGGAAGCTCGCCATACCTGGTCGCGCTTCAGTAGGCCCTGCGCTGCAAGTTGTTTGAACACTTCATCCGCAGCTTTTTTGTGACTGGGTTTGTGTCTAGGCTTTCGTCTAGACGTGTGTCCAGACGTTTTATACTCAGGCGTAGCGCTGGTGTTCGAGTTGGCAGGCTTACTTTGACCCATGGGAAAGCTAAATACTGTACGGATATACAGTATATTGGTTTTGTTCTTATGGGCAAGGGGTTAGATTGGTAAAGGCCGGTTTTCTTTCACTTCTTCCATAACCACGTAGGTTTTTGAATTACTCACCCCAGGAAGTGTGAGTAGGGTTTCACCCAGCAGCGCTCGATAGGCTTTCATGTCAGCGACTCTGGCCTTGATAAGATAGTCAAAGTCTCCAGAAACCAGGTGACATTCCAGAATTTCTGGCAATTGCTGGACCGCTTCCCGAAATTCCGCAAAAACATCAGGGGAGGTCCTTTGCAAGGTGATCTCAACAAAGATCAACAGTTCGAGCTTTAACAGTTTGGGATTTAAAATAGCCCGGTAAGAGTCAATAAACCCCTGTTTTTCAAGCGCTTTTACCCGCTCGCTACAGGGCGTAGGGCTCAAGTTAACCCGTCTTGCTAGCTCGGTGTTGGAAATCCTGCCCTCGGCCTGGAGTTGACGAAGAATATTCCGATCAGTGCGGTCCAGGGTTTTTCTCTGCGGTTTGGCCATTTTCTAGTTAAGCATCTTAATGATAGACCTGATTGTACGCTATACCCTCTAGATATGAACATAAATATAGTGTGATTAGCTACCGGGGTATCCATATACTAGCGCAAAACACAGGAGTCTCATCATGCTAGTAGGCGTTCCCACTGAAATAAAGAATCACGAGTATCGTGTTGGTCTAATACCCGCAGGGGTAGGCGAGTTAGTTCGCCATGGCCACAAGGTCATCGTGCAAAGTGCTGCTGGTGCCGGTATCGGTTATACCGATGAGGCTTATAAGGCCGCAGGTGCGGAAATTGTAGATGACGCAGAAGCCGTATTTGCCCGGGCTGACATGATCGTTAAGGTTAAAGAGCCGCAAGCGGTGGAGCGAAAAATGCTTCGTCCAGAGCAAACCCTGTTTACCTACCTGCACCTTGCGCCTGACCTTGAACAAACCCAGGATTTGCTCAAGAGTGGCTCAACCTGTATCGCTTACGAAACCGTCACCGATGCTTATGGCCGCTTACCACTGTTAGCGCCAATGTCTGAAGTTGCAGGGCGGATGTCTATTCAAGCTGGTGCCATGTGCATGGAGAAATCCAAAGGCGGTCGTGGTGTGCTACTTGGCGGTGTACCTGGCGTGATGCAGGGGCAGGTCCTCATTATTGGTGGCGGCGTGGTTGGGCAAAACACCGCACAAATGGCGATTGGCCTCGGTGCCAGGGTTACCATCGTGGATCGTTCCCTGGATGTGCTAAGACGGCTCGATAACCTGTTCGGTAATCGCATCCAAACGCTATATTCCACCCATGAGGCCATTGAAGAATACGCCATGACGGCTGACTTAATTGTCGGTGCAGTCCTGATACCTGGTGCCTCCGCGCCAAAGCTGATTAGCCAGGATATGGTATCCCGGATGCCAGCTGGTACGGTTATGGTGGATGTGGCTATTGATCAGGGCGGATGCTTTGCAACCTCCAAAGCCACCACGCACGCAGAACCTACCTATCTGGTGGACGACGTAGTGCATTATTGTGTGGCGAACATGCCTGGTGCAGTTGCCCGTACTTCTGCCGCCGCGCTGAATAACGCCACCTTGCCTTATGTGCTTGAACTCGCCGATAAAGGTGTTACCACGGCATTACAACAAAATACCCATTTATTGAATGGCTTGAACGTATACCACGGTCAAATCACCAACCAGTTTGTGGGCGAGGCTCACCACCTGGAATATGTGAGTGCAGAGCAGGCCATCGCCGCTTAAACCGCACTGAATCCACAGGTAAAGAAAAGCCGCTGGTATCAGCGGCTTTTTTCTTTTCGGCACCTTGGTACACTTCGCAGCAGAATTCACTAGCCGTCAGACAAAAACTCAAAGTGCGTAACCCAACAGCCACGGCTGGTAATTTGTTCCTCATCTTATTGCTCACCATGAGTATTGTTGCCTGCGGTGGCCGGGAGCCTGACATGCCTAAAGAACAACCGCCAATAGCCAGTAAAAAGCCGACCTATTTAACGCAGCATGGCCACGAGCGAGTCGATCAATATTACTGGCTCAGGGACGACACAAGGCAGTCACAAGCAGTACTCGATTATCTGGCCGCGGAAAACCAGTATACCGCCAAAGCCCTGGCAGCCACGGAACCATTGCAGCATCGCTTATATGAGGAAATAGCCGGCCGCCTCGTGGCCGACGATCAGACCGTGCCGGTAGCACTTGGCGACTATGAATACTATCGGGAGTACCGTCAGGGGGGCGAGTACCCCATTTATATGCGCCGTGACCAAAGCGGCGGCACAGAAACCTTACTCGATGTAAATGAACTAGCCAGCGGCCATGATTACTTTAGTGTTGGTAACTGGTCAGTGACCTTTGATGAAAAGCGGCTTGCCTATGTCACTGATAGCTTGAGCCGGCGAATTTACAAGCTACAAGTAAAAGACCTCGGCAGTGGTGAGCTACTGCAAGACGAAATACCTGGTGTAGCGGCATCAATTGCCTGGTCAGCAGATGGTAATCAGTTGTTTTACGTCCGCCGTGATCCCGATACCTTATTGCCGTATCAGGTTTATCGCCACACCCTGGGAGAACCGCACAGCAGTGATGTATTAGTCTACGAAGAACAAGACCAGGCTTTTTCCACCAGGGTTTACAATACGCGTAGTAAAGCCTTCGTGGTCATCGCAAGTCACAGCACAAACAGCACAGAAATACGTGTTATCCCCAGTGCTAACAGTACTGAAAAGCCCCGACTAATATTGGCACGGGAGCCGGATCACGAGTATCGAATTCGCCATGCGGGCGAGCAGTTTTTCATCGTTTCTAACTGGCAAGCGCAGAACTTCCGACTCTTGCAAGTTCATCAGGACGAGCTGGGGGACAAGCAAAAATGGCAAGAGGTCATACCTCACGATGGCGACCGTTTGATCTCAGATTTCGAGGTATTCAATGACCATATTGTTGTGTTGGAACAACACCGCGCACTACCAGAAATACGCATTATGGATCGGCGTTCCGGGCAAATAGCAAATGTTGAATTCACCGATGGTGCCTATTCAGCCTGGTTACATACCAACCCCAGCCCGGATAGCCATGAACTGAGATTCGGTTATTCGAGTCTGACCACGCCGAACTCTGTGTATAGCTACGATATGACCAGTGGCGACCGCAAACTACTTAAACAGGACACGGTTCGTGGTCAGTTTGCAGCGGACAATTACAAATCACTGCGAATAGAAATCGAAGCGCGGGATGGTACTAAAGTGCCGGTATCATTAGTGTACCGAGAAGACAAATTTAAAAAGGGTCAACAACCCCTTTATATAACTGGTTATGGGGCATACGGTTATAGCTCTGAACCGTATTTTTCAAGCAAACGGCTATCTTTACTCGATCGGGGTTTTGTCTTCGCTATTGCCCATGTGCGCGGCGGTGAAGAACTAGGCCGGGTTTGGTATGAAGATGGCAAGTTACTCAACAAACGCAATACCTTCTGGGACTTTATCGATGTTACCAAAGGACTTGTTGATGCAGGTTACGGACACCCAGAAAAGGTGATTGCCATGGGTGCATCGGCAGGCGGCTTGCTCATGGGTGTAGTTGCTAACGAGGCGCCAGAGCTGTATCAGGGCATCGTCGCTCACGTCCCGTTTGTGGATGCGCTAACAACCATGCTAGATGAAACGATTCCGCTTACTACCGGTGAATTCACGGAGTGGGGTAACCCCATGCAGCAAGCCTATTACGATTACATCCTGCAGTATTCTCCTTATGATCAGGTGCAACGCCAGGACTACCCACATTTGCTCGTAACCACAGGCTTGCACGACTCACAGGTGCAGTATTTTGAGCCGGCGAAATGGGTTGCAAAACTGCGCGACATGAAAACCGATGACAACTTGTTGCTGCTCCATACTGATATGACCACAGGTCATGGTGGTGCCAGTGGTCGCTATGAACAGTACCGGGCAGATGCGATGGAGTATGCATTTGTGCTAAATATTCTTGGCATTGATCAATAAACGCACAACCAGTTAAGAAATCGGACTATTTTTCCACGCCCCGGTCAGTACAATAATCTCATCTTGATGATACGGGTGTGGTTGTGCGATTTATCATTTTAACCCTGGCCTTACTTGGCCTCACTGCTTGTGGCGGCGGTGGTGGTGGTTCAAGTTCTGCGCCCCCGCCAGCGTCTAATCCAACCACCCCACCCAGTGCCTCACC
>JBKAGC010000178.1:0-7734 GCA_046290215.1 Pseudomonadales bacterium | reverse complement strand
ACCAAACACTGGGCTGCTGGTAAATCTAGCTTTTGCAGTGCGGCCTGGAAAAACTCAGCCGCTGGCTTTTTCGCTTTGACCTCACAGGAATAAAAACTGTCATCGAACAGCGCATTTAGTCCTAGATCACCACGCATATAGTCCATCCGGTAAGCTTGTTGATTGGTGGCCAGCGCCACCCGAATCCCGCGCTGCTGAATCTTGCCTAACAAGCCCGGTAAGCCCTCAATCAATTGAATGTTTCGCCAGATGGATAACACCTCCGGTACAGGCGTCGCTACTTGCCAGCGCTCTAGCACCTTTGCCAACTGGGAGGGAAAGTCCGCTTCACCAGTAGCACAAGGTTTCTCTGCAGCAAAAACATCGGCAACAAATTCATCTTGTCTCTCCGGTACCAGTGACTCAAGCCGCTGGATAAAATCGCCAGCGGCGGACTGAATCACCCCATCTGCATCAAACAAAACAGCTTTAATCATGATTTGAAAGTCCTCGCAGGGCAGGCTGCACCAACTGAATTAACAGCAGCAATGCTAACAAAATAGCCACGGCATTAAGGTAGAAGGGCCAACTATGTTGGTAGTGGTCATAAACATAACCCCCAGCGAGGGGCCCGAGTACCGCGCCGGCGCCGAAGGCCATTTCCGCCAGCCCATAACCTTGCGCCACATTGGCCCCGGCAACTCTGGCGGTCAACGCTTTACGCGCCGGTTCAATCAATGCCCAGGCCACCGAGCTTAAGGTGTAGATCGCCACCACCAGCCAAAACCCGTGCCATTGCGGCATAAGACAGTACAGTATCAATAGCGCTGCTAGTGCCATGAGCAAGGGTTGAATGGGGCCAAACCGATCAACGAGTTGGCCAAGTTTTGCCGGCAGCAGGGCAAACACCAGCCCTGCCGGTAAGAACGCCCAACTGAGAAATCGTTTATCCGTGGTAAAAGTATCAGAAAGATAAACTAGATAGATCGGCATGATTAATGCGCTGGCAAATCCCACCGGTACTAGCCAGATCATCAAGCGCATCATTGGCGCGGTGATAACGAACCCGCTCTTACTAATATCTGCCGCGACAGTTTCCGGCACGTAACGCCAGGCATTCCAGAAGGCGAACAGTGCAAGGGCTGTGAAAATGGCAAAACTGATAGTCCAGCCCAGAGCGGGCAGCGCTGCCACTAAACCAAACCCTAGCGTTGCGCCAACAAAGGTTGAGCGGGTTTGTGCCTCGAGGTTTTTTCCCAATGCAGTGGCGCGATCAAGCTGGCCGGTTAGGTCAGTGGTGATAGCATCTACTGACAACAATAGTAAGGCGGCACCCACACCTTGCAAAAATCTCGCCGCGTACATCAAATGGATGTCACTAGCCAGGGTATAACCGCCATAAGCGAGCGCGTATAAACCTAGACTTAAACAGAAGAACCAGCGCCGTCCATAATGATCCAGCGCATAACCCACAAGCGGGCGAAACAACAATAACGACAAAGTGAACAGGCTAAACAAGCCGCCCACTTCAAAAGCGCTAGCACCTAGCTCTTTTGACTTTACCGGTAACGCAAAATTGATAAAAAAGATGGGCGCAGATACCCAAAACAAACTGCGCCTGACTGCAACCAGACTGTCCATGTGCCCCCCACTCTAGAACTTACCTTAGAGCACCAGGAACCGTCTCACAACAGGATTGCGAATAAAAGAAGCGGCCATCAATGTCTGCGCTACAGAAGCTTGATGGCCGCCAAGGGTCTTAACGTGCGCTAACTTGCAGTGTGCCAGAGCCTAGCTGCGACTTAGCGCGATCAACTGCACCGTTGTAACAAGTGCGGTTGTCTGCAACCGCTTTGAGTGAACGAACTTCGCCATAGTCCACTGAACCGCATACCAGAGTTGCTGCTTCGCGAATCTCGCGTTCAATTGCAGCCATACCAATAACGGTTTGCATGTCTTCCACTGCATAATTGATCACAACACGATCTACATCGACCTGGTTTGACTTAACACTAGCTGAAGCCATCATTGGCAAAGCAAAAATACCCGCAGCAACTAATCCTACAATTTTCTTTGATCCAAACATCATGACTCTCCCGAATCTCAACACAAAAAGTAAAAACGATTTCAAAGCTCTTGAGCTCATAGACTCATATGTATTGACGCACACTTTCATAAAAAGGTTGGGCCATAGTCGGTAAATTGTTAGTTTCTTACGATAAAGAATCACGCAGTACGTTAGGATGAATTTATATTGCGATGAATAACAAAACGAAAATGACCAATACGTTTGAAGCGGATTACATTATCGTCGGCGCGGGCTCAGCCGGTTGTGTACTTGCCAATCGACTATCGGAGCAGCACTCGGTACTACTTATTGAAGCCGGGCCAAAAGATCATGCCTGGGACTTTCGCCTGCATATGCCCGCGGCTTTGTCCCAAGTCCTAGCGAACGACCGGTACAACTGGTACTACCATTCGGAGCCTGAAGCAGAACTTGGCGGGCGCCGTTTATACTGCCCGCGCGGTCGGGTCCTCGGCGGCTCATCTTCAATTAACGGCATGATTTATGTCCGCGGCAATCCCGAGGATTTTAATCAGTGGGCAAGACTGCTTAACGATAGCAATTGGAATTATGAAAATTGCCTGCCGTATTTTAAAAAATCGGAGAATTCAGACGCCGGCGATGATGAGTATCGGGGTCGTTCCGGCTTACTCAATGTGCGCCAGGGCAAAGGCGATTCCCCCCTGTTCGAAGCATGGCAACAAGCAGGAGAACAAGCCGGTTACGCCAGGCGTGCCGACTTAAACGGCGCACAACAAGAAGGTGTGGGCTTATTCGATAGCACGATTTTCAAAGGCAAGCGCGGCAGTGTTGCCCGCACCTATCTTCATCCAGTGATGGATCGCGACAACCTGACGGTACTTACCAATCAACTGGTGAGTAAAATTGAATTCGATGGTGATCGCGCGGTGGGAGTTCGCTGCGGCAATCGCAACAGCAAGGGCTCGCAACAAGTTTACCGCGCTGGCAGCGAAGTGATTGTTTGTGCTGGCGCCATTAATTCGCCGCAGTTACTGATGCTATCGGGGCTAGGTGATTCAGAGCATCTTAAAGAAAACAACATTTCCACAAAGGTGCACTTGCCTGGCGTCGGGCAAAACCTTTCAGATCATTTAGAGATTTATGTTCAATACGCCTGCAAGCAACCTGTCTCAATCTATCCCGCGTTAAAATGGTATCGAAAGCCTTTTGTGGGTTTAGAGTGGTATTTAAACCAGACTGGACCTGGTGCCACCAACCACTTTGAGGCCGGCGGTTTTTTGCGTAGCGATGCGGCCAAGGCGTATCCAGATTTACAATGTCACTTTCTACCGGTGGCAATGGACTATGACGGCAAACAAAAACATGAAGGCCATGGCTTTCAAGTGCACGTTGGCCCCATGAAACCCACCAGCCGCGGCAGTGTGACCTTACAAAGCCCCGACCCGGCACAACCGCCGCGGATTCAATTCAATTACCACCAGACTGAAGCGGACAAAACCGTCATGCGGCGCGGCATCGAAATGGTGAGAGTGATTATTCGCCAACCTGCGTTTAAAGACCTTGCGGGCGCCGAGCTACGCCCCGGCAATATGGCGGTGGATGATTTTATCCGCGAGCATGCAGAAAGCGCCTACCACCCCAGTTGTACCTGCGCCATGGGCAGTGTGGTGGATAGCAAGGCCCGGGTATTTGGCGTTGAGAATTTGCGTGTGGTGGATGCCTCCATCATGCCGGAAATTACCAATGGCAACTTAAACGCCCCAGTGGTGATGATGGCGGAGAAAATCAGCGACATGATCCTGGGTAAACCGCCGCTCTAGTGCTGATAAAAATAGACCCGGTACGCATGCGGCTGGTGCAACGAGAATCTTGGCCCGGCTTTGACTACAGTAAACTCCGCGGTTGTCACCTTGTCTTTGCGCTGCCGTATCCATGCCTCGGCACGTTGGGTACAAATATTTGACCTGCGTGCCTCAGCAACCAAACCCAGGTGACAAAAGATCAAGCCATTGCTCGTGGGTTGGCTACTTATGTTTGCCACATAACGTGCCTTGGCGGTGCCGTAAAAAACCACCGCGGCAGCATCGGCATAATCACCAGACACCCAGGCATAGTCTGGGAACAGATGTTCAGTCTGTTGTACCGCTTCAATAATCGGCAAGTAGTAATTCTCAATGCCCCGCGTCCCCTTGTACCAGGCATAAACCGGGCTGAGGATAAGTACCACGATAAAAAAGCCAAGAAAGGTATTCTGCGCCCGGCTATTGAGGCCCTCGTTACCGGCCAACCCTTGTCTCTGGGTGATATTGCGCAACCACAGCAAAGTTAGCGGAAATCCCAGTGGAATGGCCCAGGGAGAAGACAAGCTGACAAAGCCACTCACACCGAACAGCAGCGTGACCAGATACGGCGTTACCGCCAGCCAAAACAACAAGTCACCTCGCTCTGCCGGTAACCAGGCTTGCCACAACATGGTCAAACGTCGCCCTGGGGTCAGCAGGACGATTGCCAGAAACGGCAGCAACCAATAACCGAAAGGTGTCAGGGCGAACTTACCAAGTTGCTTGAAGTTCACCGCACCATCCCCTTGTGCCGCTACATAACCTAGTGAAGCAAAATTATTATTGGTGAGCCACCAAACGTGGGGCCCTAGTACCAATAGGAACACAGTTAGAGCAAGCCAGGGCGCTAGCGTTTTTAAATAGGCGCGCCCCTGCGGCGTCAACACCGTGATCAAGGTCAGGCTAAGCAGCAACACACCCGTGTAGTACTTCGCCAACATACCAAGTGCCGCGAGTACGCCGAGGACAATACCGGAAAGCCAACGCTTACGGCGCCTTTGATTGGCATCTAATCCCACCAGCCAGGCAACTGCTATCCATGGCCACAGGGCTAACAGAATCGTATTGGCGTTAAATTTCATAGCGAGGGTGCTATAGGGCAATGCGAGGATCATGAGGAGCGTTGCCGGACGCGAAATAGCATTTAACTTGAGGGTGAGACCAAGATAATAAATACCCACCAGACCCAGCGCGGCATTGCCATAGGCCAGGAGATAATAGAAGGCCTGGGCATGAGGCATGACGTCAAACCAGATGCCCGTCACCCAACCCAGTAGCGGCGGATGCTTAGGGTTACCCCAGGCAAACGTCTGGCCCCAGATAAAGTTCTCAAGCATGTCACCATAGGGGTCAAAATTGGTATGTGACACGAGCTGTGCTGCCATCCAGACAAACACGTACAGGCCAAGCAACATGGCTAGCGGCGGAGTATTAAGGTACGCAGAGAGCGCTAGTTGGCGTGACTTCATGATTTCAATGTAACCCGCGGCTGCCATGACGTAAACTGGGACCATGGCTAGCCAGACAACAGATAACTTTCGCGATTATCAACGGGACCTCAATGATCCTGTAGCGCAGTTTTACTTTGATAATCATCGCCACCAGACACTAGATTTTGCTCGCGGCAAACTCAAGCACTATGCCACCTTGAATCGCAAGCAAATGAGCGTCTGGCAAGCGATGCAGTTGTTAGACAGTATAGTGGATGACAGCGACCCGGATACCGAACTCTCGCAGCTTGATCATTCCTTGCAAACCGCCGAGGCAATTCGAGCGGCCGGAGAACCTCGCTGGCTACAACTCACCGGATTCATTCACGACCTGGGCAAAGTGCTTTGCTGCTTCGAAGAACCCCAGTGGGCTGTGGTGGGTGATACCTTCCCGCTAGGCTGCAGATTTGACCAAAGCATCGTTTATTCTGAGTTTTTCGCGGAAAATCCCGACCATCAACGACCTGAATACCAAACCGAGACAGGCATCTATAGCCCCCACTGCGGCCTCGATGCGGTGACCATGAGTTGGGGGCACGATGAGTATCTTTATCAGGTCACCCGGCAGCACTTACCCGCCGAGGCGCTGTATGTGATTCGCTACCATAGTTTCTACAGCGCCCACTCAGCGGGCGCTTACCAGCATCTGATGAATGAGTTTGACCAGCAAATGATGCCCTGGGTACAAAAATTCCAGCCGTTTGACCTGTATTCAAAAGGCGAATCGGCACCTGATCGCGCCGCCCTACTGCCTTACTACCAGACATTGGTCACAGAGTTTTTGCCTGATCAGCTCAACTGGTAACCGTCAGTAATTTTGACCTTTGCGCCGATACGTGAATAATTTGCGATTACCTTAAAAAAACGGATCTCGTATGGCTACCTCTGAGAACTTTGACGTTATTATTGTCGGTGCAGGACTTTCCGGCATCGGCGCGGCAGTGCACTTGAAAAAGCACTGCCCGAACAAAACCTTCACCATTTTAGAAGGCCGTTCTGCCATCGGCGGCACCTGGGATCTGTTCCGCTATCCTGGCATTCGCTCTGACAGCGACATGCACACTCTGGGTTATAACTTTAAGCCCTGGACAGAGGCCAAGGCCATTGCCGATGGCCCTTCGATTCGTAAGTACGTCAACGAAACCGCTGAAGAACACGACGTTAAAAAGCACATTCGCTTTGAGTCGAAAGTGGTGTCAGCCCAGTGGTCCACGCCAGATGCACTGTGGCATGTAGAAACTGTCAATGAAGCGGGTGAGACCAGTAAGGTCAGCGGTAATTTCTTATTTATGTGCGGCGGCTACTACAACTACGACAAACCTTTCGATCCGGAATTCGAAGGCGTTGAGGATTTCAAAGGCACTGTGGTTCACCCCCAGTTCTGGCCAGAAGATTTAGATTACAGCGGCAAAAAGGTGGTGGTGATTGGCAGTGGTGCTACCGCCATGACCCTGGTACCTGCGATGGCAGACAAGGCTGCCTCGGTCACCATGCTGCAGCGTTCCCCAACCTATGTGGTATCACGCCCGGCAGAAGACAAGATTGCTAACACCTTGCGAAAGTATTTACCGGCGACCTGGGCTTACAACCTGACGCGCCTCAAGAACACCGCGCTGCAAGGCTTTATGTACAACAAAACCCGCAAAGAACCCGAGCAGGTGAAGCAGCGCTTACTGAAGATGATGTCTGAGCATCTTGACCAGAAGACCATCGATGAGCACTTCACACCAGACTACAACCCATGGGATCAGCGACTTTGTCTGATTCCCGATGCGGACTTATATAAAGCATTGAATGAAGGTCGAGCGAATGTGGTCACCGAACATATTGATCGTTTTACTGAAAACGGCATCTTGCTGAAAAACGGTGAAGAGTTGGAAGCTGATGTGGTGGTAACAGCAACCGGTTTGGAACTTACGGTGCTCTCCAACGTTGAGTTCAGCGTCGACAACGAGAAGGTGGAATGGCCGGACAAGTTTGCCTACAAGGGTATGCTCTACTCTGACGTGCCCAATATGGCGCAAACCTTTGGTTACATTAACGCTTCCTGGACGTTACGCGCAGACTTAACCGCCGAGTATGTGTGCCGCCTCCTCAATCGTATGGATGAATTGGGCACTCGCCAGGTGACGCCAAGATTACGACCCGAAGACGAAGGCATGCCTACCGCACCATGGATTGATGACTTTAGTGCCGGTTACATGCAGCGCTCGATGCACAAGTTTGCGAAACAGGGTACAGGCCCATGGCGTAACACCCAGAACTATGCGCTAGACAAAAAGATGGTGCACAAGGCACCAATTGATGATGATGCTCTGGTGTTTGAAAACCCGAAAGCCGGCAGCACCAAAGCCGCCTAACGGATCACTGGGGTGGG
>JBKAGC010000177.1:0-7736 GCA_046290215.1 Pseudomonadales bacterium | reverse complement strand
TAAAGAATTGCCGACCCGCAGAATCAATCTCATCAGTGCGGGCCATGGCGACGGTACCGACCAGGTTCTTCAGTCCGTTGTCAGCCTCGTTGTGAATGTACTCACCTTCATCCATTTCGCTTAAGGTTTCATAGTAGCCGCCGGTTTGAATCATAAAGCCGGGAATCACGCGGTGAAAAATGGCGCCCTGGTACTGATCCAGAGACACATAGTTGAGAAAATTCTGCACCGAAATTGGCGCATTCTCCTGGTCTAGTTCAATCACAATTAACCCGGCTGTGGTGTGCATTTCCACTACTGGGTTTTCAGCCTGGGCTGTAGCAACACACAGCAGCAGGCTGAACATCAGATACCACTTTGTCATACCGCTAACTAGTCTTGGTAAGCCGCCGGTGGCACAAAGCCGCCAAGTTCTTGATCTACCAAACGCGCAAAGTCGATGCAGGTTAAATCACCCATCTCGCGACAGACAATTTGCACGCCAATAGGTAGGTTCTGACTATCGAGTCCTGTGGGAACCACGGTAGATGGCAGATAAGACACACCGGTTAAGCCCGCCCAGAAAACCTGGTCAAAATAATTCACGGCTTTGTTGTTAACCTGGATCATGCGCTCACTGTTTTTTGGATTATGGTCATGGGGGAACGCTGAGGTTAAACACATGGGTGTTAACAGCACATCGTACTGCTTAAAGAAGTCATGCCAGGCCCAGCGCAAATGGGTGCGCCGTTCGTTGATCTCATGCCATTCCCGGTAGTATAAGGTTGAAGCCCGTGTGACCTGGGCTAGCTGACTTTGATCATCCTCAGCCAACTCATCACGACGCTTCACGCTGGCTTTAAAAATGTCTTCTGGCGAGCGTGCTGACATTGCCGAGTGTAAAAGATTGGTATAACAATCGTGGGACGCTGCCACGTCAAAATCAGGCCTTGCCTCGTAATCCACCGTGCCACCTGCCATCTCAACGAGTTTCGCTACCCGTAGCACTCGACCTTTCACGGTTTCATCCACCGGCGCAATGGACTCATCCAGCCATACACCCACCTTGTAGTCGCCAAGAGATTTTTGTGCTGGCTCTGCCAGAGCAATCTGCCAACCGGGCTGATGAATCTCATCGGCACCGGCAACCAGGTCTACTGTTAGTTTTAAATCTCTAGCGCTGCGCGCCAGGGGCCCAATAACCGATATATCAGAAGGTGTCAGTACGTCTTTAAGTGCGTGGCCGCGCATGGGCAAAATGCCCCAGGTAGGCTTGTGTCCAAATACACCGCAATAGTGCGCTGGATTACGAATCGAGCCACCAATATCACTGCCCATTTCCAGCCCCGTTAAGCCAGCAGCTAACGCTGCAGCACTACCACCTGACGATCCACCGGGGGTGCGACCGGTATCATGAGGGTTGCCGGTAGTGCCGTAAATTTCATTGAAGCTCTGAAAGTCTGCCAGATGGATAGGTATATTGGTTTTGCCGAAAATCACAGCGCCAGCGTCTTGCAAGCGCTGGCACGCCACGGCATCGACCTCAGCAATATTGTCTTTATTTGCAGGGTCACCCCAGGTGGTGGGCAAACCTTCAAGGTCATAGGATTCTTTCACGGTCATGGCCACACCGTGCAATGGCCCCCAGTCTTCACCCCGGGCTAGCGCCGCATCTGCTTCTTTAGCGCGCTGCCGGGCTTTTTCTTCCTGCAATAAAATGACCGCATTGATGTCAGGGTTGTAGCGCGCCACCCGATCTAGATAGTGGTCCAGCAGCTCAACACTGCTAATTTGTTTGGTTTTGATTTTCTCGGCCAACGCCATGGCATCGGAAAAAGCGAGTTCGTCCATTTTTATTCTCCCTTGCATTGTTCTAGCAGTAACTGTCTAGCGGTAACTGTCTAGCGATGAAAGTCTAGCGGTAACCTTCGGCCACCGGCTTGCGTGGCAACTGCCACCAGGCCGCCTCGCAAGCCTCCAGCAATTCTGCATCGAATTCAACATTGAGCGCGTTAAGATTTGCATTCAATTGTTCAGGCCGGCTGGCGCCAATAATCGCGCTGGTAATGCCCGGTTGCTTGAGTACCCAGGCTACCGCCACGGACACCAGGTCCAGCCCTTTGTCTTGCACCACGGCTTTCAGGGTTTCTACCGCAGCGAACTGACTGTCGTGCCAGTAGCGCGCTTGATAACGTTCGGCAGCGGTGCCGAGGGTAAACCGGGTGCCATCCTCGGGCGATTGCCCAGGCTGGTACTTACCAGATAAAAAGCCGCCGGCTAGCGGGTTATAAACCAAAACACCAAGACCATGATGTCTCACCAGAGGCAGTAGTTCTGTTTCAATTTCTCGATACAGTAAGTTATAGCGCGGTTGTACTGAGGCATAGCCAGACATACCCAGGGATTTTGCCGTGGCAATGGCATCTGCGAGGCGCCAGGCCGGGTAATTTGAACAACCTATATAACGTACCTTGCCGGCGGCCAGCAAATCTTCAAAAGCACGCAACGATTCTTCGATGGGTGTGTCGGGATCAAAGCCATGGGATTGATAAATATCCACATAGTCTGTTTGCAAGCGACGCAAACTGGCCTCGATCGCTTTGATAATATGATGCCGCGACAAACCGCGGTTGTTGGGCCGGCGCCCGGTCTGGGCAAAGCATTTTGTGGCAAGAATAATCTGGTCGCGATTGCCCCGCTCTTTCATCCAGCGACCAATAATCGCCTCGGTTTCACCCAGGGTGTCGGCGGTGCCGCCGAGGGGATAAGCATCGGCGGTATCCAAAAACCCAAGGCGGTGCTCAAATGCTTTATCCAGGATTTGTTTGGATTTGGCCTCATCCACCTGTAAGCCAAATGTCATGGTGCCAAGGCACAACGCCTGTACCTCAAGGCCGTTTTTACCTAACCTGCGAAACTCCATGTGCTCCCTCCAGCAAACGTTCACTAGAGGGTAACATGATCAGGCAGTACGGGCGGTAGCGAACATCTCACGGGCGCGCTGAATCAAACGCCGTACCGCAGTAGGCGCCATTAACATGGCCGGGGTAACAATCAACGTCAGCAATGTGGCAAAGGTCAGGCCGGAAACGATCGCCGAGGCAAGTTGAACCCAAAAGGACGCCACCGGGCCGCCAACTTCAACCTCGCGGGCAATCAGATCAATGGAAACCCCTGAGGCCATAGGTAACAAACCAAATCCCGTGGTAAACGTGGTTAAGAACACGGGCCGCAAGCGTAAACAGCCAGTCTGGATAATGACCCGCTCTATTTCCCAGTCGGGATTTTCCTTGCGCAAATAGTTAAAGGTATCAATCAAGACAATGTTGTTGTTCACAATGATCCCCGCCAGGGCAACAATCCCCACACCGGTCATAATGGCGCTAAACGGTTGCTCCAACACCACCAGGCCAAGCAGCACACCCACCGTGGACATAATCACTGCGGATAAAATCAACGCCGCCTGATAGAAAGAGTTAAATTGCGTCACCAGCAAAATACCCATCAAAGCCAGCGCCAGGGAGAAGGCCGTACCAATAAACGCCATGGATTCGTTCTGCTCTTCATTAGCGCCGCGGAAGGTCACCTGTAGGCTCGGATGCAGGTCTGCACTGGCCAGCCAGGTTTCAATTTCTGCCACCTTGTCGTCCGCCAGGACACCGCTCATGGTATTGGCGCGCACATACATAATACGCTCACCATCCTGACGGAAAATCGAACTGATTTTTTGCTTCGGCTCCCGTGAGACAAAGCTACTTAAGGGGACTTGCCCACCTGGAGTGGACACACGCAAGGAATCTAACTGGGTAATGGAGCGATAGCTTTCCGGGTAACGGACGCGAATATCCACCTCATCGTCTACATCATCTGGTCGATACTTACCCACCAGCACACCGTTGGTGACAAGCTGGATAGCAGCGCCAACACTGGTCAGGTCTGCTCCCATCATGGCCGCCTTGCCGCGATCTAAATCTAATTCCCACTCAATGCCAGGAACCGGCGCGGTATCATCCACATCCTGAAGGCCATCGAGGGTTTTCAAGTAGTCACTAAGCCGCCGGGTTTCCCGGGCGAGAATATCCAGGTCTTCGCCAGCGATCTGAATCTGGATATCTTTTCCCACGGGCGGCCCCTGCTCTACCTTGCGCATTTCGGCGCGCACCCCGGGTACATCAGTGATGGCGTCGCGATAAGCCGATTCTACTTCCCAGCCTGTCATCTCGCGCTCGCGACGATCTGACAACTCAATAAACAAGCTGCCAATCTGGTCAGCAGTACGACCACCGCCGTTACCCACGCTAACACCGCCAGCGCCGGTTCTGGTGTAAATACTCTTGTAGTTCTCCACGCCGCGAATGCGATCTTCCACCTCAACCACGATATCGCGAATCTCCTCGGCGCTGTAATTACCCTTGGCCGCCACATTAACGCCAGTAAAAGTTGGGTCCACGTCCGTAAAGAACTGCATGCCATTGCCAGCCTTGCCGTAAAGATTGATGATGCTAAACAAGGTCACCAGGGTGACGGCAATGACAACGATGGCGTGTCGTGTGGTAAAACGCAGGATCAGGTAGTAGTACTTTAAAAAGCCGCCAATTTCCTCAAACCGACCGGTCTCCAGTGCAGCAAAATTGGATTGCGCTTTCGCTTTGGTGGGCTTGGAAATCAGCGCGCCTAACACTGGCGCAAACACCAGAGCATAAGCCAGCGAACCGAACAACACAGCAAAAACCGTCACTGGCAAATACTTCATAAAACCACCGGTGACGCCAGGCCAAAACATCAGCGGTAAGAAAGCAGCCAGAGTGGTGCCAGTGGACGCCAATACCGGCCAGAACATACGCCGCGTGGCATACACATAAGCGTCGAAAGGTGACTTACCTTCCTCCATGGTCCGGTCGGCCAACTCCACCACAACAATGGCGCCATCAATTAGCATACCCAGGCCCAGCAACATGCCGAACATCACCATAAAGTTATAGGTGTAGCCAAGGGCGCTCACCACAATAAAAGCGAACAGGAACGAAAACGGAATACCTAGTGCCACCAACAAGCCGGAACGGATACCTACCGCGGCCACGACCACAGTCAGCACCAGGAACATGGCGGTTGAGATATTGCCCTGCAAGGTATGAATCTGATCCAGCGTATCTGGTGCCTGGTCTGCCAAATAGGAAACTTCTACCATAGGCGGGAAGCTGCGTTTCTCGCGCTCCACCACTTCTTTTACTTTGGTTACCGCGGTAATCAAGCTGGTGCCTTTGCGCTTGGTCACTTCTAGAACAATGGCAGGTTCGCCATTGGCCCGGGTAAATGCCGAGGCATCTTTAAAGGTGCGCCGCAACGTCGTCACATCTCGCAACTCAACCACGCTGTCGCCGGTGGCTTTAATGGGGATCGACAAAACATCACCGGCAGTTTCGATCAGACCCGGAATCTTCACCGAGAAGCTACCTTTACCGTTATCCACCGCGCCAGCGGCAATCAGGCGGTTGTTACGCGCCACTGCGGTAATGAGCTCATCGTTGGTAATGCCGTAGATTTCTAACTGACTGGGGTCGACGATGGCTTCTAGCAGTTCTTCGCGCTGGCCGTTTAAATTGGCCTCAAGCACTTCAGGAATGCTTTCTAACTCTTCCTGCAAATCGCGAGCTAGATTCGATAAGACTCTGTCCGGTACACCTTCACCGCCGAGGCTAACGGTAATAATTGGGAAGTCCGCCGCGGCTACTTCATTAATGATGGGTTCTTCTGCGGTGCTGGGGATTTTTACCTTGGCTCGATCAACCGCTTCTCGCACATCGAGCAGCGCTTGATCAGGATCGAAGCTATAGTCAAAGCGCAACACAATAGTGGCGCGACCTTCTCCTGCGTAAGAGATGACTTCATCCATACCCTCAATGGTTTTGAGTTCCAGTTCCATAGGGCGAGCCAGTAAACGCTCAGCGTCTTCTGGCGAGATACCCTCGTGGGGCACCGTGACGATGACAACCGGCACAGAAACATCCGGATTAGATTCCAGCGGGATATTGCTATAAGAGGCGAGGCCCGCAAGCAGTATAACCACCAGAACAGACAGTACCGTTCGCGAGCGGCCAATCAGCGCACCAATGTAATTCATAGCTTATCGCCCTGGATTAGCTCAGGCACCAGCGGTGCGGTTTTGGCTAACAGCCTGGGAGGACACACCGATTGGCGAGTAGTCCACTTCAACGATCTGGCCGCTAAAAACTTCTTCCTGGCCAACAGTGATGAGATTCACGCTGTTGGGCAAACCATCCACCCAGATACCTTCTGGGGATTCGCTCACAATATGCACCGGTTTAAAGGCCACACGATTCTCGTCATCAACGATTCGTACTCCCATATCACCAGCATCGTTGAGAACCAGCGCGGCTGGGCTAATAAGATGCGCGAGTTGAGAACGCAATGGGATGGTCATACGCGCTGACATACCGGCGCGGATGGCGGGTCCTGGATCGGCGACAGTGGCTTCAATTTCATAGGTGCGAGTGGTGGCATCCGGCGAGCGCGCAATAAACGTTACCTTGCCCTGAAGCTGCTCGCCGGTGATCAAGGCGATATCGATCATTTCGCCGGCATTTACCTGATTGATGCTGCGTTCCGCGACCCGGCCGCGAACCACAATGGGATCCACTTCCATAATTGTCACGCAAGCCTGACCCACATTCAGATAATCGCCCTGCTCGACTGGCTGTTCTTCCACAACCCCAGCAAACGGCGCACGGATTTCAGTATTTGCCAGGGCAAGCTCAGAACGTTTTACCCGCGCTTCGGCGGTGGCCAGATTGGCTTCCGCCCTGGCGACATTAATGTCTGACTGTAAACCGCGGCTCTTCAGATCCAGTAAGCCCTGATATTCTAATTTGGCGCTTTTAAAGGCGGCCTTTGCTTCAGCCAACTCACTGCCGCGATTGTCCTCGGCAATCTGGCACAACAAATCACCGGCCGCCACAAAACTACCTTGTTCAGCAGCCACTTTAGCCACCTTACCCGCCACCTCGGCGCGCACAGTTACCGTACGGTTCGCCTCGGTTTGACCACTAACCTCTAAGGCCGTGACCTTCTCTGTGGCGATACTTCGCTGGGCGCGCACCAGATAAAGCGCTTCACTCTCATTGCTCTGGGCTTGAGCATTTGGCTTATCCGCAGACGACAAGGTGCCGGATAATAACCACACCGTCATAGCGATGCCGATTAATATCGCGACCAGATTTTTCGTACTCACTGTTGGTTCCCTCTTCGGGACAAACCCCGAATATAGAATAGCTACCGAACGGTTATTCTTTGCACGCTGTTGATGTGCTTTGTGCGCTGCATCATACTCATCAGAAGCATAAAATCAATGCCTCTGTGGTAAACAGAGCCATATACCCGACGAACATAAAGTCTTGTACGTCAGGCCACTCCTGGCGGTTCAGCATGTTATGCTGCGCCATTTTGCGGATTGCTCGTGGCAGAAATATTCAGTGCAGCAGTGGTGTTCTTCCTGATCATGGACCCCCTCGGAAATGTACCGCTGTTCCTCAGCGTGTTACGCACGGTAGATCAGAAGAAACACCTCAAGATTACCATTCGTGAGCTGTTGATTGCCTATGTGGCGTTACTGCTATATCTGTTTGGCGGCGCCTATATCCTCAAGTTTCTGCAGCTTTCCCAGGAAGCCATCTCGATTTCCGGCGGTATCATCCTCTTTATTATTGCTATCCGCATGATCTTCCCCTCACCCCACGGCA
>JBKAGC010000176.1:0-7762 GCA_046290215.1 Pseudomonadales bacterium | reverse complement strand
AGGCTTGATCGCCCAGGGTTTTAAAGCGACTCCAGGATTTTTGCGCCGGCCGGCTATCGGAAGCACCTAGTTTTCTCCATTCCTCCTGGAGTTCTTTAATAGCCTTGGCTTTCTCGGGTAGGCTGATGCTTTCATCATTTGCTAGCAGTTCCATTTTGCTACAAAGGTCGTCGCGTTTCGGTTGGGTAGCAAAGCCCTGCCAGTCTTTAAGGTCCTGCAATTTGTTTTGTAAAAGGTTTGCCCTTGCAGATTGCTCGGCGCTGGCGTGGCCTGCCTGTAACAATTTGCTGACCCGGGCATTGGCCCGGTTAGCGGCCTTGATATGACCCTCGCCAAGTTCTAGTTCAAACTTATTGAGCTGGTCATCAATTTCCTGACGGTGCTGCTCGGTTTCTGCGGTTTCAGCAGCAGCGGCTTGCAGCTCTACAAGTATTGCCTGGGTTTTTTCGGTGAAACTTTCCGGTTTCGGAAAAGCTTCTGGCCAGGTGAGTTCGCCGAGCTGCTGCTGATACTTATCCAGACCAAGACTTTTGCCCTGACCTATTAGTTTTTGCCACGCTGCCCGACTCGTTGCCAGGGATTGCAGGTCACCGAGCAATGCAGCCTGGCTGCCAGCTTCTGCATCCTGCGGCCAATCTCGTTGTAGTGCTGCAAGTTCGGTGTCCAGGTCCGGGAATTCGGCATCCGCCAGGCAAGCTTGCCGTAGTGCAACAATCCTTGTGGTGAGGGCGGTCATTTTCTCGGCAAGTATTTCTGCTGGCTTTGGTAGATCTGCATATATTTGCGCGCATTCACCAAGCAGTTGTTTGATTTTTAGCACTTCACTGGCCGATTGATCGGCCAGTTGGGCAGTTTCTATTTTCAACGCGTCTATGCGCCGGCCATAGTCTGTACCAGGTTCGCTGCCGTGCAGTGTTTCGACACGGGCTAGCAGCGCTTGACGTTCCGCTAATGCCGCAGCAGCCACATCGCGCTCGTGTTTGATGGCTTGTAGTTTACTCTTCAAGATTCTCGAGACGTTTTTATCTTTCTGGGCAAAATGCTTTTGCAAATCCTGCAGGTACTTTTCGCTTTGAATAGCACTGGCACAATGTTGGTGAACCCGGCTGAGATTGTCAGCATAGAGCAGTTCGCATAGGACGGATTCTGGCAAACTTTCCACGGCTTTAAGGCGAAACTCTTCTTTCCCCGCAAACTGCGCCACGGCTGCCAGTAGTGTTTCAGTTTGGCCCTCAATCAAACCAAGGTTTTGCAGATCCTCGCCCACCAGCTCAGCCCATCTTTGGCTTGCAGCGGCGTGGTTGGCGGCAGCCTGCCCGAGAAAATCCAGATCGGTGACGCGCCTGAAGGCGGCCTGCTGGACATTAGCATCGGCGTCTTTGCTGGCCAGTTCCTGGAGAACTTCCTCGGTTAGTTTGCCAGATTCGATGCTTTCCAGGCGAACGGCAGGGTCAGCGTGCTGCCAGCGGGGCGATAGAGGATTGAATTTCATAGAGATATAGACAGGGTTAGTGACTGCAAGATTACGCTGTGACCAGCGGATATTAGCCGCTCGCCGAGGACTTTAGTTTATCACCCCTGGTAATTGCTCGCTGGGGTTCTTCGCGAGACGCGACGATCAGAGCTTGTTATGGGAGCCGTCGCACAGGGGGGCGTTTTCAGTGTGCTTACAGCCACAAAAATAGACGGTCTTGGACTCTGTTGCTTCGAACTTCATAGGCAAGAACTCTGTACCCTCGTGGGAACCGTCGCAGAATGGCTGCCTGGCGCTTTTGCCACAGGCGCACCAGAAGTACTTTTTGCCAGCTTCAACTTCAACGCCATAGGGAGACTTCTGTGGAATATCTGGGTTTGCCATGATGCCGTTCTCAAGCTGGTGTGATGCCTATTTAAGCCCCAATTTGCAAACCAGTGCAATATTGAAATACCGGAGCCTAGCCAATATGATCGTGGGCTGATTTTTGAGCCGCGCGGCTGCGCGGTACAAATTGTTGCCCATCAACCCAGGATCCACTATTTAGGACCCACTGTTTAGGAACCACTATGGACTTTTCCTTCAGCGAAGAGCAAAGCATGCTCGTAGACAGCGTGCAGCGCTTTATTCAAAACGACTACGACTTCGATAGCCGACAAAAACTCATTGCCACAGAGCAGGGTTTTAGCATGGACAATTGGCGTAGCTTCGCTGAACTCGGCTGGCTAGCTTTGCCGTTTCCCGAAGAACTCGGTGGATTCGGCGGTGGCGCCGTGGACACCATGATCTTGCTGGAAGAATTTGGCAAAGGCCTGGTGGTGGAACCATTTATTAGCACGGTGTTGCTGGCAGGTAAGGCCCTGGAACACAGCGGCGGCCAGGCAGATCTACTTAGCCAGATTATTGCCGGTGAAAAACTGGGCGCATTGGCTTTTGTGGAGGCCCAGGCGCGTTTTAATCTGGCAGATGTGAAAACAACTGCAACCGACGGCAAAATTTCTGGTGCGAAAGGTGTTGTGCTGGGCGGCCCAAGCGCTGACTTTTTTGTGGTTGCCGCGCGTACCTCAGGGGACCAGCGTGATGAACAGGGTATTAGTTTGTTCTTAGTCGAAAAGGGCGCTGCAGGTCTAAGTCAGCGTGACTACGCCACGGTGGACGGTCATCGCGCCAGTGAGCTGACCTTTGACAATGTGGAAGGCACACTGCTTGGTTCAGAAGGGACGGGTTTTGCTGTCCTCGAGCGCGTGATTGACGAGGCAATTATCGGTATTGGCGCTGAGGCTGTGGGTGCCATGGAAGTGATGTATAAGACCACCGTTGAATACTGCAAAACTCGCGAGCAGTTCGGCCAGCCCATTGGTAAGTTTCAGGTACTGCAGCACCGCATGGTGGATATGTTTGTTGAGCATGAACAAACCAAGTCATTGCTTTATATGGCAGCTATGCGCATGGATGAAGGTTACAACGCCACCGCAAAAAAAGCGGTCTCAGGCCTGAAAGTTCAGGTTTGCAACGGCGGGAAGTTTGTCGGCCAGAATGCCATCCAACTCCATGGGGGCATGGGTATGACCGAGGAAATGAGCGTCGGCCATTACTTTAAACGTATTACCGTACTTGAGACCTTGTTCGGTAATGCTGATTACCACCTGAAGAAGTACGCGCAGGTAGCCTAAAAAGGAATTGCAACAAAAGATAGGTAGGAGGGACCGATGAGTGATACACCTGAGTGGTTTTGGCAAGCGGTTGATCAAAAACCCGAGGCTCACTCCATCGAAGTCGAAGACTGCGATATTAACTACCTGACCTGGTCTACAGAGGGGCAGCCCGGGCTAATGTTCGTGCACGGGCACAATGCCCATGCCCACTGGTGGGACTTTATCGCACCGTCTTTTGCCGCTGCGCATCAGACGGTGGCGATGGATATGTCTGGTATGGGCGACAGTGATCACCGCGATCAATACTCTAACGACCTTTATGCCAAAGAGATTGTTGCCACCGCAGACGCCGCCGGTTTAGGTACTGATGCCATTTTGATTGCTCATAGTTTCGGTGGCATCCAGGCGATTCGTTGTATGGCGCAAAATCCAGGTCGCTTCGCTGGCCTGATTCTGGTGGATTCTGGAGTTCGTCATCCCGACGACATCAAGGAGCGTGACCCACAGTTAGAACGTTTAAGTCGGGCCAAGGTATACCCAGAGCGAGAGATTGCTATTGCCCGGTTCCGCCTTCAGCCGCCACAGACTTGCGACAATCAGTATTTGGTGGACCATATTGCCCGTAACTCGGTGGAGTATGACGACGGTTGGGTGTGGAAGTTCGATGAAGAACACATGATGCGAATGACCCTTGAAGGGGATCTTGAAGCGGACCTCAAAGCCATCACCGGTAAGCTGGCATTAATCTATGGTGAGAACAGTGAGAGCTTTAAAGCTCGAAGTGCACAATATATGCAAGAGCTAAAACCCGATATGACGGTGATCGAGTTAAAAGATGCTCAGCACCACTTATTTCTTGATCAACCTCTGGCATTTATTGAAGCAGTGAAAGGGCTACTGACAAGTTGGTAAGTTTGTCCCGTTAAATGACCTGACCGTTTTATCCAAGGAGGCTTTAGCCTCCTTTTTTATGTCCGGTGCTTTTGTTGCGTCTGGTGTTTTGTGAGCAAGTAGGGGCGGTAAATGGCGGATGTCCTACAGACGGGCACTTAAATCCACTTTAGATTAGGTCTCGTGTGCGCTTTCGGGCATGGCTGTGGCGCTGGTGCCGTCCAGCACTGAAACTAAACAAAGCAATAAAGCAAAAAAACAAAAAACAAAAAAACAATAAGAGAATAAAAACAACAAGGAGTAAGGATGAAGTTTGGATTGTGCGTGTGGTTACTCATCTGGCCCATGTGGGGGTTCGCCGCGGTCTCTAACTGGGAGCCGTTCGAGATGTATCGCGAGAAGATTACGCTGCCAATTAAGATCAATGGCGTGCCAACAAGAGTGATGTTGGACACAGGAGCGAGCGGCAATTCGGTTTCCGCGAGGTTTATCGAGGCGCTAGATGAGCCTTTAACTGCCAGTGGTTGGCAGCCAGTTCAGGGGATGTACGGGAAAGAGAAGCGGCGCACTTACAATAATATCAATCTCGAATTGTGGGGGACGTCGTTTAATCTGGACAATCTGGTTGCGCTAAATCTCCCGGTCGGCATTGGTATGTTACTTGGCTCAGGCTTCTTTGATCAGTTTATTGTGCAGATTGATTATCCTCAGCAGCAGCTCCGACTGCTTAGTCGGGACAGCGTTGAGATGCGCAAACTGCGCAATGTGAAGACGCGAAAGATTAGCGGTATGTTAAGTGCTAAGGTCAATCTAAATGGCCAGAAAGATGTCTGGCTGCAGCTTGATACCGGTGCCTCCCAGGGCATTATCACCCGGCGACTGTATGCTGAAGAGTATGGTTGGTTGGAAAGTCTCGCGACGGTGGAAGGGGTCAGTTCTGGTGCCAATCGCACCCAGACCATGCAGCGGTTTGCATTACCCTACATCGAACTAGGGCCGTTCACTATAGAGTCTGTACCAACGGCAGTGCCAGAGGAAGGCAAGGCAATCACCTATGGTAGAGCTGAGGCCTCGGGCACAGGGTCGAATATCAGGAATAGCCGCGCCCAGGGCGTGTTAGGTTATGAAGTGCTAAAGCACTTTATCGTGACGATTGATTACCGTAAGGGTTATGTTCATTTGCAAGCGCCGTAGCAGCAAGGTCCTTAAACCGGGCAATGCCATTTTTGCTGGAAGCTAGAAGAGGATAAAACGCCAAACAAAAAAGAAGGGGCCATCTGGCCCCTTCTTTTTAGTAACTACTCGCAATTTCGCGCAGCGAAACGCGAGCGCGATGATGCTAGCAAGCCTCAAATAGTCCAGCTGCACCCATACCACCGCCAATACACATAGATACGATGCCGTACTTCTTCTCGCGACGCTTCAGTTCGCGCACCAGGTGACCAGTCAAACGAGAACCTGTCATACCGAATGGGTGACCGATTGAGATAGAGCCACCGTTAACATTGTAGATTTCTGGATCGATTTCTAGCTTGTCACGGCTGTACAGACATTGAGAAGCAAATGCTTCGTTCAATTCCACCAGGTCGATATCGTTCATGGTCAAACCTTTCGCTTCCAACAAACGTGGAATCGCGAAAACAGGGCCAATGCCCATTTCGTCAGGTTCACAACCCGCAACAGTCCAGCCGCGGAAGTAAGCCATTGGCTCAAGACCAAGAGCCGCAGCGCGTTCAGCGCTCATCAGCAAGGTCATAGAGGCACCATCAGACAACTGTGAAGCGTTACCCGCAGTCACTGTACCGTCTTCTTCAAATGCAGGTGGTAGAGAGGCCAGGCCTTCGAGCGTTGTTGTTGGGCGGTTACATTCGTCACGATCACAAACGCCATCAACGATTTCTGTTTCTTTAGTTTCTTTGTTTACGACTTTTTGCCATTTGGTTTTCATTGGCACAATTTCGTCAGTGAACAGGCCAGCTTCTTGCGCAGCGGCAGTACGTTGCTGTGACATGAGGGAGAATTCGTCTTGCGCTTCACGAGTCACCTGGTAACGACGTGCCACAACTTCAGCAGTGTTGCCCATGGCCATAAAGATTGCAGGTGATTTCTCTTCAATAAATGGGTGCTTCTGAGATTTGCCTGGTGTCTGGCGAGTGTTGGCAGAAATAGACTCAACGCCACCAGCGATCATCACTTCTGAACAGCCGCTAGCAATTTGGTTTGCTGCCATGGCAATTGAGTTAAGACCGGAAGAACATGCACGGCTAATCGTAGAACCAGCAGTGGTGATCGGCAGGTTAGACAGAATCACTGCCAGGCGCGCCAGGTTGCCGCCTTGTTCGCCTGTTTGGCTCGCAGCGCCGACGATGACGTCTTCTACTTCGGCAGGGTCCAGCTTGGAGTTCCGCTCGAGTAGGGCGTCAATACAGTGTGCGACCATATCGTCCGGACGGGTCAAGTTAAAAGTACCGCGGAATGACTTGGCCAGACCGGTTCGTACGCTATCCACCACAACTACGTCGCGCATGGTTCTCTCCTTCAGTTCTATAAAAGAATGGGTGTAAAAGTGGGCGTATTGTGCACGTGTGCTGAAGTGGTGACAAGGCACCAAATTAGCGCTAATTCACTGCTGATGAGTGGAAATAGACGGGGTAGATGATGCTATTTTGTGCGCAAAAGGGCCTGTTCAGAGCGTTCCAGGTGGCCGCTGCTTTCCCGCAAACCGCCGATTCTATTGCGTTCTAGCCAAATTCGCTCATGCTCGCCTTGAATCAACCTGATTTGCTGGCGCAGGCTTTTGAGCCCTTTTGCACCACTGAAACCGCGACTACCGCGAAAATAGAGTAAACGCTGAATACCGTGGCTGGCCATCTCGCGGGCGTTGCCAAGTTCAGCCGCAACTAGTGGGTCAGAAGGCTGGGGGCCGCTTGCCAGATCCGCAAAGGCATCGAGACAGGCGTTTAGCTGCTGCTCGGAGAGCTTTTTCGTGGCGCCAGGTTCGTGGCGCATTTGCCAGAACAACAAGCGATTGAAAATCGTCGCGTTACGGAGTGGGGATCGGGCCAGATTTAACACCCGGCCGTGCTCGATCAGTTGCCCGGCGCTGCTAGTGTCACGTTCCTTTAGAAAAAAGCGGTTGACAAGTTCTGGCAACATGGCGGGTCTAACACTGCCTTGATGCCAACTTTCACAGGCAGCCAAAGCAAAACCAGGGTAGCTGATGGGCAGGTACTGGTGGTGACCATGATCACCCCAATCCGTGACCAATAGACCCTCAGCGCCGTGTTGCTTGCCTTGTTTTGCGGCACTTTGAATGTTCTTCCGCATATTATCGGTGCGGCCAACCAGAGAGTTCCAGCTGGATGTGCCGGGACAAACGTAAAAGGGAATATTTTGTTTTGCCACCAGTTCAGATTCTTTGGCAAATGGGTGGTTGCCCTCGTAGCCCCAATTGAGGGCAATCAGCTGTTTCGAAAGTCGCTTCAGACTGTCCGGCTCTTTGAGCACAATGTCACTCCAGAACATCATGCGTCGCCCACGGTGTTCTGTCAGGCGTTGAATATCACTAAGGAAGTCAATGTAAACATTGGTGGTACCTTCTTGTTCGCACCGAGCCCGGCTGCGGCCGAGACCCAGTTCCCAGGGTTCGTCGCCGCCAACATTAAAGTACTCACTGTCAAAAAGGGGTAAATACTCCCCGTGGAGATCGTCCAGCAGCTTCAAACTCTGGCGGCCTGGATAC
>JBKAGC010000175.1:0-7763 GCA_046290215.1 Pseudomonadales bacterium | reverse complement strand
GCCAAGTTCATTTGCGGCGTTCTTCAAACTAGGGAAGGTAATGAAGGTGCCAATAGAGCCTGTCAGGGTATTGTTGTTGGCGAAGATCTTATTTGCTGGAGCAGCGATCCAGTAGCCACCAGATGCTGCGTAGCTACCCATGGAAACCACCACCGGTTTGCCAGCAGCCTGGACTTCCAGAACTGCCTGACGAATTTCTTCCGCGGCAGTTGCGCTGCCTCCCGGACTATCAACTCGCAAAACCACGGCCTTGACGGAGTTGTCTGTACGCACTTGATCAAAAAGATTTACGGTTGTGGTGCTGCCAATTTCACCTGGGGGTTGTTGACCATTTAAAATGGTCCCGCTAGCAGTGACCACGGCTATTTTGTCTGTGGCAGGATTAACCACCGGAATTGGCGGGCGAATCAAGCCAAGGTAACTGCGAAAATCCATTTGGCGATAGCTGTCGCCATCTTCGGCGACGATTTCTGCCACCCGTTTTTCCCATTCCGGCTCCGATAACAAGCCATCAATTAAGCCCTGACTCAGGGCAAGTTGATTACCATTACCGGCATTTTCAGTTAGGAGTTGATCGTATTCATTGGTATAGCGGTCAAAGCTATTTTCACTAATTTGACGTTGGGATGTGATATGACCGCGATAGTTACGCCATAGTTGGTCGAGCCAATCTCGATTGGCGAGTTTGGCTTCTTCTGACATGCTGTCGCGCAGGTATGGTTCCACGGCGCTCTTATAAGTGCCGACTTTATAAACGTTAAATTGGATATTGAGCTTTTCTAACGCCGAGCTGAAATACAGCGGGTAGGTGCCAAGGCCAGGCAGAAAAACGCCACCAAACACTGGGAAGCTACTTGCGTCTAAGTACAATTCATCTGCCATGCTGGCCAGGTAGTACTGGTCCTGGGCATAGCCTGAGCCAAATGCCAGTACTGGTTTGCCGCTTTGCTTAAAACGCTCGATGCTGCGCGCGATATCTTCAAGTTTGCTCAAACCCGCTTGCATCTGATCAAGATCTAGCACCAGCGCAGAGATACGGTCATCATCACGGGCGCTATCGATGGCATCTATGATGTCTCTTAAAGCGGTCTCTGTTGCTTCAGATTCATAACCAGATAAGAACCCGGCAACTGGATCAACTAGTTGTTTTTGCTCAACCACCAAACCAGTGGGGTTAACAACCAGCGCAGTGTCACTTTGTAGCGTCACGGTGTTATCGGAAAAAACCGCCACCAGAATGGCGATCACAATCACCACAAATAACAGGTTACCTATGGCATTTTTGGTTGCCGTAATGGCTCCCCAGAGACCAGAGAAGAAACTTCGAAACATCGTGCTTTCCTAAAATGGGCCGGAATATGGCCGACTAACAGTAAATTGATGCTATCACAGCAATACGTATTGTTTGAGGCAACTGATCACATCAGGAATTCCTTTCACCCTGACGCTATGCCAACCAAAGTTCGCTGCAGCATCCACATTTGCCTGATTGTCGTCCAAAAACAAGACCCGCGCCGGTGGCACGGCTAATTTGCGCTGCGCACTATGGAATATCTCTTGATCTGGCTTCATCAGCCCCATAGCAAATGACACAAATACCTCGTCCAACTGGCTCAACACGGGGCTTTCTTGTGAGAAGCGCTGCCAGTGCAATTCGTTGGTGTTGGAGAGGCAGGCAAGTTGCACCTGGCCTTTAAGAGCATCCAGTAGCGCGGCTGTTTCTGGGAAGAAGCCTACCGGCCAGGCTGCAAAATCTTTCAGGAGCTCAGTTGCACTGCAGGTTAGCTGAAACTCCTCGATCAATAGTCTGGCGAAGGTTTGCCAATCACATTGGCCAGATTCATAGCGACGCACAGCCGGGGAGTGAAGCCAGGTTTGCCAGATTTCCGCTTCACTCAAGCGGCTGTTGGTGGGGGAAATTGGCGGGCCGTCGAGTTCAATCAGTACTCCGCCGAGGTCGAAAATAATCCAATCGATCCGTGCGCTGGGTGTGCTCAACTGCAATAGCTCCTTAGGCTGGTCAAAGACAAATCAGGTTCGGGTTTAAGGCTTCTGCTTTGCGCTCGCAAAGTGTTACCTTTGTCATGTAATCGCAGTTATGTATCACCTTGAGAGTGTTAGTGAGTGAGCAAGTGAGGGAGCAAGCATTGAATATATATGAAACGGACCTGAATAAGAATTCCGCCAACTTTGAATCTTTGTCGCCACTCTCATACCTAAGGCGCGCAGCCACTTTGTACCCTGAATACACCTCGGCGATTCATGGGGAAGTTCGTTATACGTGGCGCGAGACCCTCTCTCGATGCGAAAAGATCGCCAGTGCATTACAGCAACGAGGGATCAAAAAGGGCGATACAGTGGCAGCGATGTTGCCGAATATTCCTGAAATGCTTGAGTCGCACTTCTCCATCGGGATGGTCGGTGCGGTGCTTAACGCCATCAACACCAGGCTCGATGCTAAAACGGTGGCGTTCATCCTAGGTCATGCAGAAGCAAAGGTGCTGTTTGCTGATGCGGAATATGCCGATGTGTTAACAGAGGCCCTGGCACTGTTGAAAAAGTCTCATCCACATCAGGAGGTGCTGGTGATTGATGTTGAGGATCCAACTTTTGCCGGGTCGCAACGGATTGGTGCCTTGACCTACAACGAGTTGTTGGCTGAAGGAGCTGCAGATTTTACCTGGAACCTGCCAGCGGACGAATGGGATGCAATTTCTTTGAACTATACCTCGGGCACCACGGGCGATCCCAAGGGTGTGGTTTACCATCACCGCGGCGCTTACCTAAATGCCGCGAATAATGCCTTGACCTGGGGCATGGGCTTACACCCTGTTTATCTATGGACATTACCGATGTTTCATTGCAATGGCTGGTGTTTTCCCTGGACTCTGGCGGCAATGGTTGGCACCACTGTGTGCTTGCGGCAAGTTCGGGAACAAGCTGTTTTCGACGCCATCCGCGAGCACAAGGTGTCGCATTTTTGTGGTGCTCCCGTGGTGCTTAACGCCTTGCTCAACGCCCCGGCAGAAGTTCAGAGTGGGATAGATCACGAGGTGAAAATTATGACAGCAGGTGCTGCACCCCCAGCCGCGGTCATCGAGGGTATCGAAGGGCTCGGCTTTGATGTCACTCAGGTTTATGGCCTCACAGAGACCTATGGTCCCATGGTGGTGTCTGCGTGGCGTGAGGTTTGGAATGACCTACCAAAAGACCAACGAGCCGCTCTGAAAGCCAGACAAGGCATCGTCTCCACGCTGGCGGGAGATATGATGGTGGCGGACCCTGAGACGTTGCAACCAGTACCCTGGGATGGTGAAACTCAAGGTGAGATATTTATGCGCGGCAATATCGTCATGAAAGGTTATTTGAAGAATCCAACTACCACAGCGGCCGCGTTCGCCGGTGGCTGGTTTCATTCAGGAGATATCGCCGTTTGTCATCCAGATGGCTACATCCAAATAAAAGACCGCTCAAAAGATGTAATCATTAGTGGTGGCGAGAATATCTCTAGCATTGAAGTAGAAGATGTCTTGTTCAAACATCCGAAAATACTTGAGGCAGCCGTAGTGGCGAAGAGCGATGAAAAATGGGGGGAGCATCCTTGTGCCTTTATTACGCTGAAGCCCGGAGAGGAGCTAAGCGAACAAGAAATCATTGCTTACTGCCGTGACGAAATGGCTCACTTCAAGGTACCCAGGACCATCGTGTTCGGTGATCTTGCGAAAACCTCCACAGGCAAGGTACAAAAGTATTTGCTTCGCGAAAGAGCTGAAGCCATTGGCAAATAGCGCGTGGCAGATTTCTCTGGCCAGGCCAGATGATTGCCTGGAACTAGCCGAATTATCCAGAGTCGCCATTGAATATAACTTGCGCTGGCGCTGGAAGCCTTCGCGAATTCTTAAGGTTATCCGGGATGTGGATTGCTCTGTGATTGTGTGCCGGGACAAGAGCGGCGAGTTACTCGGATTTGCTGCCATGGAGTTCAAAGAAATCCGGGCCTATTTAAACTTACTCGCTACCGCGGCCAGGTTTCGTCGTCAGGGCATTGCCTCAGCATTACTGAAATGGCTTGAGAGCAGCGCCGGGGTAGCGGGTATTGAAGCAGTCAGCCTGGAAGTGCGCTCTGGCAATCAAGCTGCTGTAAAATTTTATGAAAGTCATGGATATATTATTGAGAGGATGCAGACCGGTTACTATGACGGTCGTGAAGATGCTTACCGTATGCGCCATGACCTTATGGATCAAACAGTTGCGATGAAGAGACCGTAACATGGCATTGTGGAATATTCAGGAACTCACCAGTCTTGGTGAGGTGACCCCCAGAGACGCTGCGGTAGATATTACTGGTGTTTGTATAGATTCAAGGCAGATCAAGCCTGGTGAACTGTTTATCGCCTTGTCAGGAGACCCTGGCCCTAGGTTCAGTGGTGGGGTGGATAATCCCAGAGATGGTCACGAGTTTATTGATGCCGCTATTGCCGCTGGTGCTGCAGCAGTCTTGTTATCCAGGCCCCCGGCACAGATCGATGTGCCGTACATCAAAGTTTCAAATACCCTCGACGGATTGTGGGATTTAGCTCGCGAAGCGCGTGCCCGCACCACGGCCAGGGTTGTGGCGATCACTGGTAGCGCAGGTAAAACCACGGCAAAAAGTTGGCTAAGTGAATGCCTCCTCAGTCAATGTCAGGTACACAGTTCAGCAGGCAGTTTGAACAATCACTGGGGCGTACCACTATCACTGGGGCGCATGGCAAAACAGGCTGAGGTTGGCGTGATCGAAATTGGTACCAATCATCCAGGTGAAATTGCACCCCTTAGTGAACTCGCCAAACCAGATGTTGCCATGCTGTTAAACGTTTTACCCGCCCACATTGGCAATTTCCCTTCGTTGCAAGCATTGACTGCTGAAAAGCTATCCATCGCTGCCGGCTTGCAGCCAGATGGTGTGTTTATCTTACCGAAGGCACTTGCCTCGGGTGCGTCTAATGAAATTACCTTTGGCTTGGAGTCAGATGCTGATGTCACCGCCAGTTATGAGGTTTCTAGCGAGGGCTGGCAAGTGAACGCCAATGTTACAGGTGCTACTGTGAGCTATCAGCTCTTAGAAGGCGGAGAGCATCGTGTTCTCACCTCTCTTGCGGTACTAGCAGCAGTGAATGCACTTGGCTTCTCGGTGAGCAAAGCAGCGGCAGTACTTGCTCGTCAGGGATCACCAAAAGGGCGGGGTAACACCCATTCGGTGAATGATGTCACTGTTATAGATGACAGTTACAACGCCAATCCTGTGAGTATGATTTACGCTATGGATAGTCTAGCCAGTAAGTCTGGCAGAAAGATTGCCATACTCGGTGAAATATTGGAGCTGGGTGAGAAGTCCGAGCAATACCACGGTGAAGTGGCTGAGGGTTTCTCCGCATTAGATGAGGTGATCACGGTGGGCGAGGGCTTCCGCAACTTCCCAGGTTCAAAGCATGTTGCAAGCGTAGCCGAGCTTAATCTGGAGGCGCTGGTCTCGACTTTACAGCCAGGGGATCATGTCCTGGTCAAAGGATCGAATAAGGTGTTCTGGCAACACCAATTTGTCGCCAGGCTAATTGCTGCGCTTAAGCAAAGCTAAAACCCGGGTCGCTGCAGCGATGCGGTTAATGATCAAAATTTCGCTGATGAGATTTGGCAGGCAAAAAAAAGCCCGGACAAGCCGGGCTAATACCATTAGGAGTGACACACAATGCCTTGCAGCATCCTGGGGCCTTGCTCACCACACATAAGAAGTTCGGTGTGCGCCCTTAGCTTAAGTGATAATCGATGGGGGCGAGATCACTTAAGCTCTGAATTAAATATAGTGGTTAATCACTAGAACGCCAGCAGCCACTCAGAACTTTTAGAAATAAACTTAATGTATACGAGTTTTATCGGACGCTTGCTCGGTGTTTGCAATGGCTTCAGAAATAGCCTCTTCCACATCTCTGGGGTCTGGCCTGGTATCTCCTTGCAAATAAAGGTCAACCTCTTCTCGATCTAGTTCTCCCGCTGAATGCCAGGGGAGTAGGTTTGGATCGTTGCGATGATCAATGTCCACAAAGGGATATTTAATAATCTTAAAGTAGGGCGAGTAGTCAAAATCGCTGGGCGTGCAGAGTCTCGGGTTACGACGGTACAACTGCACCTGGTCATCACCACTCAATTTCACGAGAGGCAAAATGGGAAACTGCACAAATGCGAAGGCTTCGGCAATCATGGTGGAACACACCGTGCGTTGTGACTTGCCTGGTAGCTGGCTAAACAAACTAGAGCGCCAACGTCTTGGTAGTAATCCCCAGGGTAATAGGAATCGCATCAAATCAAAGATCTGACGAACATCATAATCCACCCCAAGGCGACTAATGGCGTACCGAACCACTTGTTGTGCATCCTTTAAGCCCAGTCTTGATGGGCGGCAAATGCGCAAATGCTCACCTTCATAGAACTCTAATTTGTTCACCACGGTACCACGGCCGAGCAGGCTTTCGATCATCAGCCGGTCTTCCGGATCACCCTGATAATGATGGGCGACAATTTTTCTCAGGTCAGGGTCATCAATGTCACTGAGCCTGCCTATATACAGGGCTGCATGAGTCCAGGGGCTGTTGGTGATTTGCCGGATGACCTTGCTCACCCTGGAGCGCCCCTCCACCAATATGACATCGCAGGGCCTTAACTCATAGCGGACTCGCTCAAAGTCGCTGAGGGCGAGGCTGCGGCGTTCACCTTGACGGTTTAGCCAGCGGATAGCTGGCTCGCTAATAACGTTAAAGATACCCATAAATCCCTGTAGGCTATCTGCGAATCCCTTAATGCAATAGTATAGCCCATCGGCTACTTGCAGGGATTCACCTTTGTGCGCTGCAAGTATTTGAATGACATGTAATAATCCGGCCCTGTGAGTGGGATTCGTCGATGATAGTTGATCGCCTGGGAAGGCAGTTTAGAAACTTGCGAGTCAGTTTAACGGCTGCGTGTAACTACGCGTGCACCTACTGCGTGCCCGACGGCAAACGTTTGATGAAAGCCAAGAGCGAGTTGGATGCCACTGATTTGCTGCAGTGTGTGACCTTGCTCCAGCAAGCAGCGGGCATCGATAAAATACGCATTACAGGTGGTGAACCGCTGGTAACGCCGAAATTCGATGAGTTTCTGCTCGGGGTCATGAAGTTGCCATTGAAAGACGTCAGCATGACCACCAACGGCCAATTGCTGTTACAAAAAGCTGAGGTCATCAGAGAATCCGGCATAAGACGCCTGAATATTAGCCTCGATACCTTGAATCCTGACAAATTCCGCGCCATCGCCCGGAGTGGCGATCTCAAGACAGTGCTCGCGGGGATGGATGCTATGCTCGATGCGGGTATTAAGCTAAAAGTGAATATGGTCCCCATGCGCAGCCAAAATGCTGACCAGGTAGTGCCACTGCTGGATTATTGTCTTGATCGAGGTATTGAGCTGCGCTACATCGAGTTGATGCAAATGGGCCATTTACTGGGCAGCAACGGTTTTCAGCAGGACTTTATGTCCATGGCGGCTTTACTCGATATGATCAGTGAACACTATGAGTTTGCTCGCACCGATGCGCCTTATGACTCCACCGCGGTCAGGTTCCACATACCCGGGCGGGGCAATTTTGGCATCATTGCTAATGAAAGTGCGCCGTTCTGCCGTTCTTGCACACGCCTGCGCTTATCATCAGATGGTTACCTATATGGCTGTTTGAGCAGTAGCCGCCGGCA
>JBKAGC010000174.1:0-7785 GCA_046290215.1 Pseudomonadales bacterium | reverse complement strand
GCCAAACACAAACGCTAGCAACCCCGCAACAATAAAACGGTTTTCACCAACCTCGGGCACCAATGCCGCAATCAAAGCCAGCATGTAGTGCCCGGATATACGTGCTACCGGCACCGTAGAGGGGTGCCTGGCAATTTTCGCCGCGAATCGCAACATACTGATCCAAATGGCTAGTATCTAGCAATAGTAAACGCTGTTTGAACGCTGATGTCACGCCACTATCGGCCTAAACTCTTAAAATCCACAGGCGCGTTTAAATCCAGAGATGCGGCGTGCTCGGGCATGGGATATTTTAAGCCTGTGGCGCAGTTAAAGAGCACCACTGTATCTGTGTCTGTGACCACTCCATCACTGACAGCTTGCTGCAAAGCCGCAGCAGTTGCCGCTCCCTCGGGGCACAGCATTAAGCCTTCCTCTCTGGCGATGGTCTGTTGAGCCTCAACGATTTGCGCATCGCTCACGGCGATTGCAGTACCGTCACTGGCCCGAATAGCATCAAGAATTAGGAAGTCACCAATTGCGACTGGTACTCTGATGCCGGCAGCCACTGTGTGGGCATTTTCCCACAGGGGCGCGTGTTGCTCGCCATTATGAAAGGCGCGCACGATGGGCGCACACCCCTCGGCCTGCACAGCAATCATGCGCGGACGCTGGCTACCAATCCAGCCAATCTCTTCAAGTTCTGCAAACGCCTTCCACATGCCAATCAGACCGGTGCCGCCGCCGGTGGGATAAAAAATGACATCAGGCAATTGCCAATTCAGTTGCTCAGCAAGTTCTAGACCCATGGTCTTTTTGCCCTCGATTCGATAAGGCTCTTTTAGTGTGGAGGTATCAAACCAGCTCATGATCTCTTGACCCTCGCGTACTAGCGCACCGCAATCATTGATTAGGCCATTTGCTCGCCAGACCTTAGCACCCTGCATGGCGATTTCACGCACATTCACCTCTGGGGTGTCATCAGGACAAAACACATAAGATTCAATTCCGGCTTTGCTGCAATACGCAGCCAGTGCCGCGCCAGCATTACCGTTGGTTGGCATGGCCATCCGCTTCACGCCAAGTTCTTTCGCCATGCTGACCGCCAATGCCAGGCCGCGCGCCTTAAACGACCCGGTGGGAAGACGGCCTTCATCTTTCACCAATACCGTTTGTAACCCCAGGCTTTCTTGCAAATACTGGCTCTCTAGTAGTGGCGTCATGACTTCACCCAGGCGCACAATGTTTTCTGCCTGGGTTACGGGCAGAAGCTCCCGATAACGCCAGAACTCAGGCGCTCGCTCCTTAAGTTGCGCCTTCGAAAAATTCTCCCTCACCTGCGCCAGGTCGTAACGAACTAATAACGGCTTCCCTGTGCGGGAAAGATTGTGCAACTGACCCGCCTGATAGGTTTCTCCGGTTTCGCTACATTCCAGGTGGCTAACAAAAGTGTTGGTTTCAAACATGGTTGCGTCACCGCTGAAAAAGCTTAAGTGTAATGCCAGCAATAGGTTTGCAGCCAGCCGTGCCTCCATGGTGATACAATTTTTCCATGCTTGAGCAAAACTACGATTACATTATTGTCGGCGCTGGCAGCGCGGGTTGTTTACTTGCCAACCGTTTATCAGCAGACCCAAACATCAGCGTATTGCTGGTGGAAGCTGGCAAAAAGGACAACTACTTCTGGATCGATATCCCGGTAGGCTATCTATTCACTATCAATAATCCACGCACCGATTGGTGTTATGAAATTGACCCTGACCCAGGCTTAAATGGCCGCACCATTGGTTACGCCCGGGGCAAGGTATTGGGCGGTTGCACCAGCATTAATGCGATGATTTATATGCGCGGCCAGAGATCAGACTATGACCACTGGCGCGAGCTAGGTAATTCCCACTGGGGCTGGGAAGATGTCTTGCCGCTGTTTAAGAAATTTGAGCGTTACCAACATGGCAGTGATGAATACCACGGCAGTGATGGCGAGCTACGAGTAGAAGAGCGCCGGGTTAACTGGCAAATACTCGACGCCTGGCGCGATGCCGCTGAGCAGTGCGGTATTCCGAAAATCAGCGAGTTTAATCGCGGCGACAATTTTGGTAACGCCTATTTTCAGATGAATCAGAAAAAAGGCGTTCGCTGGAATGCCAGCAAGGCATTTCTGCGCCCTATTGCCCATCGACCAAACCTTACGGTGGTCACTGAAACCGCTGTGGAAAAAATTTTGCTTGAGAACAAACGCGCCACCGGTATCCGCGCGGTTTATCGCAACGAACCTGCGCGTACTATTCATGCTAACCGTGAAGTCATCCTTTCTGCTGGTTCGATTGGCTCACCGCAATTACTGCAGCTCTCGGGGATTGGCCCTGGTAGCCTATTGCAAAAGCTCGGCATCACGCCGGTGCACCACAACGACAACGTTGGCAAAAATCTCCAGGATCACTTACAAATACGCACCGTTTACAAGGTCAGTAATACTGTCACCCTAAACCAACGTTACCGCAGTTTGTGGGGCCGCGCGCTTATGGGTCTTGAGTACCTGGCTTTCCGAACCGGGCCTCTGACCATGCCACCGTCGCAGCTCGGTGCCTTTGCCAAGAGTGACCCGGCACAACCTACCGCCAATATGGAGTGGCATGTTCAGCCCTTGTCCCTGGACAAATTCGGCAGCCCATTACATCGTTTTAATGCCATTACCCCTTCTGTGTGCAATCTAAGACCGGAAAGTCGCGGCGAGGTGATGATCAAGAGCGCCAATTGGCGTGAGCATCCGAGCATTAAAACAAACTATCTGTCTACAGCCGCCGATCTCGATGTTGCACTTGCTGGCTTAAGGAAAACTCGGGACATCATGGCAGCAGATGCCTTAAAACCCTTTCAGCCAGAAGAGCTAAAGCCAGGGCCGGAGGTGCAAAGTGAGGCCGGGTTAATTGCTGCCGCCAGAGATCTGGGTACCACCATCTTCCACCCTGTAGGTACTTGCAAAATGGGTGTAGACGACGCTGCCGTGGTGAACCCGAGTCTTCAGGTGCTAGGTGTTGAGGGTTTACGAGTCGTGGATGCCTCGGTGATGCCAACCATTACCTCGGGCAACACCAATGCACCTACCATGATGATTGCTGAAAAAGCCGCACAAATGATTCTGGCGGAGAATGCGTCTAAGGCCTAGGGCCGGTTGTAGGTCTCTTGCACCGAGTAGCCATCTGAGTGGGTCGCAGTTACTCTAAAACTATTGGCCGTGACCTCATCCACCACATAGGTAATCTCGTCAGTGGTGGTACGCGGTGCCCAACCAATCACCGCGGTTAAGCCCCCTGCCGCATTGGGATCATCCGGGTCATAGGTGCCAGCTTGATAAGCGCCATTGGCAAGTCGGGCCTCTTCTTGGAATAAGCGAATGGAGTTCATATTTTCCCGCATGGCACCTTCTCGTGCGGTAGCCACATAGTCTGTGTAAATTGGCAGAGCAATGGCGGTAATGACACCAATAATGGCCACAGCGACCATCAGCTCGATGAGAGAGAAACCTTTTTGCTGCTTAGCTTGAAACATAAACGTCTCGGCTTGTTTGTGTGGCGACTTGCCAATTATGCATAAAGGCTACAGCCTGAGCTACAGTGAATGAAATCTGCGCAATTTTCCTTCGCCCATAAAAAAACCGGGGCAAAAGCCCCGGTTTCTCAATCTTCTCTAAGAGAGTCGACTTATAGCTCAGCAGCAGCAGAAATAGTTGTTGCTGATTGAGCAGTGAAGTCCTGGTATGCAGGGCGAGTCAAAGTGATCGCAGCAGCGTTACCAGATACACCTACAACACCGTTGTCGTCGTCAGCGCTTGCGCCGTAAGCGTTAACACCACCAGCAGGTGCAAGGTTACCGCCTGGGTTAAAGATAGCAATCCATTCACTGTTAGTGCTTGGTACAGAAGAGTCCAAACCAAGTGCAGCCTGGGTGTTACCCTTTACGTAAGTAGAACGAGCCAGACGTACAGCTTCTTCGTAGTGAGAATTAACTTTAGTCATGTTCGCTGTTTTGATGTAGTCCTGGTAAGCAGGTAGTGCTACCGCTGCCAGAATACCGATGATCGCTACTACGATCATCAATTCGATCAGAGTGAAACCCTGTTGTAGCTTGTTATTCATGTGAAAACTCCAAATAAGTGTCTTGTTGACCCAGATGTACCGCAGTCGGCTATAAACTGAGCAAGTTCTGTGCCAACAGAATTAGCCCGTTCATCGGCAAAAACAGCGCAAAATGACCCACCACGTCACCTAAATTGCCAACAAGACCAGAGTCCGGGGTCAAAAAGTGACAATTTTTGTCACTTTATTGCATCTAGATCACATTCAGTTAGAAATATCCGCGGTAAACTGCTCACGAACCACTCACAAATCCCTATCGACACTATGGGTAGTGGGCGGTACACTTTCTTTATCATGATATCGGCGCCTGAAGTTAGGTACCGCCGAGACCAAGGACAATAGTATATGGCCGCGAACCCTATTGCATTAAGTGGGCTTGCTCGACGTCTTGTAGAAGACAAGCTGCTTGACGATCAGGTTGCCCGGGAAGCCGCAGAAGAAGCTGCGAAAACCCGCGTGCCGTTCGTGACGCATCTGGTTCAAAACAACCTGGCCAGTGCGAAGGATATTGCCAATTCCGCCTCGGAAGAGTTCGGCACACCCATTTTAGACATTAGCGCGCTGGATCCAGAATCCATCCCAAAGTCACTGGTGGACGAAAAGCTAGTACGCGTGAACTACGCCATGCCGATCTTCCATCGCGGCAACCGTCTATTTGTTGCTGTCTCAGACCCAACCAATCGTAAGGGCCTGGAAGACATTGCCTTCCAAACGGGTATTGCCACTGAGGAAGTCCTGGTTGAAGAAAACAAACTCCGGGCGTTTATCGAGTCCTACCTTGAGTCACAGGAAGGCGGCGGTCTTGGTGACCTTGGCGACGATGACGTGGATCTCGACCTCGAGGCCGTGGATGAAGACGGCGGTGGTGAAGAAGATGATGTTGGCACTGCAGTGGATGATACCCCTGTGGTTCGTTTTATTAATAAGATGCTGATGGATGCCATTAAAGGCGGTTCTTCTGACTTGCACTTTGAACCATTTGAGAAGGCCTACCGGGTTCGCTTCCGTACAGACGGCGTACTCCACGAGGTTGCCCGCCCGCCGGTAAATCTGGGGCCAAGAATCTCCGCACGTTTGAAGGTGATGTCACAAATGGACATTTCCGAGCGCCGTGTCCCTCAGGACGGCCGTATAAAATTGAAGATCTCGAAGTCAAAAGCCATCGACTTCCGGGTCAACACCTTGCCGGTGCTGTTTGGTGAAAAGCTCTGTTTACGTATCCTCGACCCAAGCAGTGCGAAAATGGGTATTGATGCCCTGGGTTATGAGGACGACCAGAAAGCCCTTTATATGGAAGCGCTACATAAACCCCAGGGCATGTTCCTGGTAACTGGTCCAACCGGTAGTGGTAAGACAGTATCGCTCTACACCGGTTTGAATATTTTGAACACGCCGGAGCTGAATATTTCCACGGCGGAAGATCCGGTGGAGATTAACCTTGAAGGCATTAACCAGTGTCCGGTAAACCACAAAGTGGGGCTGGACTTTAGTGAGGCGCTACGTTCATTCCTGCGTCAGGACCCTGATATCGTCATGGTGGGTGAGATTCGAGACCTGGAAACTGCCAACATCTCTATTAAGGCAGCACAAACGGGTCACATGGTGATGTCTACGCTGCACACCAATAGCGCGCCAGAAACCCTGACTCGTTTGCGTAACATGGGTGTGCCAGCCTTTAACCTGGCCACTTCCATTAACCTGATTGTGGCCCAGCGCCTGGCGCGACGTTTATGCGACTGCAAAGAGAAACTCGACGTCCCGAAAGCCGCACTCATAGAAAAGGGGTTTTCCGAGGAAGAAGTGGATGCCGGTATTGAGGTATACGGGCCCAAGGGCTGTGAAAAGTGCTCCGACGGCTACAAAGGCCGGGTCGGTATCTATGAGGTTGTGAAGATCACACCTGAAATTTCCAAGATCATCATGGAAGATGGCAACTCGTTGGAAATCGCCGAGGTTTGCCAGAAACAAGGCTTCAAGAATATTTTCCAGTCGGCTTTGGTGAAGGTTAAGAATGGCCTCACTAGTTTGGAAGAAGTCGACCGTGTGACAAGCGGCCACTAGCGGCCGATAACTGAGGGTAGGACATGGCAGCTGCCAATACCGTTTTCGCTTACGAAGGCACGGATCGCTCCGGCAAAAAAACAAAAGGCGAAATCACTAGCTCAAACGCTAACGTCGCCAAGGCGGAACTGCGTAAGCAAGGCATCAACACCACCAAAATCAAGAAAAAGGGCGGCGGTCTTGGCGCGATTCTAAACGCCGGGCAAAAAGTAGGTGCCAGCGACATTGCTCTGTTTACTCGCCAACTCGCCACCATGATGAAAGCCGGTGTGCCGCTGGTACAGTCTTTCGAGATTGTTGCTGATGGCATCGACAATCCCGCCATGAAGGACCTGATTTTAAAAATCCGCGATGATGTGTCTGGCGGTAACTCCTTCGCTTCAGCCATCAAAGCGAACCCTGAACACTTCGATGACCTGTTTTGTAACCTGGTGGATGCCGGTGAGCAGTCTGGTGCGTTAGAAACCATGCTGGATCGTCTCGCCACCTATAAAGAAAAAACTGAGGCTCTGAAGGCCAAGATCAAAAGCGCGATGAACTACCCAATTGCGGTATTGGTAGTTGCCGGTGTGGTTTCCGGTATTCTTCTGGTGAAGGTGGTACCGCAGTTTGAAGAAATCTTTGCCGGTTTCGGCGCCGAGTTACCTGAGTTCACCCAAATGGTGGTGAACATGTCACGCTTCATGCAGGACTGGTGGTTTGTCATTGTTGCTGCCATTGCTGCTGTATTCTTCGCCTATCGCGAGATTCATAAACGCTCCAAGGCGGTTCGTGACGGTCAAGAACGCATGATGCTGAAAATGCCCATTCTCGGTGACATTCTCGACAAATCCTGTGTGGCCCGATTTGCCAGAACCCTCTCCACAACCTTTGCTGCCGGTGTGCCGCTGGTGGACGCCCTTGACTCAGTATCGGGCGCTGCCGGTAACGTGGTGTATCTTGAGGCGATTTTAAAAATTAAAGATGATGTTTCTAGCGGTATCCAGCTCAACTATTCCATGAAACAGACCGAAGTCTTCCCGAACATGCTGATCCAAATGGTATCCATTGGTGAAGAGTCCGGTGCCCTGGACGGTATGTTAGATAAGGCAGCTACCTACTATGAAGAGATGGTGGACAACGCCGTGGATGGCCTGACCAGCCTTATGGAACCGTTAATCATGTCGTTCCTGGGTGTGGTCATTGGTGGCTTGATTATCGCCATGTACCTGCCAATCTTCTCCATGGGTGACGCAATCGGTGGTGGTGGCGGCCACTAAGCGGCAAGCCCACCAGTTTGTTACCTCGTGCTTGAATCCATAAGCCTGCTTTACGCAGCCAGCCCAGCCACCGTGCTGGGTTTTGTGTTTATTTTTGGCGCTCTCATTGGCAGCTTCCTTAATGTGGTGATTTATCGCTTACCCGTCATGATGGAGCGCGACTGGCAGTTTCAAGCGCGCCAGATCCTTGAGTTAGACACCGAGCAATCTGAACAACCACCCTTCAATCTCGTCACGCCGAATTCACGCTGTCCAAAATGCCAGCGGCCGATCAAACCCTGGGAAAACATCCCTATCCTTAGCTATCTACTGTTGAAGGGCCAGTGCGCGGGATGTGGCACGGGCATCTC
>JBKAGC010000173.1:0-7805 GCA_046290215.1 Pseudomonadales bacterium | reverse complement strand
ATGGGTAGTGGCGGCTTTGGCTAAATCGTTGTCCGCTTCAAATGCGATGACAATCCGATCGGTAACATTTAAACCTATGTCTTTACGGGTTTTTTGAATCCGGTTGACCATCTCTCTGGCCCGGCCTTCGAGGATTAACTCGTCGCTAAGCTCACAAGGTAGATCAATGGAAATATACCTGTCGGACAGTGCGTCGGTACCTTCTTTAGCCTCGCGGAAGACCAGAATATCCTCGCCACTTAAGGTTTCACCATTTACGCTCAACTCGCCTTGCTCTTGATAACGCTCCAGCTCGGCCGCACTCAGTGCTTCGATGGCTTGTTTCATGTCTTTAAAGGCTTTGCCAAAACGTTTGCCGAGCACCGGTGAGTTGGGTTTGGCGTAGAAGTCAATGTACGCGCTTTCGTTTTGATCGTAGCGGACCGACTTCACATTAAGTTCTGTTGCCAGATAAGATTCAAGCCGGGCGATCTCATCTAACAATTGCTGGTCTTTATGCACAACGGTTAGAGTTGCCAGTGGATACTTGGTCTTTACCTTTTCTTGATTGCGTTTTTGTCGACCCAGCAAGATGATGTGCTGCATTCTGCTAACGGCTTGTTCCAGTAGCGGTTGAATGAGACTTTCGTTCGCTTCTGGATATTGGCACAGGTGCACTGATGCAGGTGCATCTTCTAGATACCCGCGAAGAGACTGATAAATGGTCTCTGACAAAAATGGTGTAAACGGCGCCATACTTAAACTCAGTTCGTACAAAGTCGTAAACAAAGTCTGGTAGGCGGCGGATTTATCGGCGCTGGTGCCTTCCGTCCAAAATCGCGAGCGGTTTAAGCGAATGTACCAGTTGGTGAGTTCTTCAATAAACTCGAATAGGGCGGGTACCACGTTATAGAGGCGATAACCTTCCATCTCGGTAGCAATGGTGGCTTTGAGTGTTTGTAGGCGCGATAGAATCCATTGATCCATGATGTTATCGCTGTTGCTAGCTTGCTGGCCCGGACGCCAGTTATCGATTTCCGCATAGGTATTAAAAAACTTGAATGCGTTAAGCCACGGCAATAGCACTCGTCGCACCATGTCTTTAACACCGCTATCGGCAAAGCGCTGCTCTTCGGCACGCACCAGGCCGGAGTTGATTAAGTAGAGGCGTAAAGCGTCGGCGCCGTACTCCTCCATAAGATCGTCGGGGCGAGTATAGTTCTTTAAGCTCTTCGACATCTTCTTGCCGTCTTCGGCCATCACGATGCCGTTGACGATTACGTTCTTGAACGGGTGTGTGTCGTAAAGCGCTGTACCCAGAACGATCAAGGTATAAAACCAGCCCCGGGTCTGGTCTAAGCCTTCGGCGATAAATTCAGCGGGAAATCCTTTGCTGAAAACATCTTGATTTTCGAAGGGATAGTGGAGCTGTGCATAGGGCATGGAGCCAGACTCGAACCAGCAATCCAGGACTTCTTCGATGCGCCGATAAGTGCCTGCTTCACCTTCCAGGGTAAACGTCAGATCATCCACATACTCCCGGTGCAGATCGTCCACGGTCACGCCAGTGAGATCTTTAAGTTCTTGCCGCGAGCCGATGCACACGCGTTTGCCAGTGGTATCGTTGATCCAAATGGGAATTGGCGTGCCCCAGTAACGGTTTCTGGAAATCGACCAGTCGATAGCACCTTCTAACCAGTTGCCCATGCGTCCGGCCTTCAGATGACCTGGCACCCAGTTGATCTCTTCGTTGGCTGCCAGCAAGCGGTCGCGCATTTGTTCGACTTTGACATACCAGGAGTCGATGGTGCGGTAGATAATAGGCGTGTTAGAGCGTGGGCAGAACGGATAGCTGTGCATGATCACGTCTTGTTTGTATAAGCTACCGGAGGCTTTGAGGTTTTTAATGATCTCTTTGTCAGCAGCTTTGACGTGTAAGCCAGCAAAGTCTGAAACTTCAGCTGTGAACTTGCCTTCCATATCCACGGGGCAGACCAGGGCATTAATGCCAGCAGCTTTTAGTACGCGGAAGTCATCTTCACCAAATGCCGGGGCCTGGTGAACGATGCCCGTACCGCTGTCGGTCGACACATAGTCGTCGCTCAGTACTGTGAACGCGCCTTCAGTACTCAGGTCTGCAAAGTAGTTGAAAAGAGGGGTATAGGATCGACCGACCAGCTCAGAGCCTTTTACGGTCGCGACAACTTCTACTTCACGACCTTTGGTGACATCTTCCAGTCGAGCTGCGGCCAAATAAATGTGTTGGCTGGTCTCTACATCGAGCACTTTGACGTATTCAATGTCAGCACCGACGCAAAGCGCAAGGTTCGATGGCAGTGTCCAGGGCGTAGTAGTCCAGGCCGCGATGGCCGCATCTTCATCCTTGAGCTTGAATAATACCGTGACTGCAGGATCTTGCACGTCTTGATAGTTTGAGCCGGCCTCAAAGTTCGACAACACAGTACCCAGCGCTGTGGAGAATGGCACCACCTTGTTGCCGCGGTAAATGAGATCCTTTTCCCAGAGCTGCTTAACTACCCACCAGACTGACTCCATGTACCATGGTTCCATGGTCTTGTAGTCATTTTCAAAATCTACCCAGCGACCGATTCGAGAAATGGTTGTTTCCCATTCCGCGGTGTAGCGTTGCACAATGCTACGACACTCATCGTTGTAACCTTTGATGCCTAGTTTGGCCACAGCTTCCTGGGAAGACATGCCCAGGGATTTGTCGATTTCATGTTCAATTGGCAGGCCGTGACAGTCCCAGCCAAATCGGCGCTGAACATGATAGCCCTTCATAGTGAAGTATCGCGGTACGGCATCTTTTAGAATTGAGCCAACGAGATGACCGTGGTGAGGTAAGCCTGTAGCAAACGGTGGGCCGTCATAAAAGATATACGGTTCGGCCTCTGCGGTTTGTGCCAGCGAGGCACGGAAGGTGTCCTGGCTCTTCCAGAGTTTTAAAACCTCGTGCTCTGCGGCAACAAATGAAAAGCCTTCTGCAGTGGGATCTGTTTGTTCAGTCATGGTTTGTGTCTAGTTATCTAGTCGCTGCTTGAGCGAGGCGCTTTAGTTAAAAAACAATCTACCGGAAATAAAAAACCCGCCAGTCGGCGGGTTTTTGTTGTTCACGCAGAACTAACCCACCGATAAAGGGTGGATAATAATTATCAGGTTCTTGGCGCGGTTCGCGATGTTCATAGGATAAGGATTATGCATTGCAACATTCTTGTCAAGCACTGACCAGTTCCTGAAGCGCGGCCACCAGCAGTTTGTGCTCCTCAGCAATGATCCGTTCTGCAAGGGTTTCTGCCGTATCTGTGGCTAGCACTGGCACCCGCTGTTGTTTCAGGATCGGCCCGGTATCGTATTCGTCGTCTACCAGATGGATAGTTAGGCCAGATTCTTGATCACCGGCGGCAATGACCGCTTCATGGATGCGCATACCATACATGCCCTGGCCGCCATATTTAGGTAGCAGCGAGGGGTGAATGTTGACAACTTTGCCTGCAAATTTTGCCAGAGTGATGGGGCCGAGCTTCTTCATATAGCCAGCCGTGACAACTAATTCCGCTCCGGACTCGTTCAGTGCAGTCGCCATAGCTTGATCTAGTTCGCCTGGCTCAGGGTGAGTTTTACCTGACAAGTGTAATACCGGGATGCTGGCCCGCGCTGCTCGCGCCAGTGCTTCACTTTGACTGTTGTTGCTAATGGTGAGCACCACCGTGGCGTTTAACTGGCCGTTAGCGATGGCGTCAAGAATCGCCTGGAAGTTTGAGCCGCGATGGGAGGCCAATACCGCAATTGGCGTTGGTGCCTTCTCAGTAGGTGTTTGTGGTGAAGGGCTCATGACTGCTGGTCGCTACTGAAGCGCTCACGAAGGAGGTTCTTTTGCACTTTACCCATGGTGTTTCGCGGCAACTCGTCGACAAAGTGAATTTGCTTGGGGCGCTTAAAACTCGCGAGCTTTTGTACCTCTGACTCAATATCTGCAGAGCTTAAGGTCTCTGCCTCGGCGACCACAATGGCTGTGACCGCTTCGCCAAAATCCGCGTGGGGCACGCCGATCACCGCGGATTCTTTAACCCCGGCAATGCGGTCGATGACTGCTTCAATTTCTTTTGGATAAACGTTCAGGCCACCGCTGATGACTAAATCCTTGCCGCGGCCAACAATGGAAATGTAGCCATCCTGATCCATGCTGGCGATATCGCCGGTGCGAAAATAACCATCTTCCGTAAACTCTTCGGCGGTTTTCTCCGGCATTTGCCAATAGCCCCTAAAGACATTGGCGCCTTTGATTAAAAGATCCCCGGGTTGCCCGTTTGCAACTGGCTTACCATCATCAGCAACGATGTTTGCCTGTACCCCCTCCAGCACCGGGCCCACTGTGCCAGGTTTGCGGGTGCCATCTAATGGGTTGCTGGTATTCATGCCTGTTTCGGTCATGCCATATCGTTCAACGATCTCAAATCCAGTTTGTGATCTCATCTGGTCGAAGGTTTGTGGCAAGAGAGGTGCCGAGCCAGACGTAAACAAGCGCATATTTTGGCAAGCTGCCTCGTTAAAGTTGGGGTTCTGGAGCAGCCTCGTGTAGTTAGTGGGCACGCCCATATACACGGTAGACCTGGGCAAGTGTTCGAGCACCAACTCTGGCGAGAACTTTGCTAAAAATACGATGGTGCTGCTGTTGTACAGTGGCAGATGGCTAGCAACGAATAGCCCGTGAATGTGGAAGATTGGCAAAGCATGCAACATCACGTCGTCTTGTTGCCAGTGCCAGGTTTTGCTTAGCGCCTCGGTATTAGCGAGCAAGTTGCCGTGACTAATCATGGCGCCTTTGGGGCGCCCAGTGGTGCCAGAGGTATAGAGAATGACCGCAGTATCGTTTGCTGTAACTGTGACATCGGTAAATTCACCGTTGTTTGCATTGAGCTCACTAGCTGCGGAGAAACTACCGGTCTTGTCGAGGGTGACGACCTGGCAATTCGTCAGTTCTTGAAACAATGCTTGTTTTGCTGGATCGCAGATCACCAGGGACGGTTCGGCGTTTCCTACAAAGTATTCGAGTTCCTCTGGCTGGTAGGCGGTGTTCAGTGGCAGGTAAATTAACCCGCAACGCAGCGCTGCGAGATACCAGAAAAGATTGGCAGGGGACTTCTCTACTTGCACCATGACTCGCTCGCCAGGCTTTAGCCCGGCAGCGGTCAGCCAGTGGGCCATGGTGCTTGTTATGTGGTTGATATCGGCATAGGTAAAGCTTTGCCCTGAGGCCGTATCCTCAAGGCATACTTTGTCGTTGATAAAGTTTGCTTTCAGTTTGCTGAAAAAGTTGGCGCTCATGGCAAGGGTCGTGGCTTGTACAAACCGCTATTATGACACGGCCATGACCTCATCGGTTTCGAGAAGTGTTTTCAAATTACTCAAAATCGCGGGCCAGCCTGCATTGATCTGTTCTGGTAAGACACTGCCGTCGGGAAACTCATCGTGTATCAAGGTTAAGCGTGTGGCATCTTCCACCGGCTCCAGTATAAACGTCACGCGGCTTGGACTTTCCTTTGCTGCATCGGGGTTATAGTGCACTTGCCAGCTATAGCTAAGCCTGGCGGGTTTACTGGCTTCCAGAATTTGACCGGTGACGGCGATAGTACGATCCTGATTGTAGAAAGTGACTTCATCTCCCGGGCCCCAATTAGACTCGATGTCTGTGTTATGAAAATAGCGACGAGTAAATTCCGCTGAAGTGATGCCTTCCCACACTGTGTCCGGATCGGCTTTGATGTAAATCACTGACACATGTTTTTTCATGGTTACTCCTCCAATGACTGCTTGAGATTAAGGAGGGCGTTGACCTCCGCGACTCTGAATTGATCAACCCAGCGTTCGGCAATTTCCTGGATGGGAACTGGATTGAGGTAGTGTTTTTTAAACCGTCCTTCCCGCATGGCCACCACCAACTGCGCCGCAATCAAAATATTGAGGTGTTTAGTCACAGCTTGTCGTGACATGGCAGAGTATTCACACAGTTGTGCCAGGGTTTGACCGTCTTGTAGCCGGAGTGCATCCAGAAGTTGACGGCGCGTTGGGTCGGCTAGTGCTTTAAAAACTTCATCCATGGTTTTAATAATATGCAACCATGTGGTTGCATGTAAATAGTGTATACTCGCGTTTTTACAATCTTCGGTTATGGATGAGGTGCGATGAGATTTCTTGCCGGTTTAATTTTAGTTTGGCCAATGTCGTTGTTTGCGGAAGTTAAGGTTCATGACGCCTGGGCGCGAGCCACTGCGCCGGGCATGCCAATGGGTGCAGTGTACGCGGAGATTGAAAATACCGGCAGCGAAGACGTCACATTAGTCAGCGTTGAGACCAGCGCTGCGCGTCTTGCGGAAATTCATGAAAGTGTTGAGGTGAATGGCATGATGCGGATGCGAGAAATTACGCCGTTTGTTGTTCAGGCTGGGGAGACCGTCTCGTTCCGTCCCGCCGGCAAGCACATCATGCTGATGGGGCTGAAAGAAGCGCTTCAAGAAGGGGAAACTTTAGAGTTAACGGCAACATTCTCTGACGGCAACGCGGTTGAAGTGCAAGCGGCCATTGGTGGTTTTGGGCAAATGACAAAACCTGAATGAGAACCTTAGCTGAGCTCTGATTCGGCTGCGATTGCACCCTTTGCTGCCAGGTCTTGCGCCTGCTCGGAGCTGAAGCCAAGCCACTCCGCGAGAATCTCCTGGTTATGCTCACCTAAACGCGCTGCGCCGCGATACACACCACTTTTTGCTTCCGAAAATCGATAGGGACTTTGAAACGTCGGTCGCGTACCACCCTCCCGATTGTCGATTTCAGCAATACTGTTACGATGTCTTAGCGTCTCGGAATGGCTCAGAAAGTGGTCCGTGTCGAAGACGCCGCCCCAGGCCAAATTCGCCGCGTCCAGGGCCTCGATCAAGGTTTCCCGGCTGGTGAAGGATAAGAGAAATTCCTGAAAGGCCTGGCGGCGACAGCGGATCTTTTCTTCCAGCGTTGCATCATCAGGGGTTGGGTCTTTTATCCCATGGACGTGGGTGACGGATTTCCATAAATGACGAAAGTCTCCAGCAATGATGATGTCACCCCCTATAGCCGCCCAGACCTCGCTTGCGCCAGTGGCGACCTGAGAGTTCTCCAGGTAAGCATGGGTTTGATCGTCTGTGACAAGCATCGCATCTACCATGGCAATATCGATGTGTTGGCCGATACCTGTGGCATGGCGTTGATGTAAGGCAGCAAGTAAGCCCACGAGACCGTGGAGCCCAGCGTTGGTGTCAGCGTACGACATGCACATTTCAATTGGCTGACCTTGCGACTTCTCTGCCTGGCGTTTAATGCTTCCCGTTTCTGCGTGGATAATTGGCGCGTAGGCAGCGCGCTTCGCCTCGGGCCCGGACTGACCAAATCCGGAAATCGACAGCATGATTAAACCAGGGTTGTCTGCGTGGAGAACCTCCCAGCTAACTCCCAGTTTTGCCATTACGCCAGGTCGAAAATTCTCGATCAGAATGTCAGCCTGTTTTGCCAGTTCTCTCACCAGTGCGACACCTTCAGGACTTTTCAGGTTAATTGAGATATTGCGCTTGCCAGCATTCTGGGCGTGAAAATATCCGGAGATACCGCCAAACACCCGGCCCCAATTGCGCGTGACATCCTGATCCGGTGGCTCGACTTTAACGACGTCGGCGCCCAGGTCTGACAACATTCGCCCGGCGAATGGTCCAGCGAGGACCCGGGATAGATCTAGCACTTTGACACCAGCGAGCGGGTACTGTGACATAATTGTTCTTCTT
>JBKAGC010000172.1:0-7825 GCA_046290215.1 Pseudomonadales bacterium | reverse complement strand
ACCTGCAATTTGCTACCCCCACGCTTCGCCAGCGGTGCAGGAGCGCAGACGGGTGCTGCGCTCGTTAACAACAAGCGAGGAAAAATTATGAAAAAGACAATTTATGAAACCAACTATGATCGGCTGATTAAGCTGGGTGTTATTACTAATGAGGGGGCTGTAACCGACCAATATCGCCGCAGCCAAGTAGCGGGGCTGATGGATTGGGTGGTCGAGCGATTACCACATATCGACGGTGCTTCCGGCAATGATGAAGGCATTGCAGTGTCGTTAGCGCATTACTTTGAGCAGAACGGCGATATGTGCAAAGATCCTGAAATGGTGGTGCTTATCTACCCGTCGCAGCGGATGGTGGAAGCCTTTACCTTTGAAATGTCGATACCGCCAATCTACCAGCAAGTCTTTCCAGAGCCAGGAAAGTTATACCCTCATCTGCGTAAGGAACTGAATGCGTTTTTACGGCAGTGGCTGAATAATCTAATTGCACAACAGCATTTCGTATCAGAGTAATTTTTTTAGCGCATTGAAAGATTTATGGCAGAAAGGCGATAGAAGAGTTGTTAGTGTGCTCGCTCGATATATCCGTAAATTGAGTAGATGGAATAATAGCCGTGGGTAATACCAGAGAAGCCAAGCACAGGGATAATGGGAGCACCGTCAATTCAGGGAAGACGCTGATCAACCGCAGAACATTACTAACGATGATTCCCCTCTCGGATCGCACCATCTACAATCTGGAAAAACGCGGCGAGTTTCCTCGCCGCATCGTATTAACAAGTCGCAATGTAGCATGGGATCTAGCGGAAGTAGAACATTGGATTGAAGAACGTAAACAATCGGACACCAAGGCCATCAGGCCGGGTATGCCTCTAATTCTCGGTTCACGTTAGTCCATTCATCAATCATATTTGCCCAGTCTTGCAGCATTTCTGTCCGCTGTTCTCGGTATTCCGCTTTATTGTAAATAGCCCTTACGCCTTTCTGTTCATGGGCAAGACTTTTCTCTATCCAATCCGTGTTGTAACCAGCCTCATGCAACAGCGTACTAGCTGTTCTGCGTAAATCGTGTGGACCAAATTTAGCAAGCGATCTCCCATCTTTCTGAGCCGCTTTGTACGTATACGTTAGAACTCGATTAAGTGTTGCATTGCTCATCGGTGTATCCGAATCGTACCGCGACGGGAGCACATACTTTGAACCAGCAGCAAATGTTTTCAATGCAATAAAGATATCCATCGCTTGTTGAGATAAAAAAACTATGTGCGGATTACGCCTTTTCATACGCTCTTTCGGAATAGTCCAAAGGGCTTCGCTAAAATTAATTTCGTCCCAGGTTGCATTGGACAACTCTGACTTTCTCACTAAGGTGAGTAGCAATAATTTAATCGCAGCGCGGTATTGAGGAGATGTCCCGATTCGATTCATATACTTGTACATCAAATCAATTTCAACCGGTGTTAACGTTCTATCACGCGGTACAAATCGAGCAATAGTGGCTGGACGTACCATGTCGGCAGGATTCTCTACATTCTGCCCTCGCTCAATTGCCCACCGGTAGACGTTTAAAACTACCTCGCGTGCATGAACAGCCGTTGCCGGGGCTCCCCGTTCAACAATAGCGTCAGTCAAAGATCGTAGATCTTCATGGGTAACCTCAGCCAACTTTTGATTACCAAAAGCCTTCTTTAATTCTCGGTTATAAACAGACTTGCGCATGTCGCGGGTTGAATCCGCCATCTGATATCCGCGCAACCATTTATCTGCCCATGCACCAAATGTTTCGGCACCTTTCACACGCGCCCTATCACGCGCCTTTTCTCGTGCAGGAGACTTACCAGATGCAATCATTTTCTTTGCTTCGTTAAGACGCTCTCTAGCCTCCGCCAAGCTAATGCCGCCCACGCCATAACGCCCAACAGTCAGCGTTTCTTGGCGGCCATTTAATGAATAGTTGTATCTGAATGAAACTGTACCGGTCTTGGAAACCGCGACGTAAAGCCCGTCGCGGTCGACAACTTTGTACATTTTATCCCTGGGTTTCAGGTTTCGAAGCTTGGTATCAGTCAGCATAAAGGCCCTCTCTAAAAACGCCCCTAATACCATGATAAAAACTAGCGATTTTTAGGGTGTTTTTCTCTTAAATAACAAATACTTACCGAAATCCAATACCATGAAGACCTTAAAAATCACTGCATGGTATTGTCTTTGATCATCAACACTGAAAAAGACGATACCATGGAAAATCCCATGAAAAAAGTTTGCTTGGTGGTGCTAGAAGGTGCTTGAAAACACCAAGACAGAAAAGAAAAAACCCATTGCAAACAATGGGTTATAGGTGATTTACTGCTTGTAGATGCCTGATGCTGCTAGACGTGGAATCATTCCCACTCAATCGTCGCAGGCGGCTTACTGGAAATGTCGTAGGTGACGCGGGAGATACCCGCAATCTCGTTGATGATACGGGTCGAGACCCGGCCAAGGAACTCGTAAGGCAAGTGCGCCCAGCGAGCCGTCATAAAGTCGATAGTTTCTACCGCGCGTAGTGCCACAACATATTCATAACGCCGGGCGTCGCCCACCACACCCACAGACTTCACCGGCAAAAACACTGTGAAAGCCTGACTGACCGAATCATACAAGCCCGCCGCGCGCAGCTCTTCGATAAAAATATGATCCGCCTGACGCAATAGATCAGCATATTCCTTGGTGACTGGACCAAGAATACGCACACCTAGACCCGGGCCAGGGAAAGGATGGCGATAAACAATCTCATGGGTTAGGCCAAGTTCAAGGCCGATCTTACGCACCTCGTCTTTAAACAACTCGCGCAACGGCTCGATCAGATCCAGCTTCATGTAATCCGGCAGGCCGCCAACATTATGATGAGACTTAATCACATGCGCCTTACCATCCTTGTTACCAGCAGACTCAATCACATCAGGATAGATCGTACCCTGGGCGAGGAAATCTACATTAGGGATCTTCGCGGACTCTTCATCGAACACTTCAATAAAGGTATTGCCGATAATCTTGCGCTTTGCCTCTGGGTCTTCAACACCCGCAAGCTTGGTTAAAAAGCGCTCTTCAGCGTCCACGGCAACAATGTTTAACTTGAAGACATTGTCCGACCCGGCACCGAGCATTTTGATTACTTGATCGGCCTCACCTAGTCTGAGCAAGCCATTGTCTACAAATACGCAAGTAAGCTGGTCGCCAATGGCACGGGACAATAAGGCTGCCACTACAGATGAATCCACCCCACCGGACAAACCGAGAATCACATGGCGATCGCCCACTCGCTCCCGTACATCCTGGATGATGTCTTCCACAATATTCGCCGGGGTCCAGAGACCTTCACAAGCACAAATGTCTTTAATAAAGCGGGTTAACATTTCCTGGCCCTTGAGGGTGTGGTTGACCTCAGGATGAAACTGCAAACCGTAAAAGCGCCGCTGCTCGTCGGCCATGGCAGCAAACTCGGTGGTTTCCGTGCTGGCCATGCGGGTGAAGCCCGGCGGCAGTTCCACCACCTTGTCACCGTGACTCATCCACACATCAAGAAAGCTACGATCACCTATTTGCTCGTCAAACACATCAAGGAACAGTCCAGCATTGCTGGTCACCGACACCCGGGCATAACCAAATTCTTGCTTCGCAGAGCCCTCAACCTTACCGCCAAGCTGCAAGGCCATGGTTTGCATGCCGTAACAAATCCCCAGCACCGGGATATCCAATTCAAAAATAAAGTCCGGTGCGCGGTGGGTATGGTCAAAGGTGACTGATTCCGGGCCGCCAGAGAGGATCACGCCATTGGGGGAAAACTCTGCAACGCGAGCTTCTGTGACATCAAAGGGAAGAATTTCACAGTAGACGCCAATCTCGCGGACGCGGCGAGCAATCAACTGGGTGTATTGAGAACCAAAATCCAGAATGAGGATTTTTTCCGCGTGAATGTTCTCGGTCATGCTTGCTCGCCCTGCAAAGACCCGCATTATACAGGTATCATCCAATAATGGTTACCGCTGCCAATCGCGAAGTTCTATCTGTCTCTGATCTCACCCGCTCAGCCAAGATGCTGCTGGAGGGGAAATTCCCGAGCGTGTTTGTTGAGGGTGAGATCTCGAACTTCTCTGCACCAGCTTCTGGGCACTGGTACTTCACCCTGAAAGACGCGAAATCGCAATTGCGCTGCGCCATGTTTAAAGGTCGTAATCAGCGCTTACGGTTTGTGCCCAGAAACGGCTTGCAGGTCATCGTCCGCGGCAAGATCAGTTTGTACGAGGGCCGCGGCGATTTCCAAATGATTGCGGAACATATGGAGGAAGCAGGCGATGGTGCCCTGCGCCGGGCTTATGAGCTACTGAAACAAAAACTTGAGGCAGAGGGACTGTTTGCCACCGAACACAAGCAAGCCATTCCTGCCCTGCCAAAACATCTCGGTATTATTACCTCTGCCACCGGCGCTGCCATTCGCGACGTGTTACACGTTTTGAAGCGGCGTTTTCCCGCCCTGAAAACCACCGTATTGCCCGTCCCGGTACAAGGCGATGAAGCGCCGCCACAAATTGTCGCGGCCATCGAACTGGCCAACCGATACCAGGACGATCCGTTTGATGCGATCTTGCTCACTCGCGGCGGCGGCTCACTGGAAGATCTCTGGGCATTCAACACAGAACCGGTAGCTCGGGCGATCTACGCGAGTTCGCTCCCCATTGTCTGCGCGGTGGGGCACGAGGTGGATGTCAGTATTGCCGATTTTGTTGCTGATTTAAGAGCGCCCACGCCCTCCGCGGCAGCAGAGTTGTTAAGCCCAGATCAACAGGCCTGGCAACAACATTTAGATTTAGTCGAACAGCAGTTGCTGCAGAATACCCGTAACCTGTTGCGCCAGCGTGGCCAGCAATTGGGACATCTTCAAGCGCGCCTGCGCCATCCGGGCGAGCGCTTAAAGCAGCTACATAAGCGATTTGATGAATTAGGCAACCGCCTGCAAAGAAGCGCCACCCAAAAGCTTAAGCAACCTGATTTAGATAACCTGGAACGCCGGCTTGGGCAAAGTATGCAGCGCTTGCTGGGCCACAAAGACCAGCAGCTATTCAGGCTTAAGACCAGGATCGTTAGCCCAGAGAATCAATTGGAAAGGAAACAGACGCAACTGCAAAGACTCCAGGCAGACTTGATTCGCCAGGTTAAATTGCAACAACAGAGTCACCGCGCTCGTTTCGAGAATGCCACGGGCAGGCTCAACGCCCTGAGCCCCCTCCGAACCCTGGAGCGCGGCTATAGTATTGTCACCAAAGGTGAGTCACTGACCGATGTTGTCTCCACAGCAGAGCAGCTCACCCCCGGTGACACGATCACCACTCGCTTCGCCAAAGGGCGCGCTACCGCAGAAGTGAAATCTGTTCTGCCAGAGGAAGAACCTAAATCATGATTCGCATCTTGACCTTTATCTTCAGCCTTCTCTTGTTACCTGCCGCATTGGCATTACCGCAACACTCGCCAGTCCCCGGCGGCGTTGCGGTCATTGAAGTGGCGCCCGATGTCACTAAAGCAGAGTATCAAGGTAAGCCGGTTTTACTCGCGACCAAAGGCGAGCAGAAGTTCGCCGTGGTGGGCATTAGCCTTGGCGCTAAACCTGGTGAGCATGTGATCTGGGCTGGCGGCAAACAAACCTTCGAAGTTCAAGACAAGGCTTATCAGGAACAACGCCTGACCATCAAAAACAAGCGCAAGGTAAACCCCTACGCAAACGATATGCCGCGCATTCGGGCTGAACGTGCTGAGATGGATGCGGCGTTTGTGAACTTTGCGGCGCAATCGGTAGACCTGAATTTTCAGTTACCCGTCACAGGGCCCTTTTCGAGCCCGTTCGGTTTAAAGCGCTTTTATAACGACCAACCACGCAGCCCCCATTCCGGATTAGACATTGCCGCCCCCACGGGCACCGAGATTCGCGCACCGGCGGCCGGGGTTGTTACCGCTACCGGGGATTATTTCTTTAACGGCAATACCGTACTGGTGGACCACGGCCAGGGCTTAATCACCATGTACTGTCATATGAGCCGAATTGATGTTGCGGTGGGTGATGAAGTGACGCAGGGCGAACTACTTGGCGCTGTAGGTATGACCGGCCGGGTTACTGGGCCGCACCTGCATTGGGGCGTTAGCTTGAATAACGTGCGAGTCGACCCAATGTTATTTCTGGATCAGTCTAAAGACTAGCGCTGCTTCTTGCGCTTTTTGTCGCGCTTCACTTGCTTGACGTGTTTCATCATGCGGCGACGGCGGTTGATCTGCCGCTCAGAAAGTTTGTTCTTACGATCTTTGTAAGGGTTATCGCTGGTTTTGAAATCAATGCGGATTGGCGTGCCTTCCAGTCTTAACGCTTTGATAAAGCGCTTTTCCAGATAACGCTTGTAAGCATCTGGCACCGCATCGGTCTGATTACCATGAATCACAATCACGGGCGGGTTATGACCACCAATGTGTGCGTAACGCAGTTTGACCCGGCGGCCTTTCACCAGCGGCGGTTGATGCTCCTGAATCGCCGCGGCGAGAATTTCATTTAACTCTGGGGTTTTTAACTTCCGCGTTGCCGAGCTGTAAGCGGCATGAATCGACTTGTACAGATTGCCCACACCAGAGCCGTGTAAAGCGGAGATAAAATGCGTCGTGGCAAAGTCGATAAACGTCAGGCGCCGCTCGAGTTCGCGCTTAACGTGATTCTTCTGCTCAAGATCGGTGCCATCCCACTTGTTCACCGCCAGTACCAGGGCACGACCGGCATCCAATACATGGCTGAGCAAATGAAGATCCTGATCCACCATGCCTTCCCGGGCGTCCATCATCAGTATCACCACATGAGCGTTCTGAATCGCGTCCAGGGTTTTGATTATGGAGAATTTCTCGACGGTTTCTTTGATTCTACCGCGGCGGCGCACACCAGCGGTGTCGATAATCGTGTAGGGTCGCCCCTCACGTTCGTAGGGAATATAAATACTATCGCGGGTGGTGCCGGCCTGGTCATAAACCACCACGCGGTCTTCACCGAGTAAGCGATTCACCAGAGTAGATTTACCCACATTGGGCCGGCCAACCACAGCGATCTTAATGCCGCCGTCTTCGTCATCCGCCTCTGCATCTGTTGGCTCAACGATTTCGATAGCATCATGCTCGGCAATCACATCGTTAACCAATGACTTAATACCATTGCCGTTTGAGGCAGAAATAAATAGCGCCTCGCCAAAACCCAATGAGGTAAATTCACCCTGCACATAATCAGGGTTCTGGCCATCAATTTTATTACCCACTAACAGGGTTGGCTTGCTTTGACTGCGGAGCATTTCTGCAATGGCTTCATCACCTGCCGTACGCCCCGCCTTGGCATCAACAAGGAATACAACCAGATCGGCTTCGTCGATCGCCATAAGCGCCTGGTCAGCCATTGGACCGTCGATACCGTTCTCGTCGCCGGTTAAACCACCGGTATCTACTACTAGATAGTCGAAATCACCGATCGCCCCTTTACCATACTGGCGATCCCGGGTGAGGCCAGCAAATTCGGCGACAATAGCATCGCGCGTGCGCGTGAGGCGATTAAATAATGTGGACTTACCCACATTGGGTCGACCCACCAGCGCGATGACAGGAAGCATGAGGCTATCTCAACTCAAACGCGCTGAGTCGACCGCTATTACCCAGGACATACATACGGCTACCATCCACAACCACTGGACTATTCAAGCCATCGCTATCCACGCGGACCCGGCCGACAAAACGACCATCTGACTGCGCCACCAGGTGCAGGTAACCTTCAAAATCT
>JBKAGC010000171.1:0-7888 GCA_046290215.1 Pseudomonadales bacterium | reverse complement strand
GTTCTGGACTATCCCTACCAGATGCTGCCAGCGGCGTGGGCACAACTATTTAGCGAGTTCATTGGTGCCGAAGCCAATGACTTAACCAGGGTCGAATTCCCCGCCGACTGGCGAAGTCTCACCCTAAATTTGCACAAACAAGCCACAGACACCGGCGACATTCTCCTTGTCATCGAGGATGTTACGGAGGAGCAAACCCTTGAACAGCAACTGATGCATAACCAGCGTCTGGCGGCGATCGGGCAGTTAGCGGCGGGGGTCGCCCACGAGGTGGGCAATCCGGTGACTGGTATTGCCTGCCTGGCACAGGATATCAACATCGAAACTGATGACCCAGAACTGCAAAAGATTTCGAAAGAGATCCTGCAACAAACCGACCGCATTACTGCAATCTTGAACTCGCTCGTGAACTTCGCGCATCGAGGTAGCGATCTGAGTCAAACGAACTATCGCTCTGTGAAATTAAAGCAATGCATTGATGAAGCGATCTATTTGTTGTCGCTGTCAAAGGACATGAACTCCGTGGTATTCGACAATCAGGTGGCACCCGACTTGCTGGTGCCCGGAGATGAGCAACGCTTGTTGCAGGTCTTTGTAAATTTGCTATCGAATGCGCGGGATGCCTCACCGGATTCCGGTGAAATTCAAATTTGCGGGGAGATTGAGGACCAACAAACCGCTATTCATGTCATCGACCACGGTATCGGGATTAAGGAAGAGCAACGACGAGCTATCTTCGAGCCCTTCTATACCACCAAAGATCCTGGTCAGGGTACTGGTCTCGGTCTCGCCATCGTCAGCACCATTGTGCAAGAACACAAAGGCTCGATTGTGGCAGAACCGGTTGCACCATCGGGTACGGAAATTACCATTCGCCTACCTAACCATATCCCGCAACAAGCGGTTGACTCAGGACCGGTTTCATAGGACATTAAAGGCATATTTTGCTCTGCATTACCTATGCGCCAACGAAGCATTTTGATCGTCGAAGACGAAGTTGTCATACGGTCATCACTAAAAAAGTATCTTGGCAAACAGGGTTTTAGCGTCACAGAAGCAGGCTCCGTAGAAGAGACCGATGCAACCCCGCTGGACAAGTTCGATCTGATTATTACAGATCTGCGTCTGCCCGGACCTCCTGGGACGGACATCATCGCGCGCGCGGCTTCTACGCCAGTTCTGGTCATGACCAGTTACGCCAGCGTCTCCTCCGCCGTTGAAGCAATGAAAAAGGGTGCCGCGGATTACATCGCAAAACCTTTTGACTACGAGGAAATGCTCAAAACCATCAATGGCATCATTGCCGAGCGACCACCAACAGAAACCCCAATGATCGGCATGCTCGGCTCCTGTAACGCCATGCAGCAGGTCTTCGAACGCATTACAAAAGTGGCCCCCACTGATACCAACGTCCTTATTCTGGGTGAGTCAGGTACCGGCAAGGAACTGGTAGCACGCGCTATCCACGCTGCTAGCAAACAATCTAGCGCCCCCATTATTTCCGTCAATTGTGCAGCCATTCCGGACACCTTGATCGAATCTGAGCTATTTGGTCACGAAAAGGGCGCATTCACTGGCGCCACCAATAAGCGCATGGGGTTGGTTGAGGCGGCAAATGGTGGCACATTATTTTTAGATGAAATTGGCGAGTTACCCCTGGATGCCCAGGCCCGCCTATTGCGAGTTCTCCAGGAAGGCGAAGTAAGACGGGTTGGATCGGTAGAAACCACTAAAGTTAAGGTCAGGCTAATAGCTGCGACCCACCGCGATCTTAAGACGCTTAGTACAACCGGCCAGTTTCGCGAGGACTTATACTATCGCCTCAATGTGATGAAGTTGCACCTGCCGCCGTTGCGCGACAGAGGCTCTGATATTGAAGCGCTCGCGAAGAGTTTTTTGGAAAAGACCTGCGCCAAGTTAGAGAAGCCTTGTCTGAGTTTTAGTCCCGAGACACTCGAGGTGATGGCATCTTATCGCTGGCCGGGGAATATCCGCGAATTGGAAAATGCCATCGAGCGGGCCGTCATTCTGGCAGAGACCAGTCTCATTACACCGGACTTGATGGCCATCGACTTTGACCAGCAACCCAACCTCGAACCCGAAGTTGAAACAGAATCTGAAGACCTATCCCTGGAAGACTACTTTCAGAAGTTTGTTCTTGAAAATCAGGACCAGATGACAGAAACCGAACTCGCGCAAAAACTCGGGATTAGTCGCAAGGCCCTCTGGCAAAAACGCCAAAAGCTCCATATACCGCGGGTCCGCTCGAAACGCAGGTAACACCAATCGTTACCAATAGCCCCACAAAACGTTACCTAAGGTAACAGGCGCACACTTTCTATCCAGTTCAGTTTCACCTAAGCCCTTGTTTTTTATGCCTATAGGACATTGGCACGGAAAGTGAATATAAAGATTCAGCTAAGATCGATAAGCGCAACAATAATAATAAAGCGCGAGTTCGAGGCTAATAAAAATAATAAAAACGAAAAATAACAATAAAAACGAAAATCTGGCTCGCTGAGGGGGAAAAGTTATCTTTTCCCTTTTTTCTTTCTGGGCTCCAATTTTCCTCTGCCCAATACCAATGACCTTCGGCAATACCCGAAACATCCTGTTATATTGTCCGAGCATAATAAGAGTCACCTGCACTAATATGTTCAATGGTTGATATCAAAGCTGAATTTCAGCGCAACCGCCAAAGCGAAACTGCTCTCAAAGTTGTTCAAAGGCTCCATGACAAAGGCTTCCAGGCGTATCTGGTAGGAGGCTGTGTCCGGGATTTGTTGCTGGGTAAGTCGCCCAAAGACTTTGATGTGGCGACGGACGCTCACCCAGATGCCATCCGCGCCCTGTTCAATAGCGCGCGCATCGTGGGCCGTCGCTTTCAAATCGTTCACGTGCGCTTTGGTCGCGACATTATTGAGGTCACAACCTTCCGGGCACCCGCCGGCAGCAGTGCTGTCACCGAAGGGGGCATGTTGCTCTCTGACAACGTTTACGGCACGTACGAGCAAGATGTGATGCGTCGTGACTTCACCATGAACGCCCTTTACTACGACCCACAGACCGATGAGATCAGGGATCTAGTGGACGGTAAACAGGATATTGAACAACGCATCGTTCGTTTGATTGGCGATCCGGAACAACGTTTTCGCGAGGACCCGGTCAGGATGCTGCGTGCTGCTCGGTTTGAAGCCAAGCTAGGCTTCAGTATTGAAGCAAAGGCCGAAGCGGCGTTACACAAGTTCGGCTTCCTGCTGCGCGATATCCCCCCGGCGCGTCTATTTGAGGAAGTACTCAAGTTATTTATGTCTGGAGACGGTGCAGCGTCCTTTGCAAGCTTACGTCAGCACGACCTTCTGGCCTGGTTGTTTCCCGATACTCATCGAATAAATTCAGAGCAAAGCATGAAGCTCATTGAGCTAGCTCTGGCCAGTACCGACCAACGAATCCGCGAAGAGAAGCCAGTCACCCCGGCATTTATACTCGCTGCCTTACTCTGGCCAGCATTCCTGGAACTGCGCCAACAACTCAAGGACAACGGGCACAGCAATCTTGCCGCGTCTCAAGAAGCGGCCTTTGGTGTCATCGCCAGGCAACAAGATTTCATTTCCATCCCGAAACGGTTTTCTGGTCCCATGCGAGACATCTGGCATTTGCAAGCCAGGCTGCACAACACCCGGGGCAAGAAACCTGCCGCCATTGCCAGGCACAAGCGATTCCGCGCGGCGTATGACTTTCTGTTGTTGCGAGAGAAGAGTGGCGAGCAATTGGATGACCTGGGCGCCTGGTGGACCCGTTATCAGGAAGAAAACCCAGGGGCGACCACGCAATCTGCACCACCCGCAAAAAAGCGCCGTTCCAGGCCTAGAAAACGCCGCCCAAGACCCGCGCCATAAGGGTACAATAGCGACTCGAATTTGGAGTGTTGGATTGAAGTCAGACAGCCTACCTCACTTTATCGCCGTCGAAGGCCCGATCGGAGTCGGTAAGACCTCTCTGACCAAGCGACTTGCCAATGCCCTCAATTACGAAACTTTTCTTGAGGCACCCGAGAAAAACCCGTTCCTCGAACGGTTCTACCAAAACCGGCAGCAAGCTGCGCTGCAAACTCAGTTGTTTTTTCTCTTTGAACGAGCCAGACAAATACAAGAACTCCGCCAGGGTGACATGTTTGAACCGGTTCGAGTGGCTGACTTTCTCCTTGAAAAAGACCGGCTGTTTGCAGAGATCAATCTCGATGCCGACGAACTGGTTCTTTACGAAAAGATCTATGAGCATCTCACCATCGATGCGCCCAAACCCGATCTGGTCATTTACCTACAAGCACCGATCAATGTGTTACTGGATCGAATCCAGGCCAGGGGCATCTCTGCAGAGCAAAACATCGAGGCCGGTTATTTGCGCCAGCTCACTGATGCCTATACCCAGTTTTTTCACTATTACGATGCCTCACCGCTGCTGATCGTGAACGCTGCAGAGATTGATCTGGTGAATAACGATGAAGACTTTACGCGCTTGTTAGAGTTTATTAGCTCGGTTACCCGCGGTCGCCATTACTACAATCCATCACCCTCTATGCTGTAACTATGAGTGATCTACCGCTATCTGTCTGGCCCGAACTCAAAGCCCACGCAAAGGAGCTACAAGGCTCCCAGCTCACCGAGCTTTTTGCCAATGATGCCGGGCGCGCCAGGCGATTTTTTATTGACGCAGCGGGCATCAAGCTCGACTATTCAAAAAACTTTTTTGATGCGCGCACTCAAGACTTATTAAAAGCCTGCGCCGCAGAACTGGAACTCCCGGACTTGATCCAGCAAATGTTCCAGGGCGCTATGGTGAATAACACCGAGCAACGAGCCGCGTTACACACCTTGCTGCGAGCAAACGAAGCACCTAACGAACACTTGCAAGGCAGCTTTGCAGAAGTTCAGGATACGCTCTCTAGAATCCGTGAGATGACCAACAGGCTACGCGATGGCAGTTGGAGTGGCGCGACCGGAAAGCCAATTCGCAATGTGGTGCACATTGGTATTGGCGGCTCTTTCCTTGGCCCCAATATGGTAGATGAAGCCCTCTGCAGCCGGCGCAACGTCGCCACTGATATTGAATGTCACTACATTGCCAACGTGGATGGCCATCATATTCAACAAGTGCTGGCAACGTTGGACCCTAGCGAGACGTTAGTCATTGTTGTCTCGAAAACTTTTACCACGCTGGAAACCAAAGCCAATGCAGATACCGCTAAAGCCTGGCTAGAGTCCGCTCTGCCTGAGATTACCCCGCACTTGCTGGCAGTCTCGGCAAATACCGAAGCAGCAGCGGCTTACGGTGTGGCAGCAGCCAACATCTTACCCATGTGGGACTGGGTTGGCGGCCGGTATAGTCTCTGGAGCGCCGTGGGTGTGCCCATTGCCATCCGTTATGGTTTCGAAGCGTTTCGCGAGCTGCTTGAAGGTGCAGCAGCCATGGACCAGCACTTTCAAAGCGCGCCCCCAGAACAAAATATCCCTGTGGTGCTTGGTTTTCTTGGCGTACTTTATCAACACTGCTTCCACAGCTCTTCTCATGCAGTGCTTACCTATGATCACCGCCTCAGGCTGCTACCAGATCATTTGCAACAAGTGGATATGGAAAGCAATGGCAAGTCTGTCAGTGCCGCCGGCCAACCTATCAAACACGATACTGGCGCGATTATTTGGGGTGGTGAAGGTACCAACGGCCAACATGCTTTTCACCAACTGTTGCACCAGGGCACACGCTTTACCGGCCTAGACTTTATTCTCACCCTACGCCCAGACCATGACATGCAAAGTCATCATGACAAACTCATTGCCAGCGGTCTTAGCCAGGCGCAGGCCCTGATGATTGGCCGCTCTATCGCAGAACTCGGGCTTGAATCATCAGACTTAAAGCGAGCGCATAAGGTGATGCCTGGTAACCGGCCATCCAATACGATTTTGCTAGATCAAGTAACGCCAGCAAGTATTGGCGCACTGATCGCCATGTATGAGCATAAGGTATTCGTCCAGGCCATGTTCTGGGCCATCAACCCATTTGACCAATGGGGTGTTGAACTCGGTAAAGAACTAGGCAGTCAGATATTATCTGCCATGGCTGGCAGTAGCGTGTCGTTAGATCCGTCAACCGAAAACCTGCTGCGTCTTTATCAAGCAACGAGGACCAATTCGTAACTTAGAGGGAACCCAAGATGAGCAAGACTTATCCAGTCAACGGCAACGCCAGGGCGCGAGCCTGGTTGACCAACGATCAGTATTTAGAGATGTACCAGGCATCACTGGATACGCCAGAAGCATTTTGGCGAGACCAGGCCAATGAATTTTTAACCTGGAGCAAGCCCTTTAGCGAGGTTAATCACGCAGATTTAAACAAGGGAGAGACTCGCTGGTTTGCGGATGGAGAGCTAAATGCAAGCGTCAACTGCATTGACCGCCACCTACAAGATCGCGCCGAGCAAACTGCCATCATCTGGGAGGGCGATGACCCGAACGACGATGCCAACATCAGCTACCAAGAACTACACGACCAGGTATGTCAGCTGGCCAATACCTTAAAGGCGCGCGGCGTGACAAAAGGCGACCGCGTTTGTATCTATATGCCGATGATTCCGGAGGCGGCCTATGCCATGTTGGCTTGCGCAAGAATTGGCGCGATCCACTCCGTGGTATTTGGCGGCTTCTCGCCGCAAGCGTTACGGGACCGCATCCTCGATTCAGATTGCCAAACGGTGATTACTGCCGATGAAGGCGTGCGCGGCGGCAAACCTATACCCTTGAAGGACAATACAGATCAGGCGCTCGAGAGTTGCCCAAATGTCCACAGCGTCATCGTTGTGAAGCGAACCGGTGGCGATATTAAATGGCAAGCGCCGCGAGATATCTGGTATCACGAGGCCATAGCAGATCAGGCCACGACCTGTGAACCCGAGAGCATGAATGCAGAGGACCCTCTGTTTATTCTCTACACCTCTGGCTCCACTGGAAAACCCAAAGGGGTTTTACACACAACAGGCGGTTATATGCTGCAAGCGGCCATGACCCACAAGTATGTGTTTGACTATCATGATGGTGATATCTACTGGTGTACTGCTGACGTTGGCTGGGTCACCGGCCACTCTTATATTGTGTACGGGCCACTGGCCAATGGCGCCATCACCCTAATGTTTGAGGGCGTCCCGACCTATCCTGATGCCTCCAGGTGTTGGCAGGTGTGTGACAAACATCAGGTTAATATTTTTTACACTGCTCCCACCGCCCTCAGAGCCCTCATGGGTCAGGGCAATGAGTTCGTCACCAGCACCGACCGCAGCAGTTTGCGCCTGCTTGGATCCGTTGGCGAACCTATCAACCCAGAAGCCTGGGAGTGGTATTACCATGTGGTGGGTGAAGACAAGTGTCCGATTGTAGATACCTGGTGGCAAACAGAAACTGGCGGCATCATGATCACACCACTGCCCGGCGCGACAGACTTAAAACCGGGTTCAGCTACTCGGCCTTTCTTTGGCGTCAAACCAGTATTACTGGACCCTGATGGTAATGAGATTACAGGCGCCGGGTCAGGTAATCTGGCTATTAGCCAATCCTGGCCAGGTCAAATCCGCACCGTGTTTGGCGACCATCAACGTTGCGTGGACACCTACTATTCTGCGTACTCGGGGTACTACTTTACCGGTGATGGCGCCAGACGTGATGAAGATGGCTACTACTGGATTACTGGTCGGGTGGATGACGTGCTCAACGTTTCCGGCCATCGCATGGGCACAGCCGAAGTGGAAAGCGCACTGGTGTTGCACGATGCTGTAGCTGAGGCCGCCGGTGCCGATGGTGAACCGGCCCGCGCGGTATTGCAGGCTCGCCGCGATCCCGGC
>JBKAGC010000170.1:0-7929 GCA_046290215.1 Pseudomonadales bacterium | reverse complement strand
GGCAGCACCAGGATCTGCCACATCAGGGCAACCTCAAACTCTGCCGCTGATTGTTAACGATATCCACTACGGCGATTTCATCTATCACCTTGATCAAACCGCCAACGACACCTTTATCATGCAGCAACGGCAGCAACTGCTGGTGTTTAGTGCCGTTATGTTGGGCCTCGGCGTGCTGCTGTCACTGTTTCTTGCCCGACATCAAATGGCGCGGATTAAGCAGCTTGGGGTTGCCCTTGAGGCGGTAGTGGATGATCAGGGCCGGGTCCAGGGCTCTCTGGGCAAACCAGTCGGTGACGATGCCATTGGTGATCTTGGCCAACGTTTTACCGACATCACGGAGCGTTTGCAGCAATACAACGAGTATCTTGAGTTATTGTCGAGACGCCTCGCTCATGAGCTCCGCACGCCAGTATCAGTGGTGCGCTCTTCCCTTGAAAATCTCGCCACCAGCGTTGATGAGCGCAACCTCAAGTATGTCCAACGAGCCAACAATGGTGTAGCCAGATTAACCAATATCTTAAACAGCATGAGTGAAGCGTCCCGTCTGGAACAAACCCTGGATCACGATGAAGTGATTGTGTTTGACCTGGCCGGCGTGGTGCGCGGCTGTTTTGAAGGCTACGAGCAAGCATTTCCCCAGCAAGCCTTCGAGCTTATCATCGAGTGCGATGAGAGCCAGGTAACCGGCATTCCAGAACTGTTTGCGCAAATGCTCGATAAGCTTATCGATAACGCCGCCCAGTTTTCAGAACCAGACCAAGCCATTATTGTCAGGCTGAGCGAAGAAACCGAGACCCTGCTGGTGCGCGTAAGCAATAGTGGCCCGGGCTTGCCCGATACCATGAGTAAAGAGCTGTTTGACCCCATGATTTCAGTGCGAGATGCCAGTGCCAGTGAGGACAGCCACCTTGGCATGGGTTTATATGTGGCAAGGCTCATTGCAGAGTTTCACGGCGGCAGCATTGAACTCAAGAATCGCGAGGATCGCGAAGGTGTGGTGGCAACCGTCAGGGTGCCAATGTTGCGCATCACGAGTAAACTGGCCTAATCCAAAAGGGCAAATGGGGGTGAGCTAGTGGGCACAGCACTGGCGGAACATATTGAACGCATTAAGCGACAGGGCTTTACCATCTTCGAGTCCCTGCTCTCGCCAGAATTGTTAGAGCAAATTCGCGCTGAACTCTCGCCCTATTTGCAGCAATCCCTGATGGGCCGTAACAACTTTGAGGGCTTTGCCAGCGAGCGGGTCTACGCCCTTCTGGACAAGGCGCCGGCGGTTGCTGAACTGGTGGAACATGAGACCATTATTCCCATCCTCGATGCGTTTTTAGAGCCTACCTACCTGCTGTCTGCAAATCTCGCGATTAATGTGCATCCCGGTGAGACGCCGCAGCCATTTCGCCGACATGCCTCCTTGCCAATCAGGACCGCACATATACCACGGCATCAGCGTGATGGGCTATCGATGAGTTTACGCGGACAATCCCACTGAACTCATTCCAGGCAGTCACCTCTGGCAAAATCAGTCCCCAGGGGAACATCATGAAATCGTCAAAGCTATTATGCCCGCCGGTTCAGCCCTGGTGTTTCACGGCTCTCTATATCATCGCGGCGGCCCCAACCAGAGCCAGAGCAGCCGTCTGGCGATCACGCCACAATACTGCCAACCCTGGCTGCGGCAATTGGAGAATATGGTGCTCGCCGTACCGCCGGCCAGCGCCGCTCGCTATTCAGAACAAGTCCAGGGTTTGCTGGGTTATAGCATTCGAGATCCGGGGTTTATGGGTTATGTAGACGGCGTGCATCCACGGCGCTTAATTGATCAGGATTATCAAGGTCGCCGCGCCCGGGGTTTATCTTCATAACAGTGCCGTTTTCGCAGCCCAGCAAACCCCAGAATTGGCTGCTAAGGCTGGCCACCGGCAGGGAAACTCGCTTTTGTAATTTTGCGAATGGTATTATGGCCATTCTCACCTTTCGCAACATTAAAACCGTTTATGATTAGTCTATTAGGCATCTGCCTGATCCCGCTTGTTGCGTGGTTAGCATCTTCAAATCGCTCTGCAGTCAATCCTCGTACCGTTTTTGGCGCTTTCGCCATTCAAGCCACTATTGGCGGCTTTGTGCTTTATGTACCCGCGGGCCAGGCCTTTGTGGAAGTGCTCGCCCATGGCTTCTCTAACCTGATGGGTTACTCAAAAGCCGGTATCGACTTTATCTTTGGCGGACTCGTTGGGGAGTCCATCGGTTTTACCTTTGCCCTGAATGTCCTGCCAGTCATTGTATTTTTCTCTTCCCTGATTACCGTGTTGTATTACCTCGGCGTGATGGGCTGGGTGGTTAAGCTAATTGGCGGTTTTCTGCAGAAAGTCCTCGGCACCAGTCGACCAGAGAGCCTGTCCGCCGCGGCAAACATCTTCATCGGCCAGACAGAAGCTCCGCTGGTGGTAAAACCCTTTATCCCACAAATGACCCAATCAGAGCTGTTCGCCATCATGGTGGGCGGCCTTGCCTCCATCGCGGGTTCGGTCATGGCGGGCTACGCGGGCATTGGTATCGACATCAAATATTTGCTGGCGGCCAGCTTTATGGCCGCGCCCGGGGGCTTGATGATCGCAAAAATTATGATGCCTGAGAGTGAAACACCTAATGACAATATTGAAGATGTTGAAGAGAGTGAAGAAGCTTACGTCAACATGTTTGATGCTGCCGCTGCTGGAGCGCTCACGGGTTTGCAGATTGCCCTTGCGGTTGGCGCTATGGTACTTGCCTTTATTGCCTTGATCGCCTTGCTCAACGGCGTTTTAGGCTGGGTGACCGGATTATTTGGCATTGAAGGCCTGACCATCGAAATCCTGCTTGGCTATATGTTCCAGCCGGTTGCCTGGGTGTTGGGCGTGCCCTGGCATGAAGCCAATGTTGCCGGCAGTTTTATTGGCCAGAAGTTGGTTCTAAATGAGTTTGTTGCCTTCTTCGGCTTTGTTGAGGTGATGGATACCGTTAGCCCCCGGACTCAAGCCATCATTACCTTTGCCTTGTGTGGCTTTGCCAACTTCTCATCTATCGCGATTTGCCTCGGCGGTATTGTACCATTGCCCCTGGCACGCGCTGATCGCCCCTCGGTCGTGCGTGCTACTCGCTGCAACCTGTCACCTTGTGAGCGCCTCACTAGCAGGCTTCTTCCTCGCACTCTCTTAAGCCTGAAATCTCAACAGCATTATTTCAAGACCCGACGCCGACCAGCAATTTGTCAATCCCTGCATGATATTGGTTTGCAGTATTAGAACCATCTCTGGATACTGTGCGTCAGCAAAATCTACGCTGCTGGCGCGCCTTTTTCGCCACAATGGAAGTTTCAGTTTGAGCTGAATAAAGACACCCAGGACGGCTATTTTTCATTCGAGAAAGCCAGTCAGCAAAGGGCTTTAGCAAACAGGACTGCAAAGAGTACTTTCACCTTACCCTGGGTCATGTTAGATGCACCGAGTTACTCCAACAGTATTACGACGCGCGCACAATTTGCCGCTACCCTACTGCACTGGGTAGAGCAACATTCACCAGCAGATGTTGCCGCCGGCTACAGCCAACCATTGCCGAACATGATCGAAAACAGTGATGTAACCTTGCTTCGGGTTTTGCATTATCCACCCATGGACAACATCAGTGACGACGAGGTAACCTGGGCTGCCGCCCATGAAGACATCAACTTACTGACTATTTTGCCAGCTTCCGACGCGCCGGGACTGCAAGTACAAGCCCAGGACGGCCAGTGGATCGATGTGAAGTCGAATCAAAATCAGGTGATCATCAATATTGGCGATATGTTGCAAGAAGCGTCCAACCGCTACTTCCCCTCCACCAGTCATCGGGTGGTTTCCCCTGCGGGACAAGATCATAGTGATGGCCGCATGTCCTTGCCGCTATTTTTGCATCCGCGCCCGGATGTCAAACTATCGGAGCGTTACACCGCTGGCTCTTACCTACACGAGCGCCTGACAGAATTAGGCGTTATCTAGTCTATAAGAACCAACTCACCGCCGTACCAATGACATCGTAGAACCAGTCCCGGGTCTTTATCCAGGCATCAGAAGACTGATCGTCTTCCCACTTATCGTTGGCGGCCTCGATGATGTAGTTACGAATGTCCTGGGCCTGTTCTTCATCCAAAACGTCGGCAAAGCTCACCATACCCAGCGCAGAAAATATGCCTTTGCGAACAATGTCATCAAACAGTTCATGACTACCAGGACTCATATAACGAAGATCAGCGATCACCCCACTGCCGATGCCGTTCAATCCATGACACCGCATACAGTAATTGTTGTACAGCGCGGCACCGCGAGCCACTGACTCAGGATTGCCCGACCGGGGCGGCGGTTCTGGTTGCAGTCGAACCCGTTCAGCAATATCGAGGCTTTCCGTTGCCCCTAACTTAAAGGCCAGCAGTTTACCTTCGCCGCCGCCAACGGCTTCCGGTTGATCAAACAGCAAGCCCACAGCACCACCCCAGCCAACCATCAGGGCAATATACTGCTCGCCATCAATTTCATAACTCACCGGCGGCGCAATAATGCCGTTGCCAACATTGTAGTACCAAAGGCGCTCACCTGTTGCTGCATCAAAGGCAGACAAATGACCCGTGCCATCCCCCTGAAATACCAGACCGCCCGCCGTGGTTAACACGCCACCATTCCACGCAGTGCTGTGCTCAACGCGCCACCGCTCCTCTTGTTGAATAGGATCCCAGGCTAGCAGCCTGCCCCTTAGCAAATGTTTCATGACGGCATTGGCCAGAGTTGGGCTCATGGCAGCCATAGGATTATCAGCGTCCAGATCATCATTTTGGCCAAGATTCCAATAGCTGCCTTCTACATACTCAAAGGACTCTGGGGTTGAGTACAAAGAGACGTTTTCCATCGCCGGGATGTACACCAGGCCCGTGGACTGGTTAAAAGCCATGGGCTGCCAGTTATGGCCACCAAACGGCGCTGGTTTGGTCATTTGGAACTCAACCCGGTGATCGGCGTTTTCGGTTTCAACTGGTCGCCCTGATTCTGGATCAATATGGCTGGCCCAGGTAATCGGTACGTAAGTGTCCGCTGAAATAAACTCGCCAGTGGCGCGATCCAGCACATAAAAGAAACCATTCTTCGGTGCTTGCATGATGACCTTGCGCACCTCACCAGCAATGTTTAGATCCGCCAGGATCATATGTTGAGTCGCCGTATAATCCCAGGTATCCCCTGGTGTGGTCTGATAGTGCCAGACATATTCTCCGCTGCTGGCGTTTAGGGCAACAATGCTGGAAAGGAACAAATTGTCACCACCACCGGGGCTGCGAATATGGCGGTTCCAGGGAGAGCCGTTACCCACGCCGATGTAGAGTAAATCCAGTTCAGGATCAAATGCCATGGAATCCCACACTGTGCCGCCACCGCCGACTTTCCAAAATACATCACCGGTCCAGGTCTTTTGCGCCATTGCCATGGTGTCATTTTCCGCTGGCAATGCCGGGTTACCCGGTACCGTGTAAAACCGCCAACGCATTTCTCCTGTGGCCATGTCATAAGCCGAGACATAACCTCGCACACCGTACTCAGCACCACCATTGCCGATCACCACAGTGTCATGAACAATCCGCGGCGCTCCGGTAATGGTGTAAGGCTTGCTGCGATCAATGGTGAGGGTTTCCCAAACTGGTTCACCGGTGCGGATATCCAACGCGATCAGACGACCGTCCAACACCCCCACAAAGACGCGGTCACCGGCCACGGCAACACCGCGGTTAACCACATCACAGCAAGCGTTAGCACCCCAGGCGCGATCCACTTGTGGATCAAACTTCCAAAGTAATTCGCCGGTCTGAGCATTATTGGCAAACACCCGACTCCAGTCGCCAGTGGTAAACATGACGCCATCCTTGATGATGGGTGATGCCTCTAAACCACGTCTGGTACCTGGCTCAAAAGACCAGGCGAGGCCTAATTGGGCAATGTTGTCGGGATTGATCTGTTTAAGGGGGGATTCCCGGGTTTCCGAGTAGTTTAGGCCGTGTAAAGGCCACTCGCCGGAACGGTCCCTGGCTTCGGTGGCTTCAGCTAAACCATCGGTTAACGCCGGCGCGGCGAGACAACAAAGGGCTAAGCCTAAACTCAATATGATCAGGTTGCGCAAAACACGACTCCATTAGAGTGACACTGGACTGCGTGCGATCGTCAATGATCATAAGCGCAGGCAGCAGCGAGCAGATAAACAATGGTCGCTATGACACCAGATTTTGCTCGTGGGTGCGAACGATTTGGCGGGGATTTTGGGAAATTTAGGCCAAAGGGAATCTGGCGAAGCGCTTCGCTAAAACAAGCCTTAAGTGCTATCAATCGGGCTGCGCTAGCCCCGATGATTAGAGGCCTACTACGTTTACCGCTTGCGGCCCTTTGGGCCCTTCTTCGATGGTGAACTCAACTTCTTGACCATCGTCTAACGTCTTAAATCGGTCTGATTGAATTTGACTGAAATGAACGAAGACATCCTTGCCTCCTTCATGTTCAATAAAGCCAAATCCTTTCTTCTCGTCGAACCATTTGACTCGACCTTTTGTCACACTCATACCGCAACTCCCGGATGGTAATATTCAAGCCCGGATAAGACCGACCAGATCTTAGCCAGACCCAACCTGATATCGCGCTACTACCAGTTCACGCAGTGTAACACAGCGATTCCAGAGGGAAAGTCAAGGCGTTTTGCTGCAATGCACAGTATTTTATGGATTGATGGCACGCCAATCGATGACTTTGATGTTTGCCGGTGCTTCTGGCAATCGATTAATGGCGTCATGTACCAACAGTGCCCCGCGAGGAAATCCAGGTAACGACCTAACCGCCGCTGCAAGTCCACCGCTCTGACTAACGCCGTCCATGCCACGAGCGACGTCAGCGCCAATTCGAAAGCGCTTGACCAGAGACATTTGCTCAGCGGTAAAAAGCAAAATGGCATTATCACCACTAGATTGCGTCATTACATAGTCAGAGCCATAGAGCGCAATGCCAGTGAGAGCGTTGACAATCAAATCGGAGGTTACTGCACGGGGTGCCGTTAAGCCGGCGGTCTGCAAATCAAATACCCAAAGCATTGGTGTCTGGTTCACTATATAAAGTCGTTGTCTATGGCCATCAACCTGACAAGCTTGCACGGCAGAATCTAGCTGAAAACGGCCGAGAATCTCGTAATCTGACTGGGCTGATTGCTGGCGCATACGTAGCACCTGCCCCGCCCCATCGAATACCACCAGTTCAGCATCTGCCGCGCAATAACCTGCGACCTGCAAACCAGTGGGCAAAGTCTGAACTTGCTTAAGCTGTAGACCAGGCGCCGGCATAGGCACAAGCTCCCCCCCACTGAAACGATAGAACTTACCCCCGGCTGGCCAAACTACTGCAGAGTTATCCAGCACCAGAGGTGGCTCGATGGCCACGGGCAAACTCACTTCCAGAGCCGGGGCGAGTTCCAGCACCACATCGTTACGAACCTCGTCTTCTGTTTCTATCGTGGAAGTAAAATGACCTGTGACCAGCTTCAGGGCGGCCGCCGATTGCTCAAACCTGGTACTGGAAGAAAAATGCCCGGGCACGGGCGCTAGCCAAAACGCCGCCCCATCGCCATCAATCCGGCGGTCAACCTGAAACACACCTTGATCTGGCACCACAAATATTAGCGCCGAGCCCACGACGCTACATAACGCCACTGGTCCTGGTGTAGCAATCACCCGGGCGAGCCTTGCAGGCTGTGAGAAAGCTTTCACATAATAGTTGATGCCGTCAGTTTGGCCTGCCTGATAACGGGACTCGCCCCAGGGCTCAGGACTACTGCAGCTAGCCACAGATTTCGCCGCGCACCATCGACGGCAACCGCACCGGCGTACGGCTCCCG
>JBKAGC010000169.1:0-7942 GCA_046290215.1 Pseudomonadales bacterium | reverse complement strand
CCTGCGCTCTGCCACCAATTCAACGCCGCTTCGAGCAGGCAGAATGTGCCATCGACATTGGTTTTCATAAACGCGCTGGGCCCATCAATCGAGCGCCGATGCGAAACAGGCGGTGAAGGCGATTGATGTCAGTAGTTCGCAAACAGACCAATGTGTATCTCAAACCCAAAGCGCCAGCCAGAGCTTGCGTGAGATTACCCAGGCGGTGGATACCATTCTCACCAAAAACGGCGAGATTGTGACTTCTGTAAACTCACAACGTGGCTCATCGCAACAAACCAGTCGTCACATTCAGCAAACCCTGGAAGTCGCAAAATCTACCAAGGCACTGACCGCTGAACAGGTTCGAGCTGCAAATGAATTGCAGGCCAATGCGGAACGTCTGGTGACGCTGACCCGGCGCATTAAAACTGCCTAGGTAAGACGTTCTTCACAAAATCGAAAGACGAAACCCTATCAGAGCGAAAGCGGTCCATGGCTGAGGTATAGTAGAGGCTTCAGATTCTTCAGGTGTGTTCATGAACCGCTTTCGTCTTGCCCTGTTTGTCTGGTTGCTGGTTGCTCTGGTGAGTCCAGGCCACAGCGAGCAGGTGGATTCCCCGCCGAGTAGCCCCGTATTGAACACGGGCAATTTGCAGGCGCGCTTGATTAGCGTGGCTGACCAGATTGCGCCTGGTGCAACGTTTACTTTACTGCTCGAACATGAAATTCGTCCTGGTTGGCATACCTACTGGATTAACCCAGGTGACAGTGGCGCCGCCACAACGCTAGATTGGCGAGAGCCGCAAGGCTTTGAATTCGGCAAGATTGAATGGCCCTATCCTGAGCGGATTGCCTATGGCCCCTTGATGAATTACGGCTATCACGGCACCGTGTTGTATCCCATCGAAGTGACCGCGCCTGAGAACCTGCAAGGCTCTGAAGCCGTTTTTAACGTGAAGGGTGAATGGCTTGTCTGCGCCGATGTGTGCATCCCTGAGCGCGGCGAATTGCGGTTGACCGTGCCGGTTGGTGACACCCTTGTGTTAAATAGCGAGGCTGAGCAATTAGCATTGCAAGCGAGGCAAAAGGTGCCTCAGTTTATTGGCGTGGATGCTCAGGTCAGGGCGGGGGATGTCATTGAGCTCCAGGTAGCAATGCCAAACCTGAATCCAGACAGAATTCAATCGGTGGATTATTTCCCTTATGCAGAAGCCCTGATCGACAATCCCGCGGAACAGAAGCTTAAAATCACAAAGGAAGGGATTACGCTCAAACTGACCCCGGGCTGGGACTATGATGCCTCTGCCAACTTCAACGGCATTCTGGTGGTTGTTGAGGAAGCCGGCGAAACTCGAACCACGGCCTTTGAGATTCGCCCGACCAATGCAGGTGCACCGCCGCAAGCCACAGGAGAGGCGGGCCTTTCGTTGGCCACAGCTCTGTTCTTTGCTTTCCTGGGTGGGCTGATTTTGAACCTCATGCCCTGCGTGTTCCCAGTGCTGTCCATCAAGATATTGTCACTGATGAGCGAAACCACACACCTGCGATCACATGGTTGGATGTATGTGCTTGGCGTGGTTTTAAGTTTTGTTGCCATTGCCGGATTGTTGATTGCGTTAAGAGCTGGTGGTGCCGAAATTGGCTGGGGCTTTCAATTGCAGTCGCCCTGGGTGGTGGGGCTTTTGGTGTATCTGTTTTTACTGGTGGGACTCAATCTTTCCGGTTATTTTGAAATTGGCACCAGTTTAATGTCGTTGGGGGCGGGGCCTCAGCAACAAAGTGGTTACAGTGGCTCATTTTTTACCGGCGTGTTAGCGACCCTGGTGGCTGCACCCTGCACTGCGCCTTTTATGGCGTCGGCCATCGGTTTTGCCTTAACCCAGAGTAATCTCGCGGCGTTGCTTATTTTTACCGCGCTTGGCTTTGGCATGGCAGTGCCTTATCTGGCGCTTTGCTACTCTCCAGGTTTGATTAAACGTTTGCCAAAGCCTGGCCCCTGGATGGCGCGCTTTAAAGAACTACTTGCCTTCCCGCTGTACGCTTCAGCGATCTGGTTATTGTGGGTATTGTCGATCCAAACCGGTGCCACCGGGGTGTTGGTGATTGGTGCCGGCGCGGTACTACTGGTGTTTGCAATTTGGTTGCTCAAGCATTTGCCTCCAAACGGCGGCTTACGCCACTTTGTGCAGGTCTTTGCGTTTATCTTGCTGGCCTCTGTGGTGTATAGCCCGGGTCAGTTGAGTGTGGCGCAAAACACCGCACCTCAGTCCACTGATGGGAGTACCGAGACAAGCGCGCAGCGTAATTATGAAGCTTACAGCGCCGCTAGACTGGCGGAATATCGCCAGCTTGGCCCGGTGTTTGTCAATTTTACCGCCGCCTGGTGTGTCACCTGTAAAGTAAATGAGGCGGTAGCTTTAAGCACCGACGCCACGACGGCCATGCTTGCCGAGAAACAAGTGCGTTACTTAAAAGGCGACTGGACCAATGAGGACCCGGAGATCACCCGTAAACTGGCTGAACACGGCCGCAGTGGTGTGCCCTTGTACTTGTTGTATCACCCAGACCAGTCAGAGCCGGTGATATTGCCGCAAATTCTCACTGAGAATTTAGTGCTGCAAGCGTTGCAAAAGCTCTAAGCCATGAGAACCACACTACTCGATGCCAACGGGCGGCCGAAGTATACCAATCGGCTTCTGAGGGATAGCTCGCCTTATCTAGTGCAACACGCCCACAATCCTGTGGACTGGTATCCCTGGGGTGAAGAAGCATTTGCGGTGGCCAAACGTGAGAACAAGCCAATCTTTTTATCTGTTGGTTATAGCACCTGTCACTGGTGCCATGTCATGGAACGAGAGAGTTTTGACAATGAGGAGATTGCGGCCTTTCTCAATGAGCACTTTGTTGCCATCAAACTAGACCGTGAGCAGCGTCCAGATCTTGATGAAATCTATATGACTGGGTTGCAGTTAATGACCGGGCAGGGCGGTTGGCCCATGTCCACATTCATTACCGCCGAGGGTAAACCGTTTTTTGCCGGCACCTACTTTCCGCCAGAGGGTTTTCTTAACCTGCTTGAGCAAATTGCCGGGGCCTGGCAGAACCAGCAGGATGAAGTGTTAGTCCAGGCTGATCAGTTGGCCGCGAGTATTCAGCAGCATAGCGATGCGGCAAGTCAGGCAGCAGAGCTTGATAGCAGCGTTGTAGCCGAGGCTATAGAGAAATTGCTCGGCAACTTTGATGAAGTTAACGGCGGTTTTGGCCAGGCGCCAAAGTTCCCTAACGAGTCGCAGCTCTGGCTGCTATTTGAAGACGCTGTCAGTGGTTCAAAAGTCGGGCGGCCCGCCTTATTGAAGTCGTTAAGTAAGATGGCTCAGGGTGGTTTGTTTGACCAGATCGGCGGCGGCTTTCACCGCTATTCCGTGGATCAGGCGTGGCTGGTGCCACATTTTGAAAAGATGCTCTACAACCAGGCACAGCTTGTCAGGTTGTATGCTGCGGCTTATGGATTGACGGGCGCTGCAGAGTATCGGCGGGTCTTAGAACTCACCTTGAACTATCTGGCAAGAGAGATGACGGCAGCGGACGGCAGCTTCTACTCAGCCACGGACGCCGACACAGAAGGTGAGGAAGGGCGTTTTTTCATTTGGCCTTACTCAGAGCTGCAAGCCATTTTGAGTTCAGAAGAGCTTGAGTTAGCCACCCAGGTATATGGTGTAAGTGCGGCAGGTAACTTTGAAGGTGCAAACATTTTGCATATGCCGCAGTCGCTGACAGACTTCGGTGATGATCCTGAGTGGCGTCAGGCAGTTGCTGATTTGCAAGAAAAGCTCCGTCTTGAACGAGACAAAAGGCAGCCGCCGTTCCGCGACGAAAAAGTCATTATTGCCTGGAATGCATTGCTGATCACAAGTATTGCCGAAATTGAATTACTGACCGGCATCGAAGATTATCGCCCCATGGCCATTGCTGCCGCGGAAACTCTGTGGCAAAAGCAGGTCCAGGATATAGGGCAAGAGGGCCTCAAACTCTGGCGCTCAAGGTTGAGTGAAGAGGTCTCCATTGCTGGCACCCTTGAAGACTACGCCTACTTTGCCGAGGCTGCCTTGCATCTGGCGCTCCTGGGCGAAGCTGATTGGTTACGTAGGGCAGAGCAGTTATTGCGGTGCATGCTAGATCAATTCTGGGACGACGAAGAAGGCGGCTTCTACAGCTCGTTAGTTGATAGTGACGGCCCCATGCTTGTAAGAACGAAGAACCCTCTGGATACGGCCATGCCATCTGGCAACAGTGTGGCCTTGTCTGCGCTGCAATTAGCCTTTGACGCGACGGGTAAGCCTGTGTACAAACAGCACCGGGATAAAACCCTTGCCACCTTCGCCCAGCGTGTGCAGCAAAACCCGTTAGGCCACTGCTATTTCTTAAGCGTATTGCAACGTATCAGGCAGGGCAGGCGACTATTGAAACAATGGGCTTGCGAAGGCCGCGTTTATCTTGAACTTGAGCTTGAGCTTGAGCGCTCGGACCTGGGGGCAGTGTTAACCATCACAATTGCCGAGGGCTGGCACGTGAATCATCCTGATGCGCCTGACGATTTATTGGGGCTTCTAGTCTCAGGTGCCGAGAACGCCTACCCAGATCCCGAGTGGCTGAAGGTTGATTTTGCAGCGGAGGCAATCCCGGTATTGGCGGGTAAGTTCACAATCTCCTTAAGCAGGCCCGGCGCGCAACTCAAGGTGCGCCTCCAGGCTTGCAGTGAGAGCGTTTGTCTCGCCCCTGAAGTGATTCATTTTGCGCTGCCAGAAACAACAAGGCCGAACTCACACTAATGTGAATTCGGCCTGCTATTTCAGTCATGGTTGGATTTTGAATCTAATCCAGAACGGCGCTTGCCTGACCTTTGATGACTTCAGTACCGGCCTCGTCAGTGGTGGAAACACTGATGTCAGCAATTTTCTCGCCGTCTTCTTCACGGATATCGGTAATGGTGGCTTTTGCCGTTAGCGTGGCACCAGGAAATACCTGGGCGGTAAACCTGACCCCATAGCTCTTGAGGCGGCCGTCACCCACATAGTTGGTGAGCATCTTGCCCGTCATACCCATAGATAACATGCCGTGAGCAAAGACCGACGGATAACCGGCAATCTGGGTGGTGAAAATCTCATCAGAGTGCAGTGGGTTATAGTCACCGGAAGCGCCGGCATACTGCACAATCTGGGTGCGAGAAAGGTTGTTGCACACTTCCTCTTGGTACGTATCACCCACTTTAAGTTCGCTTGCTTTTAATGCCATGTGATCTTCTCCTTAAGCGCTGGTAGCGGGTTTTTCAGTTCTAACGCCAACACTGGTGGCAGTTACAACCAACTCACCAGATTGGTCACGATATTCGGTGACAGATTCGCTGAACATTAGCTTACCGCCGCGACGACCTTCTTTTTCCCAGGACTTGCCGGGTTTGGTTGTGGCCGTCAGCACATCGCCAACTTTCACCTGACGGTGATACACATAGTGTTGCTCGGCGTGGAGGCCACCGCCGCCACCGCCGCCACCACCAGAACCTTCTTTCTTGGTGATGCCTGTTGCCTCTTTAGCGGAGCCAAACCACTCTTCGCCGATCTTCGGACGTAAGAAATAATTTGGGTCGAATTGCGCGCTTGCTTGAACAAAGGTGGGTGGCGCAATGATGCCGCCTGGTTCGGTACCTTTGGCATAGTCTTCATCGTAATAAATGTTGTTTGCATCGCCAATTGAGCGTGCAAACATCATGACGTGCCCGGCTTCGATAGGAAATTTATCTGCGGCCATAATGGTTGTCTCCCTTTTTTTGGAACTCTTATTTGGGATCGTCTCTGCGATCTCACCGCCAGCAAGTTACTATAGGAGCAATTCTCACTGCAATCTTAATTGAGTATTGGCAATTTCTTCTTGAGGCAGGAAACGGCTATCTGTAATATTTGTCGCCCCTATCTTATTTCATTGCACATAAGCGCAAGGACGTAACGTAAGCAGTTATCGAAAGCAGTTTATGTAAGAAAAGGGGTCAGTTCTTGAACAGTCAGTTGGCCAGCAATACGAGACTCGTCACTGCTTGGAATAGAGCGATGCTTAGATGGAAAAAGCATAGAAAAAGAATAGAAAAAAGAATAGAAATAAAAGCATAGAAAAAGAACAAACCAAAAAACTTACTTTTAATAACACGAACCAGTTAAGAGTTTTGATGCGTCGAGTAGGCTGCTTGCTTTAAAGCCGCTGAAACATGAAAAAAATAAAGAAGGAAAGTTGCAGACAACATGTCCAGACCGGTACGGATAGAATTCCCAGGCGCTAATTACTACGTCACCAGCCGCGGCTTAAACGACAAGCTAGTTTTTAAAGATAACGAAGACCGGGCGGTTTTCCTAAATGTCCTTGCTGGGGTCGTAGAACGTTTTAATTGGTTGTTACACAGCTATGTCATGTTAGACAGCCATTACCATCTAGTGGTGGAGTGCCCCAAAGCAAATTTGTCAAAAGGCATGCGGCAGTTGAATGGGGTGTACACCCAACACTTTAATCGTCGCCACGAAGATGATGGCCCGCTGTTTCAAGGGCGCTTTCGCAGTGTTTTGTTTGAGCCTACTGAATATCTACTGCCACTGTGTCGTCACGCCGTGATGAACCCAGTGCGGCTTGAACTGGCTGGCAGTGCACAGCAGTACCGCTGGAGTAGCCATAGGGCCATGGCCGGGCAAATTCAAAGCCCGGCGTTTCTCACCACAGACAGAGTGCTTGGTCACTTTGGTAAACGTGAGAAGGATAATCAGAAGAAGTATAAAGAGTTTGTCAAAGCGGGAGCCACGGCGGAGTCACCTCTCAACGAGCGTTCTGGCCAGGTTTTGCTCGGTTCTCCTAAGTTCATTGCCGAAATGCAGCCCATCCTGAACGGTGAAAAGCTCGCCAAGCGCGGTCCAAAGCGGGCCCAGCGTCGCCGCAGCTTGCCAGTTCTATTCAAGAACATCGACAACAAGACCCGGGTCGAGCGTAATGAGCTGATTCGTAAGGCCCATATTGATCACTCTTACACGCTCATGGAAATTGGTGAGTTTCTGGGCTTGCACTACACCACGGTGAGCAAGGTGGTAAACCGCTAGGGCCGAGGTCAGACAAGGCTTTGCGGGATATTTAAGAGAAATCTATAGAGATTCCATAAAGCGGCTTTTCATCTGTTTTGGGCCGCTGTATGCTTGGGATTAGTTGTGTGGCTGCGCAAGCTGCAATCACAGCAAAAACACAGAAAAAGATATAACCTGTTTGAATAATGAGCATGTCGCCTGTTGTTCGACAGCGATTTACCAGAATGACAAGAGCGAAAGCGCCGGAGATACTCCATGCATAGAACGGTTGGAAAAGTACAATCAGAAGAAGAGGGTGAAGTTGACTTGACCCCCATGTTGGACGTTGTGTTCATCATGTTGATCTTCTTCATTGTTACGGCGACCTTCGTCAAAGAGATTGGTATCGATGTGACCAGTCCTGACAAGAACCAGAATGTTAAAGATGCTGACAAGCAAAGCATCGTGGTGCGCATTACCAGTCGTGATCGTATTGAGATCCGTGGTCGTAATGTGGACAAACGTGCGGTACGTGCCAATATCGAGCGGCTCTCGGCAGAAAGCCCAGAAGCCCCAGTAGTGGTTCAGCCACATCCTGAGAGCAGCACGGAAATTATGATTCACGTGATGGACTCAGCCAGACAGGCAGGGGTGTACAACGTTTCAATCGCGGCCACCTAAACTAGCCTTTAAGTTTGCAAAAAGCCTCGCAGTCGCGGGGCTTTTTTTTATCTGTATGATTTAGAGTTTAAGAATAACAACAGGTAGTTAGAGACTATGGAACTGATACTGATTCGACACGGCTTGCCAGAAAAGGTGGTGAATGACGATGGCGCCCCGGCTGACCCGCCGCTATCTACCGAGGGCCA
>JBKAGC010000168.1:0-8042 GCA_046290215.1 Pseudomonadales bacterium | reverse complement strand
TCGCGCTAATCTACTAGCTCGACAATGTAATTGACGTTATCACGCCCGACAATACGCACGATCTTACCCGGCTCTATATAAGAACCATCGCCTAACGCTTGCCAATGGGTACCACGAAAATCGATTTTGCCTTTTTCCTGGCCGGGACCGATAGCTTCTAACACCGCCACCTCTTCGCCAATGTCATCAAGAATTTCCACGACATTACCGCGGCTAAAGTCGCCGCCGGCGTATTTCATAAAGAAAGCGCGCAAACCAAGCACCAGCGCCAGAGACAAAACAAAGAAAGCAGTTAATGCATTAACCCAACTAGTGATTAAGCCGACACCAAGAGCAGCTGCGACCAGTACCCCGGCGAGGCCGAGAAAGACCACGACACCGCCAGGAATAATCAGCTCAGCCAGCATCAGAATGCCGCCGAATATTAACCAACCAATGGGATTAAGTAGAAAGTCCATGGGGGGATTTGACCCCCTTTGACATATTATGTCAACTGCAAATTTTTGAGATTCAGCACGTTGCCTTAAGGCAACTTTAAACTGCTTTTTTAATGAGCAGTTTGCCGCGCCAGCAAGCGTAATCGAGCCATGGCATCCTCGTAGCTATACGGGGTAATCCAATTGCGAGGCTTGCGATCGGCCTTTGGAGAAAGATAGTCAGGATTGAAGGGCACAAACTCCGAGGTCACGAGGCTCTTGTCGTTCAACACCTGATCAGAAGCCGGAACAAATACGGTTTTCATAACTCACCCACTATCAATATCGCACAGTGCTTAGTTAACAAGTAAAGACAGGATCAGTGAGGGATGGAAAATGAAAGAGTTGTGAAGGCTACTGAAGAACTGATGAACTAGCGAGATCGGCGCTGGTATTTACTGTGGAATAGGAAATTACTTCTCGCTGTTGTTGTCTTAAACTACTCACAATCACGCACTGGTGTAACTCATGCTAGTGGCAACCTAAACATAAGGAACTTCAATGGCAAAGCGCATAGCTATCGTCGAGGACGATAATGATCAGCGCAACAACTACGTCGATGCAATTACCAAGAAAGGCTACGATGTTACCGCGTACAGCAATCGCCGGGACGCCATCGCTGGATTTGAAAAGGAACTCCCAGAACTGGCGATCCTCGATATCATTCTGGGCGATGAGGTCGATGCGGGTTTCGAGATCTGCCGTGACCTGTTATCTCGCTCACCAACTTTACCGGTAATCTTTCTCACGGAACGAATTGCCGAAATCGACAAGATCAGCGGTTTACGGCTGGGCGCCTGGGACTACCTGCCAAAGCCAATTTCTCTGGACTACCTGGCGGAACGCATCAGTTCTTTGCTGCGCATCAATGAGGCGCGTGGCCAATCCATGGCGTCGGGAAACAACAGCAGTGCCAAGATGGTTGGCGACATGTCCATTGATCAGGAAGCTTTACTAGTATCCTGGAAGGGGCAACCTATCAACTTGTCTGGTACTGAGTTTCGCATGCTTGCCAAGCTGGTTCGCGTGCCAGGCCACGCAGTGTCCTATGACACCTTGATGAACGCCACCATGCAGAGTCTAGTTACCAATAACACCATTAACACTCACATGCGCAACATCCGTAAAAAGTTCGAAAGCATCGATAAGGACTTTGATTGCATCAAGAGTGAATACGGCTTCGGCTATCGGTGGTCGCTAAAATAATGGACAAGAGCATCCGAGGGCCAAGGCTTGCGACGAAACTCTTCATCTTGATGAGTCTCGCCCTCGTGGTGATTCCCTGGTTCAGTTATTTGTACTTAAGTGAAATGGAAGACTTTCTGGTGGATTCCCAGGCCAACGCCCAGTTGTTAACCGCGGAAGGTATTTCCACATTGCTGAACGGCCATCCTGATTTTATTGAGCAACTGCCGCAATCACCGGAAGGCTACGAACAACTTTATGCACACCCCTTAACCACGCCGATTCGTATTGATGGCAAAAGCAACGATTGGGAAGGCATTCTTTCTTACAATGTTAGCTTTGGCGTCGATCTCATCGACGACTCCGGGAGTGGTGAGGAGCAAGTACCTAACCAGTTTTATCTGGTGCTCGGTGAACACAACGATCAAGTTTACGCTCTCCTTCAGGTTCGCGACGACGCTCTGGTATTTCGCGACCGCAATATTTTGCGCCTCGACCTCTCGGATCATATCCGCATCACATTTACCGGCCAAAACGGCGATGTAAAGAAAATGGTGGTGACCATGACTGAGCCAGGTGTCACCACTGCCTATATGATGGATCAGGACTGGCGTTATGCCATTCAGGGTGTGGCAGAAAATCGCGTCCAGGGTTTTATGACGGAAACGCCAGAAGGTTACGCTATCGAATTCCGCATGCCGCTGGATTTACTGGGCTCTACCAAACACTTCGGCCTCGCCGTAGTGGACGTCGACAGTCAGGAGACCCGCGCCATCGAGTCGATCACGGGTACCTTACCTTCTGCAGGTCGGGAAGCTTTCGGTTTGGTGCTCCTTAAGTCTCCAGAGGTTTTAAGAATCGTCGAGGGTTTGGGCTACTCAGGTGCCAACATTCAAGTAATCGATGCCCAGGGCCGGGTACGGGCAGAAGTAGGTAGCTATCAAACTGACACCGTAGCACCCACAGAAGAAATCGATGCGCCCTTACCCGATCAATGGATGGCCGGTTTTGATCGCGCCATGAACTGGTTTTACGCCCAGATAGATGCGCAACTCCGGCAAACCACCAACCCCCAGTCTGAAGATCAAGTGCTAAGGGATTCCCTGGCCGGCAAACCCAGCTACCAACGCCGCTACTCTCCTACAGAGGGCGAAATGATCATAGCCGCCCACCCCATCATTACCGAAAACGAAGTGATTGGTACGGTATTACTCAAGCAAAACACCAATCGCATCCAACAACTTCGTCAAGACGCGCTACAACGCATCGTCAATTTCTCAGTTTTGTCCCTGGTCATTTTCGTCATCTTGATTATGGCTTTCTCGGTGCGCCTGGCCCGGCGAATTCGCAAGTTAGGGGCTGAGGCTACCAACGCCATTGATATTTATGGTCGCTTGCAAACCAATCGCCTACGCAGTGAAACCCGTGCTGGCGATGAAATTGGCGACCTGGCGCGAAGCATTTCCAGCATGTTGGCCAAACTGCATCAACACAATCAGTTTCTGGAAAATATGCCCAGGACCTTGCGTCACGAGATTAATAATCCCCTCAATACCTTAAGTACCTCATTACAGAACCTTGAATCAGAACCCTCGGAGCAAGCCAGGGCAAAGTATCTTGAAAGCGCCAAGCGAGGCGTCATCAGGATTGGCATGATTGTGCAAAACCTGGCTGACGCTGCGAACCTAGAAGATGCGCTAGAGGCTGAAGAACTTGAAGTGATTGATTTACATCAGCTGGTGGAGAGCTATCTCAATAACTCCCGGGTAGTCCATCAAAGCCATAAGTTCGAGTATAAGGGCACGCAAAAACAGGTCTTAAGTCAGGTATCGGATTATCGCATTGAGCAGTTGTTGGACAAACTGGTGGATAACGCGGTGGACTTCTCGCCGCCAGGTAGCACCATTACAGTGGGTTTAACCACCGACCAGAAAAACCTCACTCTGTTTGTTACCAATACCGGCCCAACCATACCCAGAGACATGATCGAGAATATTTTCGATTCTATGGTTTCGGTGCGTGCCACGAACCCAGATAACCGCTTGCACTTCGGCATGGGTTTGTACGTGGTCAGGGTCATCGCCGAGCATCATGGTGGCAGCGTCTCTGCCAATAATCTGGGTAATGGTGAAGGTGTCACCATTCGCGTCACACTGCCGAGATATCTACCCACCGCAGATCATGCCCACGCCGCCGGTTGATGGCCTCTTCACCTGAGCCGCAACAAACACCAGACAAAAAAAAGCCCTAACGTTCGTGGGGGACTGGTTAGGACTTAATGGAGCATTGCTGCCTTTAACTTCCTAAGACTTCCTTGGCCACTTCAGAGGGACCCGGGAGGAAAGAAGTCTCGCTGTCATTTTCCAGTTTAGAGCTGGAATCTGAAGAATCTATGGAAGGAATATGGAACAGCTAACTATTTGTTTTTGTTGGTCTTTTTGGTAGTTGCCTGGCATTAGTTAAGAATCGGTGTAGCGGCGCCGGGCTGGCTCTGGGTGGGCGCGAGGCGCCAGTCAGCTTGCTGTGCGGCGGCTTCAATGAGCCGAGTGATAGAGGCATTGATATCGCGATTAATGGCCAGGTTGATTCCCTGTCCCTGTTTAGGCTCGATACCCAAATGCAACAGCTCCTTTTCGATACGGTAATTAAGCCGATACGCCAGCACCGCGCTATCACCAAGGGGTAATTGCTCTGCTTCCTCTTTAAAGGCTTGCTCGAAATTAGCCCCTTGCATGGCCCTTTCTTGCTTAAACGATTGCACCGCCTGGCGGGCATCCGGGCTAGCCTGGGCACTCACGTCCGGGTCAGAATCCATATGCAGGTGCAGGGCTTGCAGCATCAATTGGATATAGCGGCGGGTTAACCAGAGTCGAAACTGCTTACCATCTGCACTATTCACCCGGAACAGCACCCTGTCCTCTTCCGGGACAAATAACATCTGCATTTGACTAATACTATCGTCGCTCATGACCACTCATCCGTTGCTAACAACCAGTATATCAATCCAACATCTCTCATATCAGTATTGAAATTTATTGATATAGGTTTTCAGACTGTTAGAATATCGAAAATTTTTGATATAGCCCTGATTTAGTGAATCAAATCGTCCAGAGCCCAGATACATCGCAACTAGTGATGTTCTTCAAAGCCTCAGCGGATACGCTGCGGCTGGACATTTTGCGGGTGCTGCGGGTGGAGTCCTTTGGCGTCCTGGAGCTCTGTCATATTTTCGATATTCCTCAGCCGGCCATGAGCCATCACCTGAAAATTCTTGCTAATGCAGAGCTGGTAGCCACCCGGCGAGAAGGCAACTCAATATTTTACCGGCGCTGCTTGATCCCCGCGGGTGAACCTATGGCGGGCCTAACCCGGGCCATGTTCAGCGCCGTGGATAGCACGCCTCTGGCAACCATCACGCAAAATCGGGTAGTCGAGATACATCAGGAACGAGAAATTCGCTCGAAAGCCTTTTTTGCCAAACATGCGGATCAATTCAAACAAAATCAGGATCTTATTGCCGAGTATCATCATTATTCCGGGTGCCTGCATGACCTCCTACACAATGAAGACATTGCTGCAAGCGCGACGGTGGCGGAAATCGGTCCTGGGGAATCGCCGCTATTAACCGATCTCGCCGCCCGCTTTGATCGTGTCATCGCCATGGATCGGTCTCAAGACATGCTCGACAAAGCCCAACAGAACTACAAAGGGGAGCCGAACCGTGTCCGTTTTACCCTTGGCGAACCGGGAGATCTAGAAGATTCTAGCTGTGACCTGATTGCTATCAATATGGTGTTGCACCACATGGCATCACCAGCAAACTTTTTTAAAGTCATCAAAACCAAACTGAAACCCGGTGGCTGTTTGTTTGTTGTGGATCTCGGCCCCCACAGTCAGGACTGGGCGCGCGAGGTGTGCGGCGATCTCTGGCTGGGTTTTGATGCCAATGACCTCGACAACTGGGCGGCGGAAGCTAACTTTACGTTAGGCCAAAGCGCATTTCTCGGCCTGAAAAATGGTTTTCAGGTCCAACTCAAACTCTTTCACCAACCCTAGTACTAACAAGGAGCACTAGCACTCACTATGAGCGAAGATTATAAAGTTGCCGATATTAGCCTGGCTGATTTCGGTCGAGCAGAAGTAGAACTGGCTGAAGCGGAAATGCCAGCCCTGATGGCACTCCGAGAAAAATACCGTGATGAGCAGCCACTTGCTGGTGCCAAGATCATCGGTTGTATCCACATGACCATTCAAACCGCGGTGCTGATGGAAACCCTGACAGCACTAGGTGCAGAGCTACGCTGGTCATCTTGTAATATCTTCTCAACCCAGGATCACGCTGCTGCAGCTATGGCGGCAAGTGGTATTCCCACGTTTGCCTGGAAAGGTGAAACTGAAGAAGAATTTTTCTGGTGTATTGAGCAAACCATTCTCGAAAACGGTAAGCCATGGGATGCCAATATGATCCTCGATGACGGCGGCGACCTCACCGAGATGATCCACAGTAAATATCCTGAGATGCTGGAGAAAATCCACGGCATCACAGAAGAAACCACCACAGGTGTTCACCGCCTTTACGAAATGATGCAATCCGGCGAACTGAAAGTACCAGCCATCAACGTCAACGACTCAGTGACAAAGTCCAAGAATGACAACAAGTATGGCTGTCGACATAGTTTGAATGATGCCATCAAGCGCGCCACCGACATGCTCATGGCGGGCAAGAATGCCCTTGTGATTGGTTATGGCGATGTGGGCAAAGGCTCTGCTGCTAGTCTGCGTCAGGAAGGTATGATTGTACGAGTCACAGAGATTGACCCAATCTGTGCGATGCAAGCTTGTATGGATGGTTACGAAGTGGTTTCGCCTTACAAGAACGGCGTTAATACCGGCAAGATCGAAGACATTGATACCGACCTGATGGGCAAAATTGACCTGATTGTCACCTGCACGGGTAACGTCGATGTTTGTGACAAGAACTTGCTCAGCACTGTCGCCCGAAATGCCATCGTTTGTAACATTGGTCACTTCGATACTGAAATTGACACCAAGTTCATGCGCGACAACTGGCGCTGGGAAGAGATCAAACCACAGGTAGACAAGATCTATCGTAGCGACGACCGCAAGGACTACATCATTCTGCTTTCTGAAGGCCGCCTGGTTAACCTTGGTAATGCCACAGGGCACCCTTCTCGCATTATGGATGGTTCCTTCGCTAATCAGGTGCTAGCGCAAATGTACCTATATGAGCGCAAGTGGGCTGATCACAACCTCAACCAACGCCAGCCAGTGACTGTAGAAGTCTTGCCAAAAGCGTTGGACGAAGAAGTTGCCAAGTATATGGTGCAAGGTTTTGGCGGCACCTTAACGCAGCTCACCAAAGGTCAGGCTGACTACATTAACGTACCTCAGGAAGGTCCGTTTAAGCCAGAAACCTACAAGTACTAACCCCTGGTACTTAAAAGACAGGCCATCCCTGCCATCTGGCAGGGAACCTGTCTGCATTTATTACCTGAAGCTCTGCTTCACTGTTTACCCCTTGTAATATCCCTGCCTAGTGGCGAGAATCGCGCTCCCATTCATACACGAGCGCTGCATTCATGGCCCCGGAACTAGAAGATCTGCTAAATCTGCTCGACCTGGAAGCAATTGAGGTCAACATCTTTCGCGGTGTCAGCCCAAACGAGGGCTGGCAACGCGTTTATGGCGGTCAGGTACTCGGCCAGGCGCTGGTGGCTGCCTCGCGTACTGTTGAGGACGAAACCCGCACGGCGCACTCTTTGCACGGCTACTTTCTGCGCCCAGGCGATACCACTATCCCGATTCTGTACGAGGTAGATCGAATCCGCGACGGCAAAAGTTTTACTACCCGGCGGGTCATTGCCACGCAAAAGGGCCGGCCTATTTTCAGTATGTCCGTGTCCTTCCAGGTGCATGAAACGGGTCTTGAGCATCAGTTTCCTATGCCAGAATTGCCAGCACCGGAGGACTGCCCGAGCCAAAAGGATCTGATGGAGAAGTACGCAGCAGACATTCCCGAGCAGTTCAAAGATCGCGCCAAGCGCCCCCAACCCATCGAAATGCGTTTTGTTGAGCCAATCAACGAATTCAACCCGGACAAAATGCCGCCTTACCAGCACACCTGGATCAAAACCGTGGATACCATGCCTGAAGACGTGCGGCTCAATCAGTGCCTGCTGGCCTACGCCTCGGATATGACCCTGATTGATACCGCCGCCAGACCTCATGGCATTAGCTGGGGCAACCAGAATTTTCAGGTGGCGAGCCTGGATCATGCCATGTGGTTCCACCGCCCATTTAAAACAGATGAGTGGTTACTCTACGCTCAGGACAGCCCATTCTCTGGCGGTGCTCGAGGTT
>JBKAGC010000167.1:0-8077 GCA_046290215.1 Pseudomonadales bacterium | reverse complement strand
CTCACGGAGACGACGCTTTAAATCTTCCGGCATGGTTTCCTGACGGCGATTGGGGTCGGCCATGGCATTGCCCCCGTCTCCTTCGGCACCATCAAGCTCTGCCTGGGTTTGGCTAATTTCACTATCGAGCTTTTGATATCGAGTCAGCAATCGTCCCTGGGGTGAATCCGGTTTGATCGCATTCATAAACACATCCGTGAGTTCGCGGTGCTTCTTCAACTCTTCTCCCGAGAAAGCGAGCTGGCCACGGTAGTTATCCGTTAACAGCGATTCAATGCCATCGGAGCGATACACCAACAATCCCAAATCCGTGCCGACGTATACTGTGCCGGACTTATCCACGCTCACCGCATGACTCGTTCTCGCACCATACTGACCGAGGGCCTGGTCATCAGGCAGCAGTTGATTGAGCCGGTCCGGATACAACCACTGTCCCTCGTGGTACACCACCACACCGCCAGCGGTGGGGAATAACCACGAATTACCTTCACCCACCTGCGCCCCTTCGCCGGCCAGCCACAACATTTTATTGGTCTTGCGCATTTCTTCGAAAGTCACATCTTGCAGGTCGGTGAAGCTCTGGCGATCGCCGCCCTTCTCCCGCACCAATGTCTTGTTGGTACCAACAATGGCGAGATCATCGGCAATGCTCGTATAACTGGTGGCAAACCAATGACCTTCCCGGCCAGTGTTATCAAAGCTGGTGCCGTTCCATTTCAGCGCGCCGCCGCTAAGATCAACTCCCTCATGATTCAGGTGTGCTTCATCAGAAGCCACGGCATATATATCGCCAGCATTATCCTGATAAACACGGAAGATCATATTACTGCGAGAAGGGAACGCCTTCGGATCAAGAATATAATTAAACTCCTGGACCTCGCCGTCTTGATAGCGGAACACCGAGGAACCTGAGGCCACCCAGATGACATCGTTAGAATCTACCAGTAGGTCATTCACCGTACCGTAGAAACCCTCGACATCTGGTGAGGGCTCAGCATCAAACAACTCACGTGGTTGAGTGTCGCCCCGTTCGATCATCAAAATGGTATTGCGGTCATGAGTAATTAAATTACCGCGACTATCCTGAGCAAGACGTTTTGCACTAGCACCGTTGAGCCAGGCCATATAACCGCGATCATCATGATCGATATATCGCAAGCCAGAACCGGTCGCCACATAGGTGATACCGAATTCGTCGTCCGTCAAAATATCGTGAATCGGCCCTTCAAAGATTTGCGTCACCTCAGAAGGCGCAAATCGATACACACCCTCGTCGGTCAAGGCGACGATATCCAAATTACGACGCGCCGACATCACCGGCCCCAGATCCAGACCACCTCGGGTCACTTCAAACGGCAAGCTCATTGCCTGAAAGTAGTTATCGTTTAGGACATTCACAGCAATGTCGGTATTCACCACGAGGGTTTCACCCACACCCGGTACCGGCCAGACTTCTAGCTCATGCACTTGCCGCGACATCAACAAATCGTTACCACGCGCCAGCACTCTTGGGGTTTCATCCCGCAAGACCATTTGCCGATCGTTTTCCTCCAAATCCCGCGCCATGATCAAGCCGGTGTTATCTTGCCAAAACACCGTACCCAGTTCTTGACCATAAGTGACCAGAGAAACATTGTTGGCGATTTTCTCTCGACCACTGTCAGACACTAGTTCTAGACCTTGCTTGCTCAGCACAATCAAGGTGGGTTCGCTGGCATACTCAATTGAGATGAGCTCATCTGCCACGGTCTTCTCGGCATGCTTAAGGGGCGTTAACGTTTCACCATCAACGGTGGTCACAACACCCAATGCCGTACCCACAAAAACCTGCTGACCACGGGTGGCAAGAGACATCACCCGGGGTGATGGCAAGCCTTCTTGATTGGTACGCCAGCGCTGTAGATCGGCAAGGTATTCGCCAGATAGAGCATATAAACCTCGCGCCGTACCTAACCATAAAGTGCCATCTTCTGTTTCCGCGAGACTTAAGATGTCGGAAGTGTCACCCACCTGGTTTGGTGACATGTTATTCGACAAGCGGCCCTTACTATCGTCAAAACCAAACCACTGCCAATGTCCTTGCCGCCGTATCGATAGACCGCGACGGGTGCCCACTACCACGTCGCCATTTTGCCGGATCAACACGGTTTGCTTATTTGCTGGCCGTTGTTTTGAACCTGTCAGTGCATCATCGCCGCTGCGCTTCCAAAAACCAGAGTTGGCCATGGCAGAACGCTTGAGCCAATGGGCATCTCGGAGCAGAGTTAAGGGCTGCCGGTCAAACTCAGAGACATAGTCTTTCGCGGCACGATCTTTTGACTGAATACTGTAGGCGACCAGCCAATTGCGCATGGCTGACCAACTGGCAAACTCACCCGCCGGCAAACCATGGGGTTTTACTGCCTTGTGCAGCTCGTACCAGAGCTTCACGGCGCGCGCTGCCCGTTGCTTGGCCTTCTTGTTGGCGTCACTGCTCTGGCCAGCTTCGAGCATGTTGTAGAGCAAATCCTGGGCTTCCCAGAAGTAATCATTGGAGTCTTTAATATGCTCCACCAGGTAGGACGCCAGGGCTTCTTCAGCCTCGCGATGTTTGGAACTCTCCACCTCAGCCGCTTCATAAGCAGCGCGAAGCTCGTCCAATTCTTCATCGACAAATTCAAATGAAGGTAAACGATCTAGTTGATCCGCGCGCTTGGCGTAATTAACTAAAGACAATAGTTCCTGAAATGCCCTGGTGACCTGCAGCGACATTTCGTGACCCTGCTCCGAATCCACCTTGTCGATAGAACCATCTGTTTTGTAAGTGACGTTAATGGAGCCCACGTCTTGCATCTCAATAACAACAGGGCGGGAATCTTCGTTGTAGGTGAAGAGTAAGGTCCGACCATTAGCTGCAAGAAACCGTTCAATCTCGCCCGCATCGTTGTAATAAAGCTCGACCCGTTTGCCAGAGGATTCTTCAACCGCTGAGAGCTGACCTAAATCCGTGTATTCAAAGCGCACAAAGCCGGCGCCTTTACCCAGGTAGGCAATCTTGCCAAAGACGCCATGATCACGACGCACCGCAACTTCACCGTTAGGTAAAACAATCTCGATACCCGGATGATCATCATCGTCAAACAAGTAGCGAATTTGCTTGGCCTCATCAAACAACGCGGCCTCACGACTGTCATCAAACCAACGCACGTAGCGCTGCGAGGCACCTGGATAATTGCCATCGCTATATCCCTTGAACTTCGAATAAGGGTCACCCAAACGGCCCAGGGCATTTCGCTCATGAGTGCGGTTTGGTGATAATCCCCTCGCTTTCGCCTCGCTAATGGCTTTCAAGGCAACAATCGAACTACCTGACCAGAGAATGTGTTTATGAAGAAATGAATTCACCACGTTCACGTTGTAAGGGTCACGCCCTAACATGCGCGCGCCATAACCCATGGTTTGATTGTCGTTCAGCTCACTGCGATAGCGTGCCACCAGATTGTGAAAAATCGAGGTATTCGAACGCACGAACAAACTGCGCTGATACAAAGCCTCCGCGGCGCATTCCATATCCTGTATGGCCTGGCAAATTTGTTCTTCATACCGGTAGTAGTTAGACAGCGACTCGCTGTAACGATCCGCCACCTCATGCCAGTCCGCTGCAGCTTCACGAACAAACTCATGATCGAGACGGTTACGTTTACTCCACTGCTCAATCACATAAATCTTATGACGCGCGGAACTTAAACGTTCAGAAACTTGCGCGCCAGCACTGAGGGTGTCATTTTCACAGGCCACTGCCGTATCCCAGGCCTGTTGATAACGGCGTGCACCAGTCAAGGTCACAACTGCACGACGACAAGCGAAGAACACATCAGAATTTCGCTCTTGCAAACCCTGCCAGAATTCAAGCTTCGCAGCGGTACTAGCACTCGGAGATTTGAAATCCAGATACTCACGGGCCAGGTCCTCATTCCAGGGTTGCGCGGCCATTTTTTCTTCCAGCCACTGCGCCAGATAATTTTGGTTGTGAATCTCTTCACCGTATTGCAGCGCCAGCTTGATCAGGTCGCGGTCCTTTGGATACATCGCGAGCATATCTTCAATGAGCTGAAATGCCGGACGTGTGCGCTTTTGCCGCCATAACTCCTCGGCCTTGAGACGGCAAATGGCTTTAGAGTCAGGGAACTTCGCCAACGCCGCATCGAGCTGTTGTTCCAACTCACCATAGCGCTGCGCTGTTTTATAAGCTCGCAAGGCAACCAGATGAACGTCTTCGTTAATAAAGCCATCCATATTCTGGGCGCTTTCATAAAGCTCAATCACACGAGAGTATGCGCCGTCTTCACTTAAGGCATTGAGCTGCAATTGAAATAGGTCCGGTAAGCTAAATGGATTACCTGCAAGCGCTCGTTCCGCCCAGTCGGCTGCTTCTGGCCAGCGCTTGTCGGCTTCCTCCAGTTCAGCCATGGCGCGCATCAATTGGATACTGTCTGGGCTCTCTTGCAGCGCTTTGTCCAGCAATTGCCGGGCATAGCCTTTATTGCCTTCAGATACTAACTGGGAGGTCAGTCGTTGCAAGCCGCGTTGTTTGATCTTATCTGGATCGGTTTCGTACCAACGCGCACTCAATTCAGCATAACGGGCGCCACGCTGTTCTTGCCCAGTTCGTGACATGTAAAAGAGGGGTGTGCTGGAACTACTGTACCAGGGGAACCTCGCCACACTTCTTACCACCCGGGGCAGCGCCTCTTTATAACGCCACTTACTGGCATAGTTAAAGCCAACGCTTGCATTAAGGCGCGGATCATCAGGCCGCGCATCGAGCCAATGTTTTTTCTGATAATCAAGACGATCTTCGGTTTTCCAGTCTTTAGCGGCCACCAGTGTTTTTATGTAGTCGCCGGCCAACGTCCCCTGGATTGCTGGGTCCTCGGCAAATCGCCTGGCGCGTTCCAGTAAAGCCGGCGTTTCGTGAAGCCGATTTTCATAGGTCCAGACGTTTTGCCAGATATCTGGATAAAGACGAATCGCCTGTTCCAGATACTGCTTCGACAAGTCGTATTGCTCAGTATCCTGCGCCGCAAATGCCAGGCGTACCAGGACAAAATAATCCCCTGGAGTAAACTCTGTCACCCCAGCAAATTTCGCCAGCAGCTTGTCAGAGTGATCGTCATAGTCAAGCAGTTCCACTTCAGGGTTATGACCCAGCGCTGCACGTAACTTATCGCTGGCAGACTCTATGCTCTGGTTTAAAGTACCGAGCCGGGCATGGGTTACCGACCAGATAAATGCACTTAACGGATGAGGCGTGGAGCTTGCCAGATCTCGCTCAACCAACTGCAAGACCCGGTCTTTTTCATCCGCCCAATACAGGTAAGCCCAGTAGACGATTTTGGGATCAGCAAAAATGCCTGTGCCGGTGGGAAAGTCATCCGTAGAAACATCATCTAAGAGCAGTTGTAATACATCTAGGCGACCTTCGCTGATCGCCACTTCGAAGGCATTTAAGGTGTGCTCGTTTTGCTCAAAGCGGTCAAAACCCTGGCGAATTAGAAACTCAACGGCGTCCAGGTCACCGCGGCGTACTGCCAGGTGTAACAGTGAATCACCATGATCATCGCGCAGCTCTGGGAGATTCAGGGACTCAAGTTCCGCTTTACTGAGCCTTTGCCTGTGCAAATCGGCAAAAGCGCTCAAGTCCTGCTCGGCAGCGGCTTGCTGCAAACTGGTGATATCTGCGCTTAACCCAGTCGACCAGCACAAACACACCAACACAAATCCCCACAGCTTCATCCTGACAACTGACACCATCAACCTCCTGCATTACCGCTTTAAAATCTCCACAAGGCTGGGATACTCCAACAATCCCCTGCGCCGCGCAACCGAACCTGACGAAGTCAATCTCACAGCGCATCCCGGCTAATTTGATGGTAAACTTCGCCGCCTCTGGCGCTTGCCGCCAACTCGCTTAAGCTTAAAGCTAGCGAGCACGCTCTTTGACAACCGACGGACCATACAACATGCAGCCAATGGCAAACCTGGCGCTACGCGCCGCCCGTGAAGCAAGTAAACACATTGCCCGTGCCTACGACCGCCCTGATCTGGTTAAGACCAGCGAGAAAGGCAAGAATGACTACGTGACCAATATGGACCGTCAGGCTGAGCGCGTCATTATCGAATCGCTCCGCGAGAAATACCCCGACCACATTTATACCGGCGAGGAAAATACCTTCGAGCCGGAACATAACAAGCCCTCAGACTACGAGTGGGTCATCGACCCGATCGATGGCACATCAAATTTCGTCCATGGCATTCCGCATTTTTGTATTTCCATCGCTTGCCTGCACAAAGGCAAGATTGAACATGGTGTGATTGTTGACCCTATCCGCCAGGAAGAATTTGTCGCCAGTCGCGGCCACGGTTGCCAATTCAACGGCCAGCGAGTGCGCACACGGCCAAGTAAAGATTTAGACAGCGCCATGATTGCCACCTCAGGTGGCGGCTGGGGCGATAGAACCAGCGGTCAGGGTGCCGTCTACGCTGAACTCATGGATCATGACGCCATCACCCGCCAGGGTGGCAGCGCGGCACTGGATCTTGCCTACGTCGCCGCGGGCAAACTCGATGGCATGTGGATGCAGAACCTGAGCCTCTGGGACATGGCGGCAGGCGTGCTAATGGTTTTGGAAGCTGGTGGCCTGGTGGTATTTTTTGCCGGCGGCGCAACCCGAAAAAGCGCCAGATTTGCGGCCGGGCCTAGTGTTTAAAGCCTGCCCCGTGAGAAACATCTGGCATAGGCACGACAACATCACAAGCTGTTAAAAGATGCGCGATGCCCAGCGCGTTAACCCTGCAGCAACACTGCCAAAGTGATCTCCGTCCAGCAGCGGGATGTCGCCAAGCGCTATAGTCATCGCTTCGCGCAGGATAGGCGATTGCCCCGAGCCGCCCGTCATGAAGACCAAATCCGGCTTCGTGGCGGACTGACTTATTGCCTCACCAGCAAGATAAACCACGCGTTCGGTAAGCCGCTGCACGGCGTTTTTGAGCTCGTCTCTGGTGACGTTAAAACCGAGCTCCTTTTCAATATACGACAAGTCCACTGAGACCGAGGAATTGGTCGAAAGCGCAATCTTGGCGATTTCAGCGCTACGCACCACATGGTGGTTGTGCTTGTTGTCGCGCATTTCAATAAACCGCCGGACCAATTCAGGCTGCTTGCTATCACGCAATAGCTGCCCTAAACGTTGCCCTAGCGTTTTATCCTGAAACGCTGATTGCGCGCTGACATCATTGATAGCCACCGCATCCCAAAATGGTTGGGTTGGCATGGGCAAACCACTTTTCAACTCAGACAACATGCCAAATAAAGGCATAAACTGCTTTGCGCAAAGTTGAATATCAAAGTCATTACCACCAATGCGCTCACCGGTATGGCCTATAAAATCTTCTTCGCGGTTCAGCTTATCGCGGTGACCGGGCCCCATCCTTACCATGGCAAAGTCTGATGTACCGCCACCCACATCTATTACCAAAACAGTCTTATCTTCTTGCAGTTCATGCTCGAAATTTAGTGCCGCGCCAATGGGTTCAAATTGAAACTCCACCTGCTGAAAGCCAGCGCGTCTTGCCGAAGTAGTTAGAATATTCAGGGCCTGTTGATTGCTTTTTTCAGCATCCAGGCCCTGGAAGTTTACCGGCCGACCTATGACTGCGTGGCTAAGCTCATCATCCAGGCTCGCCTGAGCACGCTGCTTCACTTCCATCATCATGGCGGTGGTGATGTCCTCAAAGAACTCCAGCATGCTGGGACTCAAACCACTTGCGCCGAGAAAGGACTTTGGCGATTTCATATAGTAGCCCTCACCGGGCATCGCGAGGTATTCAGCAATAGCAGCTTCACCGAAAAACACCGTTCGATCCTGAGTACCCAGGCCCTCTTCGCGACGAGCCCGTTGGGCACGATCTAGCGTATTACGACGCAGACTTAAAAACTCGTCCTGCGACGCTTTTAGGTCAATCTGCCGCGCCACGAAGTCTGCAATGAGATCCCGATTAGACGTATACAGCGTGGAAGGCATAAACGCCTGCTCGC
>JBKAGC010000166.1:0-8117 GCA_046290215.1 Pseudomonadales bacterium | reverse complement strand
ACAGATGGCGATCATGACGCCCTGGCCAATGGAAAGCTGATAAATACCCGTGGAGTGCCACAGTAAAAGCAAAGAATCCATGGCTTATCCTAATGTCACGAGCGTATCACCAGCGGAAACCGTGTCGCCTTCCCGCACCATGATTTGACTCACGGTTCCAGCACTGCTGGCACGAATCTCAGTTTCCATTTTCATGGCTTCCATCACCAGCACCACGTCACCACTTTGTACAGAAGCGCCTTCTGATACCAACACTTTAAAAATATTGCCCGACAGTGGCGCGGTAATGCCCACTGAACCTGCGCTACTAGTAGCGGCAGGCGCAAGTGCTGCGGCAGCAGCTGCGGAAACCTGAACGGGTTCGCCGCCCGGGGCCACCGTGACCACAAACTGCTGACCTTGCACATCTACAGTATAAGTTTCTGGCTCGGAAGACTTCGCAGCAGAGGCCGTTGCGCTTGCCTTGGCTTCAGGCTCATCTGACGGCACCGGTTCAAATGCTTCTGGGTTATTACGATTGGCAAGAAACTTGAGGCCCACTTGCGGAAAGAGCGCATAGGTTAAAACGTCATCATCTACAGATTCGCCAAACACCAGGCCTTCTGACTTTTCTTTCGCCAACAGCTCTTCTTTGAGCTTATCAAACTCTGGCTCTAACAAATCTGCCGGGCGGCAAGTAATAGCTTCTCCGCCATCTAGCACTCGAGCTTGCAAATCCTTATCCACTTCAGCAGGTGTGGCACCGTACTCGCCTTTCAGGACACCTTCTGTTTCTTTTGTAATGTTCTTATAGCGCTCACCACTTAAGACGTTTAACACGGACTGGGTGCCAACAATCTGGGATGTGGGCGTAACCAGAGGAATATAGCCAAGATCCTTACGAACCCTGGGAATCTCCAGCAGCACCTCATCTAACTTGTCAGTGGCATTTTGCTCCCGCAATTGGTTCTCAAGGTTGGTCAACATGCCGCCAGGCACCTGCGCAACTAAGATTCGCGAATCAATGCCGCGCAAACTACCTTCGAATTTAGCGTACTTCTTTCGCACCGCGCGGAAGTAGGCGGCAATTTCTTCTAACAGTTCGATATCTAAGCCCGTGTCCCGGTCAGTCTCTTTTAAAATGGCTACCAGTGATTCGGTGGGCGAATGACCATAGGTCATACTCATGGACGAGATGGCGGTATCCACGTTATCGATGCCCGCTTCAACGGATTTCAAGTACGTGGCGGTGGACATACCGGTGGTGGCATGACACTGCATATGAATAGGCACAGAAACGGTTTTCTTTAAACCGCTAATCAAATCAAATGCCATATAAGGGGAAAGTAATCCAGCCATGTCTTTAATGGCGATTGAGTCCGCTCCCATGGACTCTAACTCTTGCCCCATCTTCAACCAGGTATCGAGATCATGCACCGGGCTAATGGTGTAAGACAGCGTGCCCTGGGCATGACGACCCTGCTTTTTAACAGCTTTGATGGCAGCCTCAAGATTGCGTGGATCATTCATGGCATCGAAGATTCGAAACACATCAACGCCGTTCACCGCTGCTCGCTCAACAAATTTGTCGACGATATCGTCGGCATAGTGGCGATAGCCAAGGATATTCTGGCCGCGAAACAACATTTGCTGCGGCGTATTTGGCATGGCTTTCTTTAACTCGCGAATGCGCTCCCAGGGATCTTCACCAAGATAACGGATACAAGCATCAAAGGTCGCGCCGCCCCAACTTTCTAAAGACCAAAATCCTACCTGATCGAGCTTCTCTGCAATGGGCAGCATGTCATCCAGGCGCATGCGGGTGGCAAACAATGACTGATGTGCATCACGGAGGACAACGTCGGTGATGCCAAGAGGTGTCTTTTCGCTCATATGAATACCAATTTGCTAATTTAATTCTTGTGTTTAGTGACGCTCACGGTACTGCTTGACCGCCGCAGTAATCGCAGCCAATAAAGCTGGTGATGGTGCACCTGTCTGGCCGCCCCCTGTGTCAGGAAGTGCCTTGCCTGGTGAGACTGCAGGTGGGTTTAATCGATCTAAATAAAGCGCAAACTTTGACATCAAGGTGGTTAAACCAACCAACACTGTCAAAAAGATAAACACCGTGCCCATGCCATAAAGGGCAAGATCCAATGCTTCGACCATAATGTCCGGCATAACATCACCAGGGAAATACGAGTCGCTCGATCATAGCTTATCAGCGCTGGACCTGCATGATTTGAGCTGAGCGAAGGCAACCGGATCGTCGCTTTGGACCGCTTGAGTGCCATCTTGGTAGGAGATTTCCGAGGCTGTTTTAGTTTTCCCTATCGCACTGCAGCAATCAGCTGTCTGATCAGTTTTTAACCAACCGCTTCATCACCCGAAGCCATTGCTATCACTGGGAAAAATGGCAGTAAATGAGCAGACCAGAGGGCGCCAGACGGTCTATAGTTACCCCATAAGTTTAATGTCTCGAGATGCACCCCTGAGCGTGGAGAAAACCCTTTGAGCCTGGATAATCACCTCGCAGAGTTGGCGGGCCTCGGATATTGGCAGTATTGGCCCGCGCTGGATGAGTTTGCCTGGTCAGGGTTATGTTGCGAACTCCACGGTGAGCGCCCAGACAGCCCTGCCAACTATCAGACCTTGCTCAATTGCTATCCCGAAGAGGCGCGCAACCGCGTCCGCGCTGCCGTTGCAAACGCGCGGGAGAATTCGACATTCACCTTGCTTGTGACTGTACGCCACTCCGGCCGGAAGTTGAGATTGACCGGCAAGTTACTGAGCGATGGCAGTTTTCTGGTGGTTGTTAAACCAGAACTGCATACACTCGAGACTGAACCAGATAACGACCGTGGGTTGAGCAATCGACAACGAAGGGTCGAAGAACTGATGTTTCGCAGTGCGCCAGACTTGTTGTTCGTGAAAGACTCTGAATTCCGTATCGTTCAGGCTAACCCGGCGTTCTTAAACGTGTACCCTGCAGAAATGCGAGACAAGGTGATTGGCTATACAACCTTTGAAGCCTATCCGCCTGAGCAAATGAAAGCATTTGTTGCCGAGGATCAACGAGCACTGGATGAAGGCTACAGTGAAGTGCAAGAAACCGTTGATATGCCCGATGGCCAGACTAGAACCCTGCTAACGCGCAAAATGGCTTTTGCAGATCATGATGGCCAGCGCTACATTTTTGGCATGGCACGAGACATTACTGACCTAAAAAACACCGAGGCATCCCTGACCGAGGCAAATCGTGAACTGAAAGAATTCGCCTATCGGGTCTCTCACGATCTGCGCTCGCCGCTGGTTTCTTCCATCAAATTACTTAGCCTGGCACTCAAGGCTATGGACCAACAATCCTTTGCTGAATCGCGCATCCTGGTGGATACAGCGCACGGCTCCCTGTTGAACCTGGAGAAGCTCGCCAGGGATATCCTCGACTTACAACGCCTCAATCATGCTGATTCGATTAACGAGCGATTTCAGCTTGAGGAAGTCATTATGGATGTCTGGCAACGGCAGCCAGAGCACAAGGCGCAACTGGTTACCCATATCGATAGCGAACCGGTGATTTGCGATCGTGCCGGTTTGAAAATGGTCCTGGTTAATCTCATTTCCAATGCGATCACCTATCAGGACCAGACAAAACCAGAGCATCTGGTTGAAATTGTTGCGTCCAGCACTCCTGATACGATTCACATTTCCATCCGCGATTATGGCATTGGCTTTCCTGAAGCCCAACGCGACAAAATCTTCGAGATGTTCCAACGATTTCACCCTAAGCTCTCCGTTGGTACTGGTCTTGGCTTGTATATGGTGAAAAAATGGTTAGATCGCGTGGGAGGCGACATCAAGCTGGAGCACCTTACGGATGGTAGCCAGTTTAGCGTCAACTTGCCGCAAGGTTCATTGACTGAGAGTTAACTATGTTTAATCACATTTTGGTGGTCGATGATCAGCGTGCAGATCACTTGCTTGCTGAGTACGCAATATCAGACTACAACGCTAACGCGGAAATTTATAAGGCGTTTGATGGCAAAGAAGCATTAGAGGTCCTGTCGCAGCAGCCACAGATAGAGCTAATCTTGCTTGATATCAATATGCCGCGAATGAATGGTCACGACTTCCTGAAGCAGTACGCAACAAGCTGTCAACACTCGTCAGTGGTCGTCATGCTGACCTCATCGGATCAAAAAGCTGATCGGGAAAGATGCGAACAGTACGAGCAGGTGATTGCCTATCTATCGAAACCCCTGGAGGCGGTAGACATAAAAAATCTTGAAGCAAAATCAAGCAGGTAATCGCGTCCCCGTCCGCCCGAAGTTTTGCTCAATGCACCAACCATTGAACATGGGCCAAAATTGACAATATGGTGCACTGATCTAGTTTTAAAGTGAAGAACTTCACATAGGAACTGGGCCATGCAGCATAAGTTGATCGTGCCTGCGCTACTTTGTTCAGTTTTACTTTGTCTAGCGCAATCTGGCGTAGCCGCTTCTTACGATCATGGCGATGTGACTCAGCCCCTCAAACGTCATCACTTTGGGGTGTTTCTGGGGGTTCTGGACACCCAGGAGGCGAGCGATCCTAGCTACGGACTTGAGTATGAGTATCGCCACAACGCGAAAATCGGTTTTGGCCTGGTCTACGAGGATGCGCCAAACGCCCATCATGATGATGGCGTTAGCGCGGCGATTGCCTCAATTTATTATCACCCTAATAGCCACTGGCGCCTGGGGCTTGGCACTGGCCGCGAACGCATAGGCGGAAGCCACCCACACGACGAATCCATTTACCGCGCTTCTATCGCTTATGAATGGCACTTTGGCGCACTGGGCATCGCGCCCTCATTTAACCTGGACCGGGTCGACGGACACACAAGCCGGGTTTATGGCTTGAGTTTATTGCTCAGCTATTAAAGTGGTTTTAGGGTAGCTGGCCGGAGACTTGGATCGGCGGAGATTGGATTGGCGGAGAAGGAGGGATTTGAACCCTCGATGGGCTTTTAACCCATACTCCCTTAGCAGGGGAGCGCCTTCGACCACTCGGCCACTTCTCCAAGCAAGCTCTACTGGGTAGACCCTGCCAAAACTAAACTTTCCAGGCGAGCTTCGCTCACCAGCGCCTGCGTCCGGTCTACGATGCTGACGCACCGTTCGAAGCACAGCTTCTCTCTTCTTCGACCGCAAATTGCTGGGCAATTTGCCCACTCGGCCACTTCTCCAGGCAAGCTCTACTGGGTAGACCTTGCTAAAACTAAATTTTGGGTGAGTTTCAAGAAGAAACATGGCGCGCTGAGAGGGAGTCGAACCCCCGACCTCCTGGTTCGTAGCCAGGCGCTCTATCCAGCTGAGCTACCAGCGCGCGACGAGGGGCGTATTATCAGGATGCGCCCCTACCACGTCAACTTAGGCGGCCAAATTTAAGCACTTATTCAGCGAATAATTTCAAAGTTTCTCTCATTTGCCGAAATTTCTCCGCGCAATCCAGATTTTCAGAGACTTTAACCCATCACTTTATTACACTATTTGAACTCAAGTGATCGCAATTGTAATATTCAGCCTATGAAAACCAATCAAGTCATCCTCGATTTACTCCGCACTTATGGACCAAGTGGCACCACAGTGCAGGACATTACTGAAACTGGTGACTTGTTCGGGATCTCTGAAAACACCATCCGGGTGAACTTATCCCGACTAGTAGCGAAAAATCTGATTGAGGTGATGGCAAGGGGTCGCTACCGGCTCTGCGCCAACACCAGTGCAGTACATGACTTTGCAGAAAGCTGGCGTTTAGGAGAAGCCCGGCTTATTCCGTGGCCTGAAAATCACTGGCTGGGGATTCACCTGCCGCGTGCCAATGAACGCTCAAAGTGGGTACTTACCAACTACGGTTACCGCGAAATTTCTAGTGGTTTCTGGCTTAGACCCGCTAATTTAAACGTCACCACGGAAGAACTGCGGCAGCGCCAGGTGTCTCTGGGTCTCGATGCTTCAGCCCTTTGTCTGGAAGGCGCCAGGTTAGTCGGAACAGAGGCGGAGCAGTGGATTCAGCATTTCGATCTTGCAGCGCTGAAAACGCGCTATGTAGAGATGACCGAGCGATTACAAACTAGTCTGCGGCGTTTACCTGGCCTACCGCGAGATCGTGCAAAACGCGAGAGCTTTGAATTAGGCGGTGAGGCCATTGAAATCATGGCTAAAGACCCCTTGATTCCAAGCCAATATATGTCCGCTGAGGCCAGAAAACAGCTCTGGGAAACACTACTGGAGTATGACGAGGCTGGTCGGCAGGTCTGGGCCAGCGCCACGCAAACGCCAGACACTTTGGTCACACCTAATTCACAACTAATGACGAGCTAACCCATGAACATTCGAGATATCCTAAGCGAATCAGAACTCGCCAGCGTCACCAGGCGCAACAACTGGTATGCCGCCCGCATTGTGCTGTTTGATTGGGCAGTCATTATCGGTTCCTTTTGGCTGATGGCTACCTATCCAAACCCACTGGTGATTCTGCTTGGCATCTTCCTGCTAGGCGCGCGTCAGTTGGGACTCGGAGTCATCGTCCACGAAACCGGACACAGAACTTTTTTCACCTCGAATAAGGTCAATGACTTCGTGGGCAACTGGCTGGCGGGATATTGGGTGTTTTCTAATAAAGATAGCTATATGAAAGTGCATCTTGAGCACCACCGGCAAGCAGGCACTGAGGCCGACCCAGACCTTGGCAACTACAAGGACTTCCCTGTGTCCCATACCAGCTTAAGACGCAAGGTGATCAGGGACCTAACCGGGCAGGTTGGCTGGCGCCGCATCAAGTCTATCTACAGGGCACTGCGCCGGTTTAAGCAGCTAGACCAACAAAACCAGACTTATCTAGCCCGTAGTGTTGGCGTGAACTTACTCATGCTGCTGGTGCTGGCGAGCCTCGGCCACGCCTGGTTGTATTTGACCTGGGTGGTGGCCTTTATGACAACCCACATGTTGATCGTGCGCATTCGCCAGATTGCCGAACATGCCGGCGTCCCGGACAACTTCGCCGCCGACGCCCGCCTCAATACCAGAACCCTTTACATCAATCCTATCGAGCGCTTGTTCATCGCACCCCACCGCGTCAACTATCACATGGAGCACCATATGCTCGCCTCCGTGCCTATTTATCGGCTGCAGGCTTTACATAACTTGCTGTTAGCAAAAGGTTATTACGATGATGTGGAATTTGAGCGGGGTTATTTTAATTTGCTGAGGAATGTCACTGTTCCCGGCTAACCGTGGTTGGTGCCGTCTTTCTTTTGCCCTTCCGTCTGGATGCGCTGATAGATCTCTTCCCGGTGTACGGAGACTTCTTTTGGCGCATTGACGCCGATACGAATCTGGTTGCCTTTGACGGCTAAAACGGTAACGGATACGTCGTCACCGATCATCAGTGTTTCCCCTACCCGGCGCGTCAAAATTAGCATGGTTTTACCTCTCTCTTATCATCCTTGCGCCGTTTGTTGACCGTTGAAGAACAGCACACTCTATGGATTAAGTATTGTAGAGAGCTGGGAAAAATCAAAACCGTGCTTAGCACGTTTCTTAATAAGATTCGGGTATTTAGAGATTATCCAATATGGATAAATGGGCTAAGGACAATGCGTCAATCCACCGTGCACACCGGCCAGATTGGTCGTCAATCCGCTGGCGATTCTGACTCAAGTTCAAAAGCACCGTGCAGCGCGCGGGCCGCGAGCTCCAGGTACTTTTCATCGATTACCACAGATATTTTGATCTCTGAGGTGGAGATCATCTGAATGTTGATCGATTCATCAGACAAGGTGCGGAACATCAAACTGGCTACCCCGGCATGAGAGCGCATTCCCACACCTACCAGAGACAATTTGGCGATCTTGTTGTCACCGGAAACTTCACGAACCTCAATATCCGCCGCAACGCGCTCAAGGATATTCATCGCCTTATCGTAGTCCTCGCGACGTACGGTAAAGGTAAAGTCAGTGCTACCGCCTGCAGAGACGTTCTGGACAATCATGTCCACTTCAATATTGGCATCAGACACCGGACCAAGAATCCGCGAGGCAATACCTGGAATATCCTTTACGCCACGTACCGTAAGCTTGGCTTCATCACGGG
>JBKAGC010000165.1:0-8195 GCA_046290215.1 Pseudomonadales bacterium | reverse complement strand
GCTCCAGCAAACCATAAAATGCCGCGTCATGATGAAAATGCTGCAAGTGACAAAGCTCATGATTGATCACCAGGTCAATGGCTTGCGGGTCTTTCTGCAGCAGCATGGAATTCAGGCAAATCTCCCCTGACTCAGAACAACTGCCCCACCGGGCCCGCATGCGGCGGATGCGCAATCCGGTATGTCGAACAGGAAGCGGGAAACGCGCCTCGCAGGCCGCTAATCGCTCCGGGAGGATTCGCAGGCTTTGTTGACGCAAAAAGTGAAAATAGATGCCCTGGTTATGTTCATGGCAATCCGGCTGCTTGGACTTCATCAGCAAGGCATCACCGCTAAAAAACAGGCGATTAGTGTTAGCCGGTGCCACTTTCAGAGGCAGGAGTTTACCCAGATATTCGTGAAATTCACCGTGGAGGCACTTTGCCGCGCTGGGCGCAGCGCTCATTTGTTGCCAGGCCGAAACTAGCCAATCCAGCCGACTTTCAATAAAGCCGTCCACCTCAGTCCAGGGGCACTTCATTGGCACACGCACTTCAATCCCCTCTGGGCGCACATGGATTGCCAGAGTCTTTCGCCTGGCCCGGCGAATGTCTAGCTCCAGCAGCGTGCCAGAATGAAACACTGAGCGATGATAGGGATCTTGCGCCATACCGAATTGTACCTGATTCGGCGGCTCAACAATGTGTCCTAGGCGTTACTCTGGCACGGCACCGCACCGACAACTTCAATCAGAGAAATATCATCATCTTGTGGACGTCCCTTACCGAAGTACTTAAGGCGCGCCACCAGACTATCGAATAGGTCACCTCTTGGCACTGAGCCGTCGAACATCATCTCGAAACGCGCCTCACCTAACATCTCGCCAGTGTGATCACAGCAATCGGTGACGCCATCACTATAAGCCAATAGACTCTCATCAGGGCGCAGCTCAATCTCAATGGTGGCATCATCAAAGCTGCTATCTGGCATGACCCCAAGGGGCATGTGATTGGAAGCAAACGCGCGCCGAATCAGCCCAGCACTGTCAATCAGGAACATATCCGGTAGCCCCCCTAACCAGCAAGCGGCGAGTTTGCCGTCAGGATAAACCTCAATCACGTTGGCGGCACAAAACATGTGCGCCGGGAGATAATCATATAGGGTTTTATTCAGTTGCCTGACTAACTCTGCCAGGCTCAGATCCTTTTCATTCAAACTTTGAAACACCTGACTAACAGGCAGAGCGCCAAGGGCCGCGGGTAAACCGTGACCGGTAAAGTCGCCGAGCATCACAATTAGTGTACCCCGCACCGTTTGCGCATTGAGGATTAAGTCGCCGCTAAAGCCACCCATGGGGGAGAGATAGCGCTTCACATTGGGGGCATCTTGCTGCCAGGAGATAGAACTTTCGAACACATACTCAGCAAGTTCATGCTCCTGTTTAAGGACACTCTGATAACGCTCAAGCTCAGCGTTTTTCTTCGTAAGTTCGCAATTAAGATCGCGAATCCGCTCGTGAGCGAGGAGTTTTGCGGCAAGTAGGTTTTCATTAATGGGCTTGGTTAGAAAGTCATCACCACCACTCTCAATACACTTGGAGAGCGATACATCGTCGGAAAGTGCCGTTAAAAAAATGATGGGCACGTGGGATTGCGCCACAGCTTTTATCTCTGCAGCGGCCTCGTAGCCACCAATCCCAGGCATCATGACATCCATGAGTACCATATCGGGGACATGCTGCTTAAAGCTGGAAATGCCCTCTTCTCCGCTGGCAGCCTCCACCACAGCGTGACCACCATCTTCAAGGAGGAAAGACAGCAAGCCACGGTTGGCTGCCTGATCATCTACGACAAGAATTTTCAATCGTGGGGTTCCCTTCTAGCCACTGATATACGGCGAGTTACGCTCGTTTAGTTAAGCTTAGCAGGCAATTCCCAGTTGGCTAATGCTGATCCCTAGCCATGACAGGGCGGTGACATAGGGGCATCACCATTACGCTTGCGCCAGTCGGGTTCCGTATAGGCATGAATGGCCAGAGCATGGACAGGGCCTGCCAGTTCCTGTTTGAGAATCTCATTGATCTGCCGGTGGCGGTTGATCAAGGTGACGCCGTCGAACGCTGTGCTGACCGCAATCACCTTAAAGTGGGTTTCGCTATTCGCAGGTACATTGTGATTGTGGCTTTCATTGATCACCTCAAGGTGTTGCAGCGCTAGCGCGGCGCTGAGCTTCGCCTCAATGGTACTCTGAACTGTCATTCTGTCCCGACCCTAACCCTTCTCTGTTAAGGTGAAAACGCCATCCCAGTCAGCGGGGGGTGGATTGCTCATGTACTGTTCACAACGCTTCACGTAGGTTTGACTGACCCCGTCGCTTTCTGAAATCGCCAGGGCCAGCTTGAACGCATCACGGGCTTTCACCCAGTCGCGGTCTTTATAGTGCTGCATGGCTTTGTCATATTGCGTGACCAGGTCCGCCATCAGGCCGGTAGTTTGGCCTTTTCGTTCAATCAATTGATACACCGTGATGGGTTCGTTCTTACCCACTACCCGCAAGGTATCTAGTAGGCGTACATCAACAAAGTCTTTGGCCTGTTGATAGGTTGCATCAGAAATCATCAGGTCAGAGCCGTAGAACTTGTTTGCACCTTCAAGTCTGGCCGCGAGGTTCACCGCATCGCCCATCATGGTGTAGTCCATACGTTGCGCCGAGCCCATGTTGCCTACAACCATGCGCCCGGTGTTTAGCCCCATACGAACTTTAATGGCCGGCCGGCCTTCTTCCACCCAGCGATCTCGCAATACATGGACCGCTTTGTTCATATCGATGCTGGCATGACAAGCCAGCTTGGCGTGGTCCTCCTGGATTGCAGGTGCACCCCAGAAAGCAATCACCGCATCCCCTTCGAACTTATCAATGGTGCCTTCATTGGCAGCGATGATGTTACACATTTCAGTTAAATATTCGTTTAACACTTCAACCAGCTCTGACGGCGTCATGTTCTCAGAAAAGGTCGAGAAGCCGGCAATGTCAGAGAAATAGGCGGTCATCTCCCGCTCTTCACCACCTAATGCCAGTTTATCTGGGTCTTTGACCAGGTCAGCGACAACTTTCGGTGACAAGTATTGGCCAAAGGCGTCTTTGATTAAGGTCTTCTGGCCCATCTCCGACAGATAGAATCTGGCATTGATGACAATCACTGAGGTCAGCGCTGCCAGCAACATATAGCTCATGGACAACACCAGCCCCATATTGACGTACACCCAGGTCACAAGCGCCACGTAAACCGCAATAATGGCAATACTCACCAGATTTCGTGGTGTTGGATTAGACAAGGCCCGGGTGGCGAGAATCGCCAGCATCATGATGATAGCGATAATGGCCTCGGTGACACCTGAAGCTGCCTGTAACGGCCCGCCCTTTAAGATTGAAGAGATGGTATTGGCAATGACGTTCACCCCGTAAACATTACCCACCGGCGTCTCAAAAATATCGTGAGAAACCTCGGCCACTTCACCAATCAAGACAATCTTACCGTCCACTAACCAGGCCAGGTCTTCGAGTTCTTCTTCGTCGTAGGCAAATAGAATATCAATGGCAGACAAGCCAATAACCTCGTGCAGTCTCGCTGTTCCGCCAGCTCCATTAGGCGGTAGCAACGGATAATCGATGTAAATTTCGTTGAACTGGTTCAGCGGCACCTGAATTTGCTCGCCAATGTGCAAGACCTGGTCTTGAATAGAAATGTCGGCTTTATCCACACCGAGATATGCCGCCACAGCAGCAACCGCATAAGGCCACTCCCCAGCCTCCTCGGCCACTTCTGGGTAGATTCTGAGACGGGTAATACTTTCTGAAATCGCTGAGTTCGATGAAATATTGGTGTAGCCGGAACTCGTCACCGCATCGAATCTTGGGATGGCTTTATTTAGTTGGACGAACTCATCGCCAATAATTTGCGCCTGGGAAACCAACTGCACGTTGCCAGCTTCGGCAAACGCCAATTCTAAGGTTGGGTCTTCGCCGTAAGCACTATTGAAGTCCAGCAGCATGTCCACTGCGATGACCGAGGCGCCCATGTATTTCAAACGCTCAATAATGGTTGCCAGATCCACCCGCTTCAGGGGGAACTTTTCGTATTCGGCGTAGAATGCTTCATCGGTGAACACCACCAGAATATCTTCTTCCGGCGGATTAGTGACTTCCGGTGGCGCATTGTGGGCCCGGAGGATCTGACGGTAAGACAAGGTCTCGTCTTCGAGCAGCGAAAAGGACTCATTCCGCTCGAAAAAAATCGCGAGAAAAAAGACCAGGAGAACAACCAGAATATCGTATCTTTGGTTCAGCGCCGCCATTTTTATTATCTCTCTTTTTTTGGGCCAAAAAAAAACCTGCGGCCATCATATAAGATAGCCGCAGGCTTTGATAGTCGTCGCTATTGGCTAGTAATCTTCTTCTAGAGAAGCGTTGTAGAGTCGAGCTTCGCTCTTACGAAGATTAACCAGTTTCAAGTCTTGATAAGACTGAATCAGCAGCGGGCGCATATCGTTGTCGTCAGGATTTTCCGTGAAATACTCGCGGTAGTTGTCCATTGCCGCGATGTGCATGTTGTTAGCTTCGAGAATACTGCTCTTAACGAAGGTATCATCACCAGCCTGCTTCAGGTCGTCCATAATTTTCTTCTCGGTCGCCTTGTCGATCATGGTGAAGCTAGAATCGCGACGAGGAATATAAACTGTACCGTCTTTGTCCATGACTTCCACCCGGTAGGTGTGCTCACCTGGCTCAACGTCTGCCACAGAAAAACGGATCATTTCAGAAGTGCTCTGGGCTGGGATATCGTAAGACTCGTCGTTAATCACCAACTTGTAAGAGAATTCTGGACAAGCATTACGCCAAACTAGATCAGGATGAGAAGGTGACACAGTGACGTCACTAACTGTGCGCACTTTATTGTCACAAGAATCGTCGTCGGCATGAACAGAGCGGCGTACTGTTGTATAACGCTGCGCCTTCGCAAACTTGTTTGACAAGCCTTCAAAAATGCTCGATGACTCTTGCTTGGGCTCTGACAAACTGCCGCTGACCAGCGCGACCGAAGTGTCTTCAATGACGATCTCACTATTAGGACCAAGATCTTGTGCCATACCACTTTGTTGATTAATCAACTTACCGCTGCCATCGGCACCTGTTTTAATTTGGTAGCCAGAAAACAGGTATTTGGTGCGCATTACTGGACGCCAGGTCTTGCCGTTGCGGCTATATTCGACAGCGCCTTCAATTTGCACGAGTTTTGCGACTGGCGGCTCACGACCCGCAGCTGTAGTGCTGAGCCCGAGCAGCAACAGGGTCATAAATAACGCATTGCTGAGTGTTTTTAATTTCATTTGTGTTCTCCTTCAGAACTAATTGCGCGATGTCGAGATTTCGCGTCCTGCGTACAAAGTGTAGCTTACGAAAATGTCGTTCAATCTTATTTACGCCATCTTATAACCGCGAGATCAGAAGGAAACAACCGCTTATCGGTCATAACAGACTGCTCATCCCTTTGCGGCCTATCATCGCCAGATCCTCGCTGGATGCAACTTCTGGCGCTCAAATAATACTCAAAGTAGACGGTATTCTAACTCCATGTCCGCCACCTCAATTTTATCCTTATCCTCAAGCTTATGTGACTTAAAACCGATGGGCGAACCATTCACAAGGGGGACGCGATCTTTATCCTTGCCACCATCCACATGAATAATAAAATGCCCTTGGGGCCGACGGGATACTGCTGCCACCTGAATGCCTGGTACACCAATGGTGGTTAAGCCTTCTTCAAGGGTCAGGGTTTTGCCTGGTTCGGTGCCCTTTGTGACTACTAACTGGGCGTCTAGTTGACCACTGGTCTTGGCGACGGCAGGCGCTCGTGCATTGCTCGCAGCAGGCGCCGTCACTGCAATCAGAAACTTCAACTCGTGCTCGCCAATCTTGACCACATCATTATTGCGGAGAATTTGCTGTTTGACCTTACGACCGTTGTAGACAACACCATTGGTACTGCCGAGGTCCTCGATCACGTAGTTCTTACCCAACTTCTGGATTTGCGCATGACTGCCGCTGACGGCTGGGTCTTTAATGGAAATATCACACTCTGAGCGGCGTCCTATAGACGTGATATCACGCTCAATTTGGAATTGGGCAATCGGCTTGTCTTTTATCAAAATGACCTTGACGGACATTACCTGGATTCCTCAGCGCTCACTCAAACCAATCCACAACACGTTGCAGCAATCCCTGGCCATCAGGATAAGGCTTTTTAACACGCGCTAGAATCACCGAAATATTATCGCGCCCACCAGAAGCATTGGCTAACTCAACCAATTGATTGGCGGTCGCCGCGAGGTTATCTGACAAGGTTTGGAAGGTCTTCTCGATATCTTCATCAGAAACCAGATCCGTTAACCCATCAGAGCACATCAGCAAGATATCCCCCACTTTGACCTTGTGTTCATGGACCTCGGGCTCGACTTTCGGTGACACTCCAAGGGCTTTTGTGACGACGTTCTTCTTGGTGGAAGCACGTGCCTCGGCTTCTGTATAAAGGCCTTTGTCAATCAACTCCTGAACAAAACTGTGATCTTTGGTGACCTGTTCTAACTTATCGTCGCGGAAACGATAAACACGGGAATCGCCAATATGACCAATGGCGACTTTATTGTCGTAGAACATGCTGGCAATGATCGTCGTGCCCATCCCCTCGCAATGAGGCTGGGTTTGCGAAACATGGAACACGGCGCTGTTGGCTTTAACAATGGCTTTCTCAAGGACGCGGGCCTTAAGCGGCAAGCCGTTGTCTTCTAACTCATGCTCAATCTCCGATTCACCGGCGATGTAGGCACTCAGTTCTTCCATCAGCAAATGCACACTCATGGAGCTCGCCACCTCGCCAGCGTTTAGACCGCCCATTCCATCCGCGAGGATCGCGAGGCCAATGCGGTCGTCACTGCTGACATAATCTTCATTGTGATCACGGACCTGGCCAACATCGGTCTGGCAGATGATTTCAATCTTTCCCCTAAGGCTCATCTACTTCCCCGGTTTGTGGTTCTAAGCGTTCCAGACAGACCCGCAAATGCGCGGCGAGCTTTTTACCCGATTGGTAGCGTTTTTCTGGTTTTTTGCCAATGGCGTTGTGAATCACTTTACGTACCACTGGCGGAATATCAGGTTGCACCTTCTTTATATCAATGGCTGGGTCGTTAACAATAGAGTACATCAGCGTTGCCATGGACTCACCTTTGAAAGGCAATTCGCCGGAGCACATTTGATACAAAACAACACCCAGGGAAAACAAGTCGGCGCGGCCATCAACTTTCTTGCCCATACATTGTTCTGGTGACATGTAATTTGGTGTACCCAATACTGTTCCGGTCCTGGTTTTACTCGAATCTGTAATCCGAGCGATGCCAAAATCTGTAATTTTCACCGAGCCTGTGTCGGGGTCATACATGATGTTGGACGGTTTAATGTCTCTGTGCACCACTTGTTGGGCATGGGCGTAGTCTAACGCCTCTGCGCACTCAATGCCGATTCTTAGCACCTGAGTGATTGGCAAGAGCTCATCAGCCTTAATATGACGATCCAAATCATAACCTTTCAATAGTTCCATTGCGATATAGGCTAGATCGCTCTCTTCTCCGGCATCGTAGATGGCAACAATGCCTGCATGATTTAATCGTCCGGCAGACTCCGCCTCGCGGAAGAAACGCTCTTTCACATCAGCAAGTTCCGACTCATCAAACTCACTGGAGAGCGCCATGGTTTTAATCGCCACCTGACGGTTGATTTTCGGATCCAGCCCCAGGTAAACGACCCCCATGGCACCTTGCCCCAGTTCTTTTTCTACCTGGTAACGGCCCAGCATCGGTTTCTCGACGCTGCCATCATCGTTGATGATCGTACCACCAAGCAGACCCTGGCCGGTGCCGCCCATTAACACCGCGTCTTCCATGGCCTCGCAGCGCTTGATGCGTTTTTCTATGTCGCGGAAGTCTGCCCTGGTCTCCGCTATAAATTCATAAGTGGCCTGGGCCTTGTTGAACTGCCGCTTCCGCTCATAATCAAGACCTAGGTTGTAAACCAGATCAAAGGTTGAGTCATCCTTTGGACAACGGCGGTACTTTTCAAATGCTGCGTCTAATTGGCCCTGACCCTGGAACGCTAGACCTAAC
>JBKAGC010000164.1:0-8243 GCA_046290215.1 Pseudomonadales bacterium | reverse complement strand
TGCGCAGGTTTACATTCCCATTGCAGAAGAGTGTGGCTTGATCGCGAAGATTGGTGATTGGGTACTACGCAAAGCCTGCCAGCAAATGGCCGACTGGCAAAAGCGTTATCCGCAAATGCAGGACTGTAGCGTTGCCGTCAACGTTTCCACCAAACAGCTATCGGACCAGGGTTTTGCCGGGCGAGTAGCATCAAGCCTCGCGTACTCGGAGCTGGATGTAGAAAAGCTCGAAATTGAGATTACCGAATCCTCTGTGATGGAAGATCCAGAAGAAGCCATCAACATTCTGAACAAGATTCATGACCTGGGCGTAAAGGTCAGCATTGATGACTTTGGCACCGGGTATTCATCATTGAGTTACTTAAAGAAGTTACCCATTGATTGCATCAAAATTGATCGCAGTTTTGTTATCGATATTGGCCAAAATGAGTCCACCGAGTCCATCATCCAGGCGATCCTGGTGATGTCATCGAAACTGGGATTGTTTAATGTTGCCGAGGGCATTGAAACCCTTGAACAGCTAGCGTTTTTTGAAGGTACTCATTGCGACCTATTGCAAGGCTACATGTTCAGTAAGCCGCTATCGGTGGAAGATATTGAAATCGCATTCAATACGGAAAAGCCAGCATTTTACGAGCAGCTACAGAACCTTGGCAGTATGCGGGCTTAAGTCTAACGTTTGCGCCTCGCTCAAATCCCGCCAGTGCAGGGTCTCGACGATACGCTGGCGTTTTTTATCGAGCTGATACTCATACATCGGGTCATAATATTCCGTCAGCAGCTTTTCGATCCAGATGGCATGCTGTGATGTGTCGTTCTGCTCTTGAGCACGAAACGCTTCGATTAAATCACTAACCAACGCCTTATGGCGCACGCCCCCCAGACGATTCTTAATCGCATCAACGGAGCCTAGCAAACTGGCTAGTACTTCCTGAGGTGAGGTGGTTTCAAGAGGTAGCTCCACATACTCCCGTTGTATACGCCAAACGCGATTCTCGAGCGTATCTTCGAGCAGACAAATCGGTGCTTCCTTCATGGCGGCTTGCAGCGGCACAGGCAAGTTGATTTTGCCGATCAGGCGACTTTCATCCTCCAGGACAACAAACTCGGGTTGGCGCAAAAATGCCACCGCGAGGGCGTTCTCAAAATCTATTTGTGCGGGTTGTGGTGTGCGGTAGGCGCCAAACGCAGAACCGCGGTGATTCGCGAGACCCTCGAGATCCACGGCATTTTTAATTCTGGGTAACAATTCGGTTTTGCCAACGCCGGTTTTGCCAGAGAGCAGCACAATAGGCGGAGGGTTTTCTACCTGCTGGAGGAGAAAGTTACGTAGCGCCTTATAGCCGCCGGGGATTCTCTGAATTTTAGTGCCAGCTTGCTCAAGCCATAGAGCTGCAAGCTGAGAACGTCGACCACCCCGGGCACAGTACAGTACCGCGTCAGGGTGGTCGGCAATAAACCCTTGCCAACGTTCTAGCAATTTCGCCTTATCGTCCCCCACCAACTCGTGGCCAAGTTCCTCCGCGGCCACAGCGCCTTGCTCCATGTAACAGATACCCACCTGGTGGCGTTGCTCATCATCAAGAATGGGGATGTTGGTGGCACTGGGAAACGCACCGTTGGCAAATTCAACCGGTGCCCGGACATCCAGCATTGGCCGCGCGTTTAAGAATATCTTGCTAAAATCAATCACTGCGGTCTGGCGTCAGTCTAATAATCTGCGTGGTATGTTGTTCGATTTTCTCACGACTATATAAGAGAGGCATGTGGCCATCACTGACCCAGTTATCCACCATGTCGGCATAGTGCTGACTGCTTGGATCGCCTGATTGGCCGGGTGCATTGGTCATGACGGCAGCATCCCAGTTACCCACATCCACCACCATACGCCAGGAAGCACCAGTGGCAACGGAAAAGTCCTGGCGATACCGGGCGGCGTTGGGTGTATCTGCTGAGCCACCTTTGGGCCTGGGTGCAATATGCATTTTTTCTCTGAGCTCGTCCGGGGCATAAGCGTAAAGTGGATGCTGGAACTTCACCTGGTGCAAATCTCCCCATTGCCAGCTATCTGGCTCGCCATCCAGCATGGCGGATAATTGGATGATACTTGAGCGCAAAGTTGCCGCGGCAAGTTCCTGTCGTTGCTCAGCGGGCATCTGCTGAAAATGCTCAATCATGGTTTCTTTACTCACGCGTCCCACCGCCGCAGCATCAACAATGCCCGTGGCATCTTTGTACAGAGCCGGTAGTAAGTAGATGTTAAACCAGACTTCAAACAACGCAGCAGCGCCTGAGTCTGGTGCTAACTGATAATCCCAGGAAGAAAAAAACTGTTGTGCCAATGCGGGCAGGGCGTTGATATCAAGCTCGCCAAGCACCTGCCGGGCCGGCAGGGAAACATAGTCGCGCTGCAGTTGTACGGAATCCTCCAGCGTGTGCTTGGCATCGCTGTTCAACACCTCGCGAATCCTCTGAATACGCCAGGGATCAGCCCATTCGAAACCAATGATCTTTTCCTCATAAGGATAATCTTCTGGCAAACTCATGGCATTGGCCGTTGCCACAAAACCACTTTCAGGGTTGTACTGCACGGGCAACTGATCCATATCGTAAAAGCCGTGCCATTCGTAGCGGCCATCGCCGGGAATGGGTAGCAGGCCATCGTAATTGTTGCGGATTGGCGTTAAACCAGCAGGTTTGTAGCCAATATTGCCATCCACATCAGCGTACACCTGGTTTTCAGAAGGTGCTCCCCAGCGGTTCATAGCGCCAAGAAACTCATGCCAGTTGTCGGCTCGCATGTACTCAACGGAACCAAAGTAGGGCGCCATACCCGGTTCTAGCCAGGCGGCACGGACCGCAAATGCCAGATCGTTCTTTTCATCCCGGTGGATAACTGGGCCATCGTGGCTGAACAGCAAATCCATGGTCACCGGCTCACCATCCCGGACTTTGATGGTTTCAGTGACTTTACGTAGCGGACGCCACTCATCCCGGTAACGAATTTGATCACCCTTGGTCTCGTAAACCACCAGATCTTCCTGATCGATAGAAAAAATGGTCAAACCAAAAGCAATGCGCTCATTATGACCAATGGAAATACCGGGTAAGGCAGGTTCGCCAGCGCCGATCACATTAAGGCCCGGCGCAACCAGATGGGCGGCATAGCGCAAGGAAGGCACAGCATGACCACGGTGTGGATCATTGGCCAGGATCGGCCTCCCGGTATTAGTGAATTCCGGGGCAATTGCCCAGTTATTGCTGCCAGCATCAATGTTTTTGTCGTCCAATTGGGCAAATGCTGCGGCAAAATCCACAGCTTTTGCGCCTTCCAGATGATTGACCCGGGAAAAATCCACGGGAGACTGGGCGAGGGCGTATAACTTCACGGCATCATAGGGTACGAGGCAAGGGTCTAACCCTGCTGGCATTTTAAGCTCCCAGTCTGGCGACAGCTTACGCCGCAGAGCATCAGCATCTTTACCAAACTTGCACACCACGTTGGCCCGATGGACTTCATTAATCACGTTTCGCCACAAACCGTTACTGCGGATTCTCACCACATCCTCTGCGCGCCATTTCGCGGGTTTGTAGTCCAAAATCGCAAATTCAGGGGGCAATTCGATTTGCTGCTGATCAATCAAATCTAAGTAGGCATTGATCCCGGCGGTAAAAGATTGAGCGATTTGTTTGGCGTCAGAGCCGTAGGCCAGCCATTCACGGAACATACTGCCGCGATACAAAAACAAACGAGCGGCTTTGTCTTGTTCAACAAAGTTACTGCCCAGCACCTCGGAGAGTTCGCCCAGGCCACGACGGCGCCACAAATCAATTTGCCACAGTCGATCCCGAGCGGCGTTGAAGCCCTGAACAAAAAACGCGTCGTAGTGATGATTCGCATAAATGTGCGGCACGCCCCATTGGTCAACCAGGATTTCAGCGTCACCCTGGATGCCGTTTACCTGATAACTGGTGGTGGGCGTTTCTGCGTTGATAACAGCCGGAGATAAAAATGTAGCAGTGAGCAGTAGAGTGCTCAGGAAGGATTTGGTATCGAGCAAGGTTCAGCAACTAATTTTAATTCTTCAATAGAGACTATACCGAGGCAGTGGCGAAAGAAAGTACAGCCGCCAATCATCACAGCACCCGCATCAGAGCCTGGCAAGGTCAATTCCATAATTTAACATAATATAGATTATGCGAAATCATGCAGGGGTCGGCAAATCGAGAATCTAAGAATTGTGGTCGGCTCGCCAAATTTGGAAAGAATGTCGTCCAAATCGAGAAACTCTCCGCCAAATCCGGAAACTATACGAGAATTTTAAAGCTATAAGCTATCTTGCGGTTGATCCTTGGGCCATACCGCATTGAAACTCGCAAATAGTTACTGCAAGTTTCAAGTATCTTTCTTTCACTTCGGCACATGCTTAACGACTAGGTATATTGAAGATGCTTTCAAAACTTTACGGTTCAATATCAGAAACTTGTTGCGTAATAACCGTTGTTTTGGACGACGAAGTTATCAGCATGGGAACTGGCTTCTGTTTTCTAGAGTCTGGGGAGATAATTACAGCTGGTCACGTGGTGACTGGGCGTTTTCCCATTCGTGCAGAAGATGCAGATGATCCAGCTGTAACTTATTTTGCAAAGTTTCCTGGTAAGCCTCTTGTTGAATACAAGGTTGTAATCAGTTGTATCACGATCACTGTAGAAGGCTTCAGCGATGATATTCAGCTTGATTTAGCTATTCTGATCCCAACTTCAGAATCTAGTGGGATTCCGTTTCTTAACGCACATACAAGTGGTCCGGTGCTTGGTGAAGAGGTTTTTCTAGCTGGGTATTCCGATGAACTGGATGTGCCATTTGGCATACAAGACAAGCTGCAAGGCGCTATCAACGGAGCTTCTGACTTTTTTAAGGCAATGGATATGGGTTATCAAGCTGACATGACTGGGCCCATGATTAAACGCGGAGTTGTCGGTAACATTCGGAGAATAATCGCTTCAGGTTCTCGTGCAATAGAGTGTGACGTGTTTTATGTGGATAACGGTATGCATTCTGGTGCTAGTGCGGCCCCGTCGTAAATAGGTCCGGCGACGCTGTAGGATTGATAACCCAAAGGGCCATTACATCGGCTTCGCAATCGGAACGTACGCGGTTAGATGTTCCTTCAGGATCCACTGTTTGTATTAGCTTTAGGCCACTTCTAGCTCTAAATATGAGTCAACAAACGTAGCTGTAATGAATTAGGTTTTTGCGATTGATCTGTACTTTGTTTGATGACGGTACTCAGTATCCATACTTGTCTTTTCTGTCCAGAAATGCCCTTTCACCGCCTTCCATCGTCAGTGTGATGTTTTTGCAGATGTTTGGATCATCGATTGCGCCAGCTTCTTCAAAACACCTTTCGCCATTTTGATTAACCTCGATGTAAGCAACGAGTTCAGAGGCTCCGTTAACAACAATGTTTGCATTGTGGCTTGCAAATACCACCTGTCGCTTTGACTTGGAATGGTGAAGCTTTTTAGTTAGGTCAGTTATTATTTTGTTATCTAAATCGCCTTCTGGTTGGTCAATAATCAGTGGGCCCCCTTCTTGCTCTAGGAGCATGAAAAGTAATGCAGCTGCCCGTTGTCCCTCGGAAGCTTTTTCGAACGAGATTTCTTTGTCGCCATCCCAATACGACAAGTTGATTTCTGGCTTAGGGACAGCTGTAGAGATTTCGGAAAGTCTCGGGAGATCCATCAATTCAAAGATGGCTTTTCGTATCTTTTCGGTGTCTCCGATAACCGTCAATAGGTTTGAGTGTTCTCTCGGCTCTTGACCGATGGAGCTTCCAAGTTGGGACCAATAGAAAATGTCTGTGCAATCAACGCGTAGTTTATCGATGATGCTCCAGATCGAGGAGCTTTTCAGTTGTTCGTCTATTTCGCGATTTCGCTTTGCTTCTTGTGAGCCGGTTTTAGCAGAAACACTATCCAAGGCATCCCAAACCCCTGATAAATCCCCATCCTCGTGAACAACCGCTCTTATCTTACCGCTCGAAAGAGGGGTTTTACCCCGTTTCCACAGGTCACTTTCTACCAGAAGATTTTAAGGATGGCTTTCGACTCGCGAGTTTAAGCCATGACTCATGGGAAGCCTTCAGCACCTACAAACGATCGCACGGTTTGTCTTCTTGGGGTATGCATTATTTTGTTAGTACGGTTTACATATTGTTGGTAGATATGATTCCTGCGTATGGAGTCGATGAAGTTTGTAGCGAGATGATTCATGAGTGTATTGATGGATCTGCGTTAAGGCGGTCCTAGCAATGAATGGCTTCTAGCTCAGAGCAAGAAAGATTTTGAATTCACTTGTTCTAATCGGAGCGTCGCATCTTGTCATATTCGTTGTCCTCTGGAATTCTAGCTTTGCGAGCAACGTCATTGTGAAAACTACACAAGAGCCAATTTGGTTCGAGGTAATATAGGAGCTTATCGAAGGGCATACAGAGTGTTGCAACTGATTGCACAGTTACCTTTCTCAATTCGGTTACGCGAACTTAGTCCTCTCTCGCACTGCACAGTAAAGCACCGGTACTAGAAGCGTGGTGATCACTGCGACTAACATGCCTCCAAATGACGGAATGGCCATGGGTACCATAATATCGGACCCGCGCCCGTCCGAGGTCAAGACAGGGATGAGTGCGATCAACGTCGTTGCAGTTGTCATAAGCGCCGGTCGAATGCGCCGAGTCGCACCTTCGACAACAAGGGCCCTGATGTCCGCTTTGTTTGTCGCAGGCGTTCTGGCAAGCGTTTGATCTAAGTAAGTGGCTGTGACCACACCGTTATCCGTGGCTATACCAAATAGCGCCAGGAATCCAACCCAGATTGCCACACTCATATTGATAGGACTCACTTGGAACATCTCTCGAAGATTTGCTCCCAACACGGAGACGTCCATGAAGCTGCTCTGACCATACATCCAAATCACGAGAAAGCCACCCGCCCAGGCAACGGCAATTCCGCTGAAGACGATCAGCGTGGTCGCCACCGACGCAAATTGAAGATAAAGAATCAGGAAAATAACGAGCAACGCGATGGGCAGCACGACTGAGAGTGTTTGTTGTGCACGTATCTGATTTTCGTAGTTACCGGCAAAGGTATAGCTCACGCCAGCAGGAAGACTAAATTCTCCGCTATTGAGCTTTGCTTGCAAGAACGCCTGCGCTTCTTCAACGACATCTACCTCCGCCATTTCAGCGAGTTTGTCGAACACCACGTAGCCGATCAAAAAAGTATCCTCACTCTTGATGGCTTGTGGCCCTTTTATGTAGCGGATCTCGGCCAGCTGTCCAAGGGGTATTTGCGCCCCGGTTGGTGTGGGCACCAGGATGTCTTCAAGCCCTTCAGGCGTATCACGCAACTCGCGGAAGTACCTTACGCGCACGGGATACCGCTCTCTTCCCTCGATCGTACTAGTGATGCGTTTGCCGCCAACGGCGACCTCAATCACCTGCTGCGCATCCTCGATATGCAAACCATAGCGCGCAAGTGCCTCTCTGTTTAGATCGATTTCTAGATAAGGCTTACCAACCAATCGATCAGCGGTGACGGTGTTCGCTTCAATGCCGGGAACTTGCTTGAGCAGCAATTCCAGCTGCAGAGCGACCTCCTCGATCGTTTCTAAATCTGGCCCTTTGACTTTGATTCCCATAGGCGCTCGCATGCCACTTTGCAGCATGACGATACGCGCTGCGATTGGCTGAAGTTTTGGCGCTGAGGTAGTGCCTGGAAGATCGGCAGCCTCAATGATCTCCCGCCAGATATCATCGGTAGAGGTAATGTGATCGCGCCAATTTCGGAAAGGCTGCCCATCCTCATCGAGGATGAGCTCGCCGCCTGCGTCGCGTTCGAAAATCTCCGCTTCGTCATCGTAAGCGAACCTCATAATGCGTCCGTTCTCATCGGTTCGATACTCGGGGTGATAGTTGATGACTGTCTCAAACATAGAAATAGGTGCGGGATCGAGAGGTGTGTCTGCGCGACCTAGCTTGCCTACTGCAGAGCTGATTTCAGGAATAGACTCAATCGCTTCATCCAGTATTTGCAGCACATCCTGAGCCTCGCCGATTGAAGCATGAGGCATGGTCGTCGGCATATAGAGGAAGGAGCCTTCATCGAGGTTCGGCATAAACTCCTTTCCCAAGCCCGGAAACGTCCTATCGACGGACTGCCAAGCCGCGGTTTGGCGCAGC
>JBKAGC010000163.1:0-8299 GCA_046290215.1 Pseudomonadales bacterium | reverse complement strand
TATATTGGGTCAGGCTATTGGTTGTGGGATCAACTCGTAGCAAGCCATCTCCGAGGGTGCCAAACCAAAACCTGCCCCGCTTGTCCTGGGCAATCTTGCGGATTCGGTAATCCGCTAGATTCAAACCGGCAAAAGGTTCACGAACAAATTGATCAATACCCTCAGAGTACAGGTTAACGCCGCGCTCAGTACCCACCCAGAAGGTGCCATCCTGCGCCTTGTACAGGTCCCAGATAAAATTGTGGCTAAGGGTATTGAAGTCGTCAGACTGCTGCTCATACACCTTCGTTTTAAAACCATCATAGCGATTTAAGCCGGACTGGGTTGCAAACCAGATGTAACCCACTTCGTCCTGGGCAATATCGTGCACGAACTCACTGGAGATGCCGTCATCGGAACTTAGATTCGCGAACTGGACGTTGCGCGGAATCGCACCAGGATTGTCAGTCTCGGCAAAGCCAAGCGGCACCAACAGAGCTGTCATCAAACAGCCCAGGCCCAGCCGACAACTTTGCCTCCAACTGGTCAAGTTACATCACCTTGTGCTGCTGAAAGAGCGCATCCAGTTTTTGCCAGATAACTCCTGGGGCGCCATTACCCACGGGCTTATCGTCAATGCGCCCAACCGGCCAGGCTTCCATAGTGGAACTAGTAATAAACACTTCATCCGCTTGTTTTAGTTCCTCTACGGTAATTTCCCGCTCTTCAACCGGTATATCGTTTTGCTGCGCCAGCTCTATCAAAAAGTCCCGCGTAATGCCGTGCAACAACCGAGTGCTTTTCGGTGGTGTCACGACCACACCATTTTGCACGGCAAACAAATTGGCCGAGCTGGCTTCCGTCACTTTGCCATCCTTAAACAACGCTGCATCATCTGCCCCAGCCGCAATCGCCTGATTCTTTAAAATACCAGCCGCAATCAGGCTAGTGGTTTTAATATGCCCCCTATCCCAACGGAAATCTTCTAGCGTCACTAAATTGAGCGGGGTGACATTGCCGCGCTTTAAGTTAGGCGCGGGGTTTACCATGATAAATATAGTCGGCTTTGGCACCGCTGGGTAAACAAAACTACGAGCGGCATCCGCTCCCCGGGTCATTTGTAGATAAAGCGCAGCGGTGTCGTCACCACTTTTCTCTACCGCGGTTTGTAACAGACTGGCCCAGCCCGCTGCATCCAGAGGGCTATCCATGTAGACCTCGGCAAGACTATTAAGAAAGCGGCTAATATGGCGATCCAGGCAAAACAACTTACCCTCGTATACTGGTATCACCTCATACACGCCGTCACCAAACAAAAAGCCCCGATCCAATACTGAGACTTTGGCGTCTGCAACGGCAAGCCATTCACCATTCAAATATGCACTAGGCAACTGACAACTCCCTATGAAATTGGCCAACTGGCCGCAACTTGCTTTAAGAAATCCATTATCGTGATAATGCCGGTTCTTTCGGCGGTTGAGTATTGTTCATGAAAAAAATCCTGATTGCGAATCGCGGTGAAATAGCCGTTCGCTTGATTAGCGCGGTTCAAGAAATGGGGCTCGAAGCAGTAGCCATTTACTCCACTGACGACGCGACCTCCACACATCACCAACTGGCGGATCAAGCAATTGCCCTACCGGGCGCTGGTGCCGCGGCCTATCTGGACATTAACGCAGTCATAGCCGCCGCCGCTGGTTGCGACGCAATTCATCCGGGTTATGGCTTTCTCTCTGAACAAAGCGAATTTGCTGCTCGCTGCGCCGCCGCAGGTCTTGTTTTTATCGGGCCCACACCAGAACAGTTAAGCACCTTCGGCGATAAGGCAACCGCCAGAGCTCTAGCAAAACAGTGCGGGGTACCGCTCCTGGCTGGTACCGAGGGCGATCTTGATCTCGCCAGCGCGGAGGCCTTTTTGAAGACCCTGCCTGAAGGCAACCAAGCGATCATTAAAGCCATTTCTGGTGGTGGCGGCCGCGGTATGCGACTCATCACTGCCGATCAGGAATTATCAGAACTTATCTCTCGCGCCCAGGCCGAGGCAAAAAGCAGCTTCGGTGATGAACGGGTTTATTTAGAACAATTTGTGCCAAAAGCCCGCCACGTGGAAGTGCAGATTGTCGGTGACGGCAATACCGTGAAACACCTATGGGAGCGAGAATGCACGATTCAGCGCAGCCACCAGAAAATCATTGAAGTGGCACCAAGCCCCAGCCTTAGCGCTGCACAAAGGGACAAATTGGTTGAGGCAGCCGTGCGCATGGCCAGCAGCGCCAAATACCAGAGCCTGGGAACGTTTGAATTCCTGGTTGAAGTGGATAACCCTGACAACTTTTATTTTATCGAGGCCAATCCGCGCCTCCAGGTAGAACATACCGTTACCGAGGCGGTGACGGGTATTGATCTCGTGCAATTACAAATTCGTCTAGCCATGGGTGAACCGTTAGCAGATGTAAATTGGCCAGGTACAACCAACGGTTACGCGATTCAGTGTCGCATCAATATGGAAACCCTGGGCAAGAAAGGCCGCTTCAAACCCACCGGCGGCACCATAACGCGCTTCGAGGCCCCTACTGGCAAAGGTATTCGAACAGACCACTTCGCCACTACGGGTTATCAAACCTCAAATCGATTCGATTCCTTGCTGGCGAAACTAATCGTTCATTCCGAGCACGGCTACAGCACGGCCATCAAGAAAACCGCAAGAGCCCTGGAAACCTTCCATATTGAGGGTTTCGCCACCAACATCCATTTCTTAAAGCAGCTCATTGCCAGCCCGGATTTCCAAAACAACGAAATTTATACCCGGTACGTGGATGACCATCTTCAGGATTTTGCTACCGACGATACTCAAGCAAGCGGAAGCAAAGATCCGCTCGCAGTACTCAATAACGCGGCAGCAACAGCCACTACCCTTGAAGCCACCATCCCAGAATCTAGCCAGGGTATTCATACGCCGTTACAGGGTACGGTGATTGAGCTTGATGTCAGTGTGGGGGATCGGGTCACCGCCGGTCAAACTCTGGCCGTGATGGAAGCCATGAAAATGGAACATGTTTTGGAAGCGCCAGGTGGCGGCACCATTACCGCGATCAACGCAGCCGTGGGCGATACGGTGGATGAGGAATTTGCCTTAATCGCTCTCGACTTAGACGATTCAACTGAGGCGCAGGAACAAACCACTACTGCGGTAGATCTAGATTATATTCGTCCAGACCTTGCCGAGGCTCTGGAGCGACATCATTACGGCTCAGATGAAGCGCGACCTGAAGCAGTAGCAAAACGCCACAAAACTAACCACCGCACAGTGCGAGAGAACCTTGCTGACCTGATTGATCCAGACTCCATGGTGGAGTACGGCAGTTTGACCATTGCCGCCCAGCGTCGTCGCCGCAGCGTCGAAGATCTGATGCAAAACACCCCGGGTGACGGCATGGTCACTGGCATCGCCAGCGTCAACGGCGCACTGTTTCCCGACCAAGACACACAATGTGTGGTGATGTCCTACGACTATATGGTGCTTGCCGGTACCCAGGGTTTACAAAACCACCGTAAGAAAGACCGCATGTTTGAACTGGCGGAACAGTTAAAGCTACCGGTGGTGTTAATCGCTGAGGGTGGCGGTGGCCGCCCGGGTGATACCGACGGCGCGGGCATTGCTGGTCTCGACTGTCTGGCATTTCAACTCTGGGGAGAGCTTTCCGGCTTAGTGCCTAGAATTGGCATCACCACGGGCCGCTGCTTTGCTGGCAACGCGGCTCTATTGGGTGCTAGCGATGTGGTGATTGCCACCGAGGATAGCAACATTGGTATGGGTGGCCCGGCAATGATTGAAGGTGGCGGCCTGGGTATTTTCACACCGGACCAGGTGGGCCCCATGGACGTGCAAGTCCCCAACGGCGTTGTCGATATTGTTGTAAAAGATGAAGCTGAAGCCATGCAAGTGGCGAAGCAGTATCTGTCTTACTTCCAGGGGCCTATTAGTGATTGGTCTTGTGCTGACCAGAGAACCTTGCGTCACGCTATCCCCGAAAACCGTTTACGAATTTATGATATCCGCAGCTTAATTGAACAGTTAGTGGATACAGACTCGCTGCTGGAACTTCGCAAAGATTTTGGCCTTGGCATGATCACTGCTTTTGCTCGCATCGAGGGTCGGCCGATTGGGCTGGTTGCCAATAATCCGGCTTACCTTTCCGGGGCGATTGATTCTGACGGTGCTGATAAGGCAGCAAGGTTCTTACAACTTTGTGATGCCTTTGATATCCCCGTGGTCAGCTTGTGCGACACACCGGGCATTATGGTGGGGCCGGAAGTAGAAAAAACCGCGTTAGTTCGCCATGCGGCGCGTATGTTTGTGGTAGGCGCGAATCTTTCTGTACCGTTCTTAACCATTGTGCTGCGCAAAGGCTACGGACTTGGCGCCCAGGCTATGGCTGGCGGCGGATTTAAAGCATCGGTGTTTACTGTGACCTGGCCCACCGGTGAGTTCGGCGGCATGGGTCTCGAGGGCGCTGTGAAACTTGGCTACCGTAAGGAACTTGAAGCCATTGAGGACCCAGAGGAACGCCAAGCGGCATTCGAGAAACGTGTGGATTTAATGTACGAGCGTGGCAAGGCGGTGAATTATGCCACCGCGTTTGAAATTGACGATGTCATTGATCCCGCAGAATCGCGCAAATGGATACTAGCGGGATTAAAGTCTGCACCTAAGCCAGTGCCCCGTGAAGGCCGCAAGCGAATCGTCGACACCTGGTAAATACTTTAAGTCAGGCAAAAAAAAGCCCCGGTGCAAAACGCCGGGGCTTTTTTATTTCAGTCGATTCAGTGGGACTGATTTACGCCGCAGGAATAAACACGGCTTTAGTTTCCAGGAATTCCTCGAAACCTAGCTCGCCCCATTCACGGCCGTTACCAGACTGCTTGTAGCCGCCAAACGGCGCCCCGAAGTCCGGTCCCTGACCATTAATGTGAACGTTACCAGTACGCATTTGCGCGGCCACTTCAGCGGCATGCTCAACGTTACTAGATTGCACGTACCCGGATAGGCCATAAGGCGTATCGTTAGCAATCTCAATGGCTTGCTCTTCAGTTTCGTAAGGCAAGATGGACAACACTGGGCCAAAAATTTCTTCCTGGGCAATGGTCATATCGTTGCTGACGTTACCGAATACCGTTGGCTTCACAAAGTAACCCACATTCAAGCCGTCCGGACGACCAGTACCGCCAGCTACCAGTTCGGCACCTTCATCGATACCTTTCTGAATCAAGGCTTGAATCTTATCGAATTGAACTTCGCTCACCACAGGACCAATAGTGGTGCCTTCAGCAAACGGATCGCCAGGCTTAATGCCTTCAGCAGTAGCTTTCGCAATCTGCAGCGCTTCATCATGCTTCGCTGCGGGCACTAGCATTCGCGTAGGCGCATTACAGGATTGGCCAGAGTTCATAAAACACTGGGAAACGCCGCCAGATACAGCTGCGGTTAGGTCGGCATCTTCTAGAACGATGTTAGCGCTCTTCCCACCTAATTCTTGAGCCACGCGCTTGACGGTGTCGGCAGAGGACTTCGCCACGGCAATACCAGCGCGAGTTGAACCAGTAAACGACATCATGTGGATATCAGGGTGCTTGGACATGGTGTCGCCAACACTGATGCCGTCGCCGTTCACCAGGTTAAATACGCCTTTAGGTACGCCAGCAGCATCTAAAACTTCTGCAAGGATAATGGCGTTGATTGGCGCCACTTCACTTGGCTTTAACACCATCGTGCAACCTGCAGCTAATGCCGGCGCAACCTTACAAGCGATCTGGTTAATCGGCCAGTTCCACGGTGTAATCAGGCCACACACACCAACTGGTTCGCGGCGCAGTAAGTAGTTCCCTTTCTTCTCTTCCCACTGGAAATTCTTCAGGATTTCCATGGTTGTGCCGAAGTGGGCAAGACCCATGGCGGCTTGAGCGGCATTCGATAGCCAGATAGGCGCGCCCATTTCTGTGGAAATCACCTGGGCAATATCACCCTTGCGTTTGTCGTATTCGCCAAGGATGGCACCGAACAACTCAACGCGTTCAGCAACCGTGGTGCGCGAGAAGCTATCAAATGCAGCTTTGGCAGCAGCAACCGCGTTATTCACGTCTGCTTCGCTACCCATGCTAATTCTCGCAAAAGGTTCTTCAGTGGTTGGATTGATCACATCCAAAGTGGCTGGCTTTACGGGGTCGACCCATTCGCCGTTAATGTAAAACTTCAGGTGTTCTTGCATAGGTGTCTTCTCAAACCAAAATGGTGGCCTAACCTACAAACATGGCTTTTGGGTGTCAAGTCATCGCCTCAGCAAGCCAACGCCGACTCAGCGTTAGCCTCTAGCAAACGTTATACTGCACGTGATCAAAGGATGATATCCGCCGGCGAACCCAACCTGAGCCATAATGGCTTGTAGCTCTATCAGGCAGTGACCTTGAGTAAATCCGATACCTTTCAAGTCTCCGTTAGCAAGGACAACGCCACTGCCGGCGTTGCTGCGCTACTAGCGGATAGCTCTGGCTTATCCAACAGTCAGGTAAAAAAAGCCATGAATGCCGGTGCAGTTTGGCTAGAACGAGACGGCAAATCTTCAAGAATTCGCCGCAATACTCAGTTAAAACCAGCGGATCAACTCACTTTAAACTACGCACCAGAATTACTGCGCGAAACGCCGCCTACCCTTAAGACCGTCCACAAAGACGACAACTTTTCCGTATGGATCAAACCACGAGGTATGACCATAAGTGGCAGCCGCTTTTGCGACCATACGTCATTAAAACGCTGCATCGAAACCCAATTGTCCGACCAACCGGCTGTTTATATTGTGCATCGCCTGGATCGATTTACCGCGGGCCTGATTGTGGTTGCCCACAATAAAGTGACCGCCGCGCATTTGGCCGAGCAATTCCGAACCCATCAGGTGAGCAAGCATTATCACGCGTTAGTTACCGGCTGCTGCCTTGAACAAGCCACCATAGACTTGCCCATCGATGGCAAAGCTGCGCTAAGCCTGGTTATCCCAGTGGTGCAACAAGAAGCACGTTCGATTGTGCAGGTAGAAATAAAGACCGGCCGTAAGCATCAGGTACGTCGGCACCTTGCCAGCATTGACCACCCCATAATAGGCGATCGCCAATATAACCAGCGCGACCTGGATCAGTCGTTAGACTTACAGTTGCTGGCCAGTAAGCTGGGTTTCTCTGTGAATGATGAACAGTTCACCTTCACGGTCCATTGGCAGGACTATTTACACTGGTAACGCTACGTACCTAGCCAGAAGCAAACATAATCAAGATACCTGCCGCCACGGCAGACCCAATGACACCTGCCACATTCGGCCCCATCGCGTGCATCAACAAGAAGTTATGGGGGTTCGCTTCAAGACCCACTTTATTGGCCACTCTTGCGGCCATTGGCACCGCCGAGACGCCGGCCGCACCAATTAATGGGTTGATTTTCTGCGCTGAGAAAACATTCATTAACTTCGCCATTAAGACGCCAGCGGCGGTACCAACACAGAAAGCCACCATACCAAGCAGCAAGATACCCAGCGTTTCAGCCACCAAAAACTGTTCTGCTTGCAGCTTTGAGCCCACGGCAAGACCCAGAAAGATGGTCGTAATGTTGATCAAGGCATTTTGTGTGGTATCCGTAAGCCGATCGACCACGCCACATTCGCGCATCAAGTTACCAAAACAAAACATACCTAATAATGGCGCCGCGCTGGGCACTGCCAGGGCGACAAGAATAAGCAAGACAATGGGGAAGAAGATCTTCTCGCGCTTGGAGACCTCCCGCAATTGCGTCATCTCAATCTTACGCTCTGTTTCTGTGGTAAAGAGCCGCATAATTGGTGGCTGAATTAAAGGCACAAGGGCCATATAGGAGTAGGCAGCTACAGCAATCGCACCGAGCAAATGCGGCGACAATTGGGTTGCCACATAAATTGCGGTTGGGCCATCAGCGCCGCCAATAATACCGATCGCTGCAGCTTCTTTGATCGAAAAGTCGAAAACACCAAGAGCGCTCAAACCAATCGCACCAAGCAATGTGGCAAAAATACCGAACTGCGCCGCGGCACCCAGGAATAAGGTTTTGGGGTTGGCCAGCAGCGGCCCAAAGTCCGTCATCGCCCCCACACCCATAAAGATCACCACGGGGAAAATGCCGCTGGCGAGACCCATGGAATAAAACTGATAGAGCACACCACCATCTACCGCAATGGCAACGCCAGGGATGTTACTCAGCAAGCCACCAAAACCAATGGGGATCAGCAGCAGTGGTTCAAAACCC
>JBKAGC010000162.1:0-8310 GCA_046290215.1 Pseudomonadales bacterium | reverse complement strand
GTTAGGCTTTGAGCTGATTGCCACGCGAGGTACAGGCAAACACTTACAAGCCGCGGGTATCGAGGTAAAGCTCGTCAACAAGGTTGCCGAAGGCCGACCTCACATCGTGGATGCGTTGAAAAACGATGAGGTGGATTTAATCGTCAATACCACTGAAGGTAAGCAGGCCATTGCCGACTCCTATGAGATTCGTCGCACGGCCTTGCAGCACAAGGTCTACAACGCCACCACCATGGCCGGCGCGAGGGCTTGTATTGAAGCCGTGCGGCACGGCGAAGACTTCGCGGTACATCGTCTGCAGGACTTGCACAAGCTAGACCCTGCTAATTTGTAGAAACTATTCTTAAGGCTTCGAGTTCGCCAACAACTGCAAGGCATGCAGAGCTTGCCCCAGTGGTGCATACTTGAAGCTCAATTTGATTCGGTAATTTACCCAACTGGTAGCCATTTTTTATGGATAAGATCCCCATGACACTTGCAGGTGAAGCGGCGCTCAAAAAAGAGCTGGACCACCTCAAGCAAGTCGAACGTCCTAGAATCGTCAACGAAATCTCTGAAGCCCTGGCGCAGGGTGATTTGCGAGAGAATGCCGAGTATCAGTACGCCAAGGAAGAGCAAGGCTTTATTGAAGGGCGCATCACAGAAATTGCGGCCAAGCTTTCCAATGCCCAGGTCATAGACATCACGACAATTCCGCACAGCGGCAAAGTGATATTTGGTGTCACCGTGCATTTGCTCAAAGTGGAGACCGATGAAGAAGTGGTCTACAAAATCGTCGGTGATGACGAGGCTGACATCAAACAGAACATGATCTCGGTTTATTCGCCCATTGCACGAGCACTGGTGGGCAAATCAGAAGGGGATGCCGTGGTGGTTAATGCGCCCAGCGGTGAGATCGAATACGAAATCGAGGAAGTGCGGCACATTTAATGGACACTAAAGAATGCCCGAGCGCAAAATGTTCGACTTGTTGGCCTTGGGCTTAGCTGCCGCGCGATAAATCAGGGCAACATTGCCGATACGCTGGATCAGTTCAGCTTCGGTCAGTTTGAGCATTTCAGCGATGGTTTCTGCCCGGTCTTCGCGATCTTCCGCGTGAATTTTAACTTTGATCAGTTCATGATCTTCAAGGGCGCGCTGTAACTCAGCCACCACGGAATCGCTAAAGCCGTTACCGCCAATGGTAACAATTGGGTTTAATTGGTGACCTATGGCGCGGAAGCGCTTTTGCTGTGTTTTATCGACCATGATGACATACTGCCGGAGTGGGGCGGCGATTCTACACGAGTCATGAAAAAATCCAAATCAAGTCACAGTTGGCTCAAGGAACATGAAGACGACGAGTACGTCCAGCGTGCCCGTGCGGAAGGCTATCGTTCACGAGCTGTTTACAAGTTATTGGAAATAAAGGAAAAGTTTAATCTGCTGAAAGCGGGGCAATGCGTCGTGGACCTTGGTGCGGCACCCGGTGGCTGGTCTCAGGTGGCGGTAAACTGTGTGGGTGAGAAGGGCAAAGTCATCGCCTCAGACATTTTGCCAATGGATCCCATCTCTGGGGTTCACTTTATTCATGGTGATTTCACCGAGGATGCGCCATTCGAGGCTATCCTCGCCGCGATCAATGAACAGCCGGTAGACCTTGTAATTTCGGATATGGCCCCAAATATGAGTGGTATGAAGCAGGTTGATCAACCAAAGTCGGTCTATTTGGTTGAACTCGCCCTGGATCTTGCGGATCAGGTTTTGCGCCCTGGCGGTGCCCTGGTTTGTAAGTGTTTTGAAGGTGAGGGCATCGATCAAATTCGTGATGGTTTCAGGGCGAAATTTAGCAAAGTGGCGAACTTCAAACCGAAATCCTCCCGCAACCGCTCGCGGGAGATATTTGTCGTCGGCATTGGGTTTAGAGCGGGTAAATAGCCAATATTGAGGCTGAAGTCGCCGGATTGAGTCCGGGAATCGATTATTAGCGTAGATATTTTTATGCAGGGTCTGTTCTATAGTAAGGTGATGACCCCAAGACTGTGCGCGAAAGCGCCAGAGTAGGAACTAGAGGATATTCCATGAACGATATGGGAAAGAATTTATTACTGTGGTTGATCATAGCCGCGGTATTGTTGACAGTTTTCCGCAACTTTGACGTTAATCAGAGTACCCAGGAGGTAGAGTATTCCGCCTTCCTTGATATGGTGGAGCGCGGCCAGGTGAAGTCTGTCGAGGTCGAAGGCCCCGTGATAAAAGGCGTGCGGTATAACGGCGACACTTTCGAGACCATCCAACCACAAATCGTCGACAAAAAACTGATCGATGATATGCAAGCCCATGACGTTCAGTTCCGCGGTAAGCGACCTGAGCAGCAGTCAATCTGGACCCAATTGCTGGTAGCGAGTTTCCCGATACTGGTCATCATCGCCGTGTTTATGTTTTTTATGCGGCAAATGCAGGGTGGCGGCGGCAGCCGCGGTGGCCCGCTGACATTCGGCAAGAGCAAAGCCAAGTTGCTTGGTGAAGACCAAATTAAGACAACGTTTGCCGATGTGGCGGGCGTTGACGAGGCGAAAGAAGACGTCCAGGAACTTGTGGATTTTCTTCAGGATCCTACCAAGTTTCAAAAGCTAGGCGGTCGCATCCCGCGCGGTATTCTCATGGTAGGTCAGCCAGGTACCGGTAAAACCTTGCTGGCAAAAGCCATTGCCGGTGAAGCGAAAGTGCCTTTCTTCTCTATTTCAGGTTCCGACTTCGTTGAAATGTTTGTGGGTGTGGGTGCATCCCGTGTCCGTGACATGTTCGATCAAGCCAAGAAACAGTCGCCTTGTATCATTTTTATTGATGAGATCGACGCCGTGGGTCGCCATCGTGGCGCTGGTCTTGGTGGCGGTCATGACGAGCGTGAGCAAACCTTAAACCAATTGTTGGTTGAAATGGACGGCTTTGACGGCAACGACGGCATCATTGTTATCGCGGCCACAAACCGGCCTGATGTATTAGACCCAGCGTTGTTGCGTCCGGGTCGATTCGACCGTCAGGTGGTAGTTGGCCTGCCAGACATTCGCGGCCGTGAGCAAATTTTAAAGGTGCACATGCGTAAGGTGCCCGTGGGCTCCGATGTTGAGCCTTCGTATATTGCCCGCGGTACCCCGGGATTTTCCGGTGCTGACCTGGCTAACCTTGTGAATGAGGCCGCGCTTTTCGCTGCCCGACAAAGCAAGCGCACCGTCGGCATGGAGCAATTTGAGCAAGCCAAAGACAAGATCATGATGGGCGCCGAGCGTAAGAGCATGGTCATGTCCGAGGAAGAAAAGAAAAACACCGCCTACCACGAGGCTGGACACTGTATCGTTGGTTATCTGGTGCCGGAGCATGACCCAACTTATAAGGTAACGATTATACCAAGGGGGCGCGCTTTGGGTGTAACCATGTTCTTACCGGAAGAAGATCGTTATTCCATTAGCAAGCGAGCGCTACATAGCCAAATTTGCGCGCTGTTTGGCGGTCGAATTGCAGAAGAGCTTACTCTTGGTATCGACGGTGTTACCACGGGCGCGTCAAATGACATTGAGCGCGCAACCAAGATGGCCAAGAGCATGGTGACCAAATGGGGTCTCTCAGAGAAACTTGGGCCGTTAATGTACGCGGAAGATAATGAAGAGGTTTTCCTCGGCATGTCAGCAGGTAACTCGAAGATCCAGGTAAGTGGTGAAACCGCAAAGCTGATTGACGAGGAGGTTCGTTCGATCATTGACGATTGTTACGATACTGCGACACGCATCCTAACTGAAAACCGCGACAAGCTAGACACCATGGCGGAAGCGCTGCTGGAATATGAGACCATTGATCGCGAGCAAATCGACGAGATCATGGCCGGCGGTAAGCCCAGGCCACCAAAAAACTGGCAAGATCCAGGTCCAGGAGACTTAGATGCCAGTGATGCGGCAGACCCGGATCCGCGGCCTAGTGGACCTGTCGGTGGCCCTGCTAGCGAACATTAAGAAAAGCGGACCATAAGGTCCGCTTTTTGTTTCCAGCAACCAGTTTGCTTTGTTCTCTCCTGACTGAATCGAAGTAGCGCCGTGAACTTTCTCTTTACCGATCGTCCGTCCATCATGGGTATCCTGAATGTGACCCCGGATTCATTTAGTGATGGTGGTCAATTTCAAAAGCTTGATGCTGCGCTTGGCCGGGCTACGGAAATGGTCGCCGAAGGCGCTGATATTATTGACGTGGGCGGAGAATCAACGCGGCCCGGGGCCAATGCCGTGACAGTGGCGGAGGAACTGGATCGGGTGATTCCAGTCATTGAAAAAATCCGCGCCGAATTAGACGTGCCCATTTCCCTGGATTCTAGTACGCCAGAGGTGATCAGCGAGGCTGGCAGAATTGGCGTTGAGCTAATTAACGATGTACGTGCCTTACAGCGCCCAGGTGCGTTGGCCGCAGCCGCAGCAACCGATGCCAGGGTGTGTTTGATGCACATGCAAGGTCAGCCGGCTACCATGCAAGACGCACCATCGTACGATGATCTGGTTGCTGATATTACAACGTTTTTTCGCGCACGCATTGCTGAGTGTGAAGCGGCCGGTATTGCTCATGACAGGATACTGTTGGACCCGGGGTTTGGTTTCGGTAAAACCCCGGCGCATAATTTGACCCTGGTGAACCAACTGCAACATTTTGCACACCTGGGTTGTCCGCTATTGGTGGGTTTGTCGAGAAAGAGTACTATTAAGAGTGTTTTAACAGACTCAAACGAGGCGCTGCTCATTGGCAGCATCGTAGGTGCGGTTTGGGCATTCCAGCGGGGAGCAAGCGTATTGCGAGTTCATGACGTTCGCGAAAGCAAATGGGCACTCACGCTGGCGCAACGTCTTCAAGAGGCCTGATCGGCCTTAATAAGTAGAGAAAAAGCTTGAAAAAACAATACTTTGGAACGGATGGCATCCGCGGTAAGGTGGGTGAAGGGGCAATCACGCCCCAGTTTATGCTGATGCTTGGCTGGGCTGCGGGCAAGGTCTTTGCCCGGGATGGCATTGGTGAGATTCTGATTGGCAAGGACACGCGAGTTTCGGGTTATATGTTTGAATCCGCACTTGAGGCCGGCCTGGTGAGCGCAGGTATGGACGTGCGATTGCTCGGTCCGATGCCAACGCCGGCTATTGCGTACTTGACCAGAACCTTCAACGCTCGTGCCGGTATTGTCATTAGTGCCTCTCATAACCACTACTCAGATAACGGTATTAAGTTTTTTTCCGGCAAGGGTAAGAAGCTTGATGACACCATTGAGTTGGCCATCGAAGCGGAGTTGCAAAATGCTGCCGAACATATGGAAGTGGTTGCCTCGGATAAGATCGGCAAGGTGAGCCGAATCAATGATGCTGCCGGTCGCTACATCGAATTTTGTAAAAGCTGCTTCCCCAGCCATAGGAACTTGCGAGGGCTGCGTATTGCGCTCGATTGCGCCCACGGCGCTACTTACCACGTGGCGCCAAATATTCTCCGTGAGTTAGGCGCAGAGGTGATTGAAATTGGTGTTGAGCCAACCGGCCTAAACATTAATGACCGCGTTGGCTCCACACACCCTGAGTTGCTGCAAGAAAAGGTTTTAGAGCATCGCGCCGACTTTGGTATCGCCCTGGATGGTGATGGCGACCGGGTGGTGATGGTGGACCATGCTGGCGAGATCGTCGATGGTGATGAGCTTGTGTTTATTATCGCTAAAGACCGGCAACTGCGAGGCAGCATGGATGGCGGTGTTGTGGGTACTTTAATGAGTAACTTTGGTCTAGAGCTGGCCTTGGAAAAGATCAAAGTACCGTTTGTTCGCGCTAATGTGGGTGACCGCTACGTGCTTGCGGAATTACAGAATCATAGCTGGCAAGTGGGTGGTGAATCCTCTGGCCATATCCTCTGTCTCGACGTCACCACGACTGGTGACGGCATTGTTTCTGCCTTGCAAGTGGTTGCTGCCATTGTGGAATCTGGTAAGTCCCTTCATGAGCTCAAGCAGCAAATGGCGAAATATCCGCAATCCATGATTAACGTTGCTTGCTCAAAGGAGCGAGTTAACGACTCTGAAGTGCTCTCCGCCGTAAAGGAAACCGAACAGGCGCTGGCCGGTAAGGGCCGGGTATTGCTGCGGCCGTCAGGCACTGAACCAGTTGTTCGAGTGATGGTTGAGGGCGAACATGCCTCTGAAGTGCAGTCTCTGGCAGAAAAGCTCGCCGATGTCGTTGCCGGTGCAAGCTAATTGAAAGTTCTAGATAAAGTGTTTAACATGCGCAGCCGCTTTTGGGGGATGTTTTGGAATTGCCGCTAGTTGCTGCGAATTGGAAGATGAATGGCAGCCTGGCCGAGAATGAATCGTTGCTTGAGGCCATTCTGGCGTTGCCAAACCAATCCCAACGCGTGATTTGTCCACCTGCCGTGTATTTGCAGCAAGTAGCGACATTGATTGCGGGGAGCGATATTGCGCTAGGTGCGCAAAACATAGACTGGCGAGAGTCCGGGGCGTTTACCGGTGAAGTGTCAGGTCAAATGGCAAAGGATGTGGGTGCTGATTTTGTCATTGTTGGTCACTCCGAGCGACGTAGTTTGTTTGGCGAGACTGACGAAAATTGTGCGGCGAAGGTAGCTGCGGCATTAGCTGCAGGCTTAAAGCCAATTTTGTGTGTAGGTGAAACCAAGGCGCAGCGGGATGCTGGAGAAGCCTTGCAGGTAGTATCCCGGCAACTTAAAGCGGCGTTAAGCCAGACATTGCTGGCGAAGGTAGTTGTCGCTTATGAGCCGGTATGGGCCATTGGCACCGGAGACACTGCAACGCCGCAACAGGCTGCGGAAGTGCATGATCACATTAGGCACGAGTTAGGTCGCCTGGATGCTGAGCAGGCAGGAGCAGTGAAGATTTTATACGGCGGTAGTGTGAATGCCGACAACGCGGCAAGTTTATTTGCCATGGAAAACATAGACGGAGCGCTGGTTGGCGGTGCGTCATTGAAAGCGAAAGAGTTCAGCGCGATTTGTTGCGCGGCTTAATACGAATCTTGAGAGAAAGCTTGCAGAGAGCTTGAGACAGAGAAGGTTATGCAACCAGATATTCTAGAAACATTAGTACTTGTTGTGCACGTGCTAGCTAGCCTTGCCATCATCGGGCTGGTATTGATTCAGCAAGGCAAAGGTGCGGAGGCCGGTTCAGGTTTTGGCTCAGGCTCGTCAGGCACAATGTTTGGGAGCACTGGCGCAGGAAACTTTTTGACCAAAACCACCACCATGATTGCCATTGGTTTCTTTCTGACAAGTTTTGGTCTGGCGTTCTTTGCCAAAGAAAAGTCCGAGGCTTTGCGTACTCTGGGTATCCCAGCAGCTGTGGAGCAAAGTGGTGTGGCAGAATTACCCGCTCTAAGCTCAGAATCAGTTGAGTCAGAGCTACCGGTTGTGGAACAATCTGCGTCCGACGTACCTGCAGCCGCTTCTGATGCGCCTGCAGAAAGTGAAATTCCAGAGTAAACTGGAAGCACAGTTAAAGCCGAAGTGGTGGAATTGGTAGACACGCCATCTTGAGGGGGTGGTGAGCTTATGCTCGTGGAGGTTCAAGTCCTCTCTTCGGCACCAAATTCATTACTCACGCCAACTGGCGCGAGTAATGAATCGCGCGGCAGCCAATTCGCCGCCAGGCGAAATGGTGAGAGCGCATCCCTAACCCCGGTATCTAAATCAATCAGTGTTCGTAAACCAACCATAGGCTCACGCCAACTGGCGCGAACAATGAATCGCGCGGCAGCCAATTCGCCAAAGGCGAAATGGCGAGAGCGCATCTCCAATCCCGGTATTCTCTCTCCAGGAACAAAATTATCTAGCGGATCTGGCAGCCCGTGTCGGCCGGTACGCCAGCCCGGTCACTCCTCTCGCTAGTTCATCGCGGTGGTTTTGCTAAAATCACACGAGTTTCGCCGCCTAAGGCCTTAATCCTCTAAATCGGGTTGACCATTGGAGCAACCCCCCATATAATTCGCCCCCTTGTTGATGCGGGGTGGAGCAGTCTGGTAGCTCGACGGGCTCATAACCCGTAGGTCGTAGGTTCAAATCCTGCCCCCGCTACCACAGTTTTAAAAGCCCCTTTTTAGGGGCTTTTTGCTAGCTAGGGTCAGCGTCTTTGTGATATCGACGGTGCCTTCGCTGGTCACTAACATGACATAGCGGACTGTGGTTTCAGTACGCGATGTGTACTGAGGAATGGGCTTTGTGCCCATTTTTTATTGGCGCAGCAAAAGTGCTGGGCTTGGAAGAACAACAACTATTTGGTTGCAGGGCATTGAGTGA
>JBKAGC010000161.1:0-8437 GCA_046290215.1 Pseudomonadales bacterium | reverse complement strand
TCCTTGGATTTGCCCACACGGTGGGTGAATTTGGTCTGGTGTTGATGATTGGCGGCAATATACCAGGGGAGACCAAAGTCGTGTCGGTGCAGCTCTACGATCATGTGGAGGCGCTGGCCTATGCTGAGGCCCATGGGCTTGCTCTCCTGTTACTAGGCTTTAGTTTCCTGGTTTTAGTGGCCCTATATGCCTTGCAGAGCAAAGCTGGCCATGGTCACGCGAGGCCAGCGAATGGTCAGGTGATGCCATGACCACGGCGTTTCAGATTCAAATACAGCATCCTTTCTCTGGTGTTCCAGGTGAGCCTGGGTTAGACATCAAGGTCTGTTTGCCAGATCGCGGCACCACGGGAATTTTTGGGCCCTCCGGTACTGGCAAAACCACCCTACTGCGTATTCTGGCGGGTCTACTCCCAGCCTGTGAGGCGCAGATTCAATACCAGGGTGAGACCTGGCAGGACGCGAAGCACTTTATGGCAGCCCATAAGCGGCGGATTGGCTATGTGTTTCAGGAACCGAGCCTGTTCCCCCACTACACCGTGGCGGGCAATATTGAATACGCTAAGAAGCGCTCGAAAGCCTCGCAAGATTCGCCATTTGATCTTAAAAGTGTTCTTCAAGTACTTGATATTGAAGGTTTAATGAATAGGTCTGTGCAGGCATTATCGGGCGGTGAGCAGCAGCGCGTGGCTCTGGCACGGGCGCTGGCCAGCGGCCCTCGCCTATTGCTGCTGGACGAGCCACTGTCCGCGCTAGACACCACTAGAAAACAGGAAATTTTGCCCTTTTTGGCGCGCATCAAGGCTGAGTTTGATCTACCGATGCTGTACGTCAGTCATGCTGCTGATGAACTGGCAATATTAGCGGATCACCTTTTGGTATTGGATGGCGGCAGAGTTCATGCCCATGGCACTATGGCACAAACCTACCCGGCCCTGGGTGATCTGGGTGAAGTACATCTGGGGGTGCTGTTGGAAGGCGTGGTGTCTGAACTGCATAAAGACTGGCAATTAGCCAGATTTAGCTTTGCCGGCGGTAAGCTCTGGATCAGGGATTCTGGGTCCGGGATCGGCAGTGCCCTGAGAATTCGGGTCCAGGCGAGAGATGTGAGTTTAACCTTGTCTGACGACTCTGACTCCAGCATCCTGAATCGCCTTCCTGCCAGGGTATTGGCTATAGAACCTGGCGCAGACCCCGCCATGCGGGTGATACGGCTAGAACTTTCCAGTGCCAGGGAAGCAAGTCAATTGCTTGCCCAGATCACTGCGAAATCTGCGGCGGAGCTAAATCTCGCGCCGGGTATGGCGCTGTTTGCCCAGATCAAATCCGTCGCGATTCTCGGTTAAGGTACCTGATAACCGTCCGCTTCAATCAGCGCTTGCGCCTCCTGGCTTTGCAGAAATTGATAAAAGTCTCGGGCTGCCTGATTCAGGCGCTTGGACTTCAATAACACGACGTCTTGATTGATCGAGCCGTGTAATTCTTCTGGTACAAGTGCTATGAGGCCGCCTTTCTCAGTAATGGCCTGCTTCTGGCTGGCAGCAATGAATCCCGCTCCGGCATTGCCTGAACTGACAAACTGAAATGTCTGGGCAATGTTCTCCCCGGTAATCCAGCGGCTGCGGGTATCATTTAGCGCCAGGCCTTCGAGGACTTGTTGCGCAGCGGTACCGTAGGGTGCAAGGCGAGGATTAGCCAGGGCGATTTTACCCAGCTCAGCACGGCGTAACTGTTCTTGCCAGGGGCGCTCATCAGGCTGCCTGATCCAGACCATCAAACGGCCCCTGGCGTAGGTGCGGCGTTTTAACACTCGCCCGGCGTCTTCCAGGGCGGCAGGTTTGGCCTGGTCGGCGGACAGAAACACGGCAAATGGCGCACCGTTGACGATTTGTGCATAAAGTTTGCCGGAAGAACCCAGGGACAAACTTAATCGATGTGAGGTTTGCGCCTCGAACTTCGCCTGCAGCAGCTTCGCGGTGGCGGCGAAATTACTCGCCACGGCGATGTGAGCGGTCTCTGCCAGAGCAGCCTGGGCAAAACTACACAGCACAAAGCCACACAGCGCAAAACCAAGTACAGAACCTCGCACGGCGCTGGCCTAGTTTGACGGACTTAGCTCGAAGATCACTTCTTCAGGTTCGCGGCTAAAATCGCCATCAATCACCGGGATACGGGCAACAAATTCAAGGTCGTCAAAGATACAACTGGCAGGCTCTGGGAGGAATCCGCTGGTTTTGTGGCCCTTGCCCAGAGAATCGATGTAAACGGCGCCGAATGCCCAGTGGGTGTCGCTGCGGGCAATTTCTGCGCGCTTAACGTTCTGGTAGCTAATTTGTTCCCCCACTTCGCTATTGCAACGAAGCTGACATTGCATGGCACCGGGACATCTGTACTCATAGACCTCCTCGATTTGCAGGCTTACCACCAGAGATTGCGGTAGAATGGCATCCGCGCCGTAAGCATAGCTGGCAAAAAACCAGCTAATGAAGGCAACGAGCGTTCGCGAAGTCAAAGCTAGATTGGTCAAGTAGGTAGTCCATGGGCCGTTTCGCAGAGCACTTTCCAACAATGAATTAAGGATTGCAAATCCATGTCGTCAGTTCTCGTCTGTGGCAGTGCTGCCATCGACTATTTGGGTCGCTACGCCGGGTCCTTTAACGAATATCAGTCCCGTTATCCCATCAATGGCCTTAACATTTCTTTACAGCTGGCGCGGCTTAGCAGCAGCTATGGTGGTTGCGGTATGAACATCACCTACGGTCTCAATCGGTTGGGTGTTGATGTGACGCCCTTGACGTCCGTGGGGCGGGATTTTCGCGATCACTATTTGGGTCACTTGCAGGATCGGTGAACTCAGATTACGTCTGCATTGATGATGCTTACGAGCACTCGGCCCACTGCATTATTTTTAGTGATGATCTTGGCAATCAGATCACCGCCTTTAACCCAGGTGCCTCATTATCGGAAACTCGGACCTTGCCTAGTGAGATCAAGCATTTTGGTGACTTTAAAATTGCCATGCTCGCCCCAGAAGATGCGCCCATTATGTTGCGCCAGGCCCGGGATATTAATAAGCGTATGCAGGTCATCTTCGATCCTGGCCAGGGGCTCGCAGAGTTTTCTGCCGCTGAAATCACCGAGTTACTCAGCCTTTCACATGTGGTGATGTGTAATGATCACGAATGGGACATTATGCAAACCAACTCGGGGCTGTCCGCCGAAGAGATTATTTCGACCCACCTGGCCATCATTACCCGTGGCGCTGACGGTGTCGATTTGTATAGCGCGGATTCTCCACCTTTGCATGTGGATGCGGTAGCGAACTTAAAAGTGGTTGACCCAACCGGTTGTGGCGATGCTTTTCGTGCTGGTTATATGTTTGGCGTGTTAGAAGGCGAAGATCCTGTGGGCGCTGCCCAACTGGGCTGTGTGATGGCCTCAATTAATCTTGGTTGCAGCGAGACGCAACGCTATGAGATTGACCGCGAGGGCCTTCTGGCCAGGCGCGCGGGGTTGTACCAGCCATAAGCTGCATGACTGCTAATCGTTGCGTCCGGGCAGCACGAGCGCCCGTAACCAGCCTAGCAACGAGTTACCTCGCAATAAGTCTTGATAGTAACGCCGCTCAAAGACCTCAAAGGGTTCGTCCATGTTAAACAGGTCACGGCGCATGGTCTGATGCTCGGTATCCAATTGACGAATCACCCGGGCTGGATTCCCTGCGACCACTGAATTTGCGGGAACATCTTGAAACACCACCGAACTTGCCCCTACTACACTGTTGTCGCCAATGGTCACACCTTTGCAAATCAAAGCGCTGTCCCCGATCCAAACATTGTCTCCTAGCCGAATGGGCGCGGTTTTGCCTGGTGCGTAAATGCGGTGTTGCACATCGTGCCAATCAGCGTCGGACAAGTAACAGTTCATGGCGAGCATGCAAGAGTGGCCTATTTTAATTTCGCTGGCGCTGGTGATGCGTACCCCGGGATTCACAATACTGTAATCACCAATCTCAATGCGGCCGAGGCCTTCAAATACCGACAGTCGAACTGGGCGATCGCGAAGTGTAGTGACATGGACATGATCCCCGAGATGGATGTTTGGTCCGGAAATCTCAAGATACCTGCCCGGTATCGCCCGAAAATCTATCCCGCAGGCGTCTAATTGGGGTCGCAAAAGCTGGTCGGTGTAGTGCCGGTTAACCGTAGTCAGTAATTCATGGAGCCAGATTGGCCTATGGTTTCGTCGCGCCAAATGATTCTCCAAGGGGTGTGTGGCTGGTGCAGCGTGACATTCTGTGTAAGCATTGCCCGCAAGTACAGGGTTACAGTATGAATTCGGGCAAAATCATCTTTCTTAATGGCACTTCCAGTGCTGGTAAAACCACGTTGGCCCGGGCGCTGCAAGAGCAATTGGCGGAGCCATACCTGCATGTAGCCCTGGATCAATTTCGTGACGGCTTGCCGGACAAGTTTCGTGGTCTCAATTCCGCCCCGGGGGAACCTGGCCATCGTGGTCTTAACGTGGTGCCTGTGGTGGATCAGGAGAAACCGTTTACTTCCATTGAGTTTGGTGATGTTGGCACGCAAATGCTGCGCGGGATGCGCCGAGCCATGGCGGCGATGGTTGCCGAGGGCAATAACATTATCATCGACGATATCGTGCTGAATGATGAATTTCTCAAAGATTACCTTGAGGTATTCGCGCCGTTCGCGGTGACATTTGTTGGCGTTCGCTGCCCTATTAACGTCATCAACGCTCGCGAGCGTTCCAGGCCAGGGCGTTTTCCTGGCACCGCTTATGGTCACTATGTGGCCTGCCACGCCCACGGGGATTACGATGTTGAAGTGGATACCGCTGAACTAAGCCCCGGGCAATGTGCGGCCAAGGTTGCCGAACACGTCAACCATACGACTTCCGGGGCCTTTAGACGTTTGGCAGACCGCTAAACGTTGCTTAGAGGGGTGTTGCAATACCCCGATAATTATAAGTCGCGAACTTTGGTCCGGGTACATAACCTTCTTCCATGGTGGCAAACTTAAAACCATTGTCGAGCAGTGATAAATCCGGTGCGCGATTTAACTCACAGCCCCCTGCCAGGCGTTTCCAAATGGGATTGATGCGATTTTGCCACTTAACGACAGCGTCTTCTCTGGCCTTGCCGTGCTCGACGAAGATCAGTTTGCCATTGGGTTTAAGAACCCGGCGTATTTCATGGATCGCTGAGATCGGGTCGGGAATGGTGCAAAAAGTCCAGGTCACGAGCGCAGTATCAAAGTAGTCACTGGCAAACGGCAAATCCTCACAGCCCTGGGGTACAAACTCGACGTTCACCTTGGCTCGTTGGGCCACTTCCCTTGCGTACTCTTGTAACTCCAGGGAAGGATCAACGCCGTACACCGTTACACCGGGCGAGTAAAATGGCAGGTTGAGTCCTGAGCCAATACCCACCTCGAGGACTTTGCCTTCCGCCTGGGGGACCCACTGTTTTCGCAATGCAGTGAGGTCCGGTGACTTCATGACCGCATTTAGTAGCTTTGGTAGAAAGTACTTCTCGTAGATCCCCATGGTAAATTGCCCTCTATGTATTGAGTCTGACTGTGCCAAAGGGTGCTGTAGCAGTAAAGCACGACGTTCCTGTGGTACCGCAAGACGATAAAATATACTGTAACTTGTTAAGTCGATCTGAGAACAGAGATAAGAAAATGGATGCAAACACTCGCCAGGAGTTCAAGCGCCTGATCCATTTGGCCAACAATGTGGTGTTCTTTACCGGCGCGGGAATCAGTACAGAGTCTGGAATTCCCGACTTTCGTGGTCCCAATGGCATTTGGAAATCCATGCGCCCCATAGATTTTGGCGATTTCGTTGCCAGTGAGGAGGTCCGCCGTGAGTCCTGGCGACGCAAGTTTAGTAGTGATGTTATGGCCAAAGCTGATCCCAATGCTGGCCACAAGGCCATCAGCCGACTACATCAGTTAGGTAAGGTGAGTTTTGTCATCACGCAGAATGTTGATGGCCTGCATCAGGAATCCGGTATGCCCGATGAGCGTGTTATCGAATTGCATGGCAACGCCAACTACGCCACGTGCTTGAGCTGCAATCAGCGCTACGAGCTTGATGAACTGAGAGTTATCTTTGCCGATAACGAAACGGTGCCCTACTGCGCCGATTGTGGCGGCATGATCAAAACGGCCACCATCTCATTTGGTCAGGCCATGCCTGAGCAACCCATGTACCTGGCAGAACAGGCCACGTTAGGTGCGGACCTATTTATTGCCTGTGGTTCCTCATTAACCGTTTATCCGGCGGCGAGTTTTCCCCGGGTGGCGAAGCAGCATGGTGCAAATTTAGTGATTGTGAATAACGAGCCTACGGATCTAGACCCTATTTGCGATTTGGTGATCCATGAGCCGATCGGTGAAACCTTATCCAGCGTGGTGGATTAGTCGGGACGTGAAGGTGGCGTTTAGGACTTCTCGTCAACAATCGCGCTGACCATTTCGGTCAGCTCATTAATATCGATTGGCTTACTTAAGAAATGCCGGATATTGAGTTTGCCTGCTGACTGCTCTTTGATCATCATTTCGTCGCCGGTGCAAAGCACAATAGGCTGCTCTAAATTTAATGACAGCAGTTCCGTCGCCAGGGTAATGCCAGACATTTCAGGCATGACCTGATCCATAATCACCAGGTCTACCTCTGTAATATGGGTGCGATAATATTCAAGGGCCGATTTGCCGTCGGTGAATGAAGTCACCTTGTAGTGTCTAGCCGTAAGCAGCTCAGCCAGGAACTCTGTAATTTGTGGTTCGTCATCCACCACCAGCACGTGTTTGCGGCGAATGGGCACGGCAGCAGATACTTGTTGCGCAGCGCCAAGGCGACGATTTTTGATTAAGGCATCCGCCTTTCGTAAACCTTCAAAGACCTCCTCTTCATAACGGCGCACGGCACTCAGTCGCTCGCCGGAAAGCTCATCATCTTCTTCAATCATCAGCTTAATGAGTTCGGTGTAACCAATGGTGGTGGTTAAGGCATTGCTGATTTCATGCACAAAGCGCCTTTCCGGCTGCCGGGCAGTTTTCAACTGGCTTGCTAGTGCGGCTACTTCAGTGGTGTCTTCAAAGCATAAGGTCCAGGTGTCGGCCTCGCGAGCCAATACCTTGCAACGAGTGTAGGTGCTGGCGTCTTGTCGTTGCAGCTGAATTTCATGTTGCTGGCCTGGCGCGGTGGTCAGTAATTGTTCGAAGGCAGCCTGGCTGTCGGGATGAACCTTGGCTGTGAAATCGGCACCCGGTTCCAGGTCAAAGGCATCTCTGGCGAAAGCATTCAAATGAACGACGCTAAAGGTGCTATCTAGTGTCAAAAGTCCAACGGGAATTTGATCAAAAAGACTCTGGTGAAATTCGTATGGCATAACTGATTCGAACTACTGGTGCCCGTACTCTCCGTCTTGCGATTATCGCGGCTAATGCTGATTGCTTTTTTTGTCTGCTTCGATGTGCCGCTGACAGAATGTCTGGTCTGTCGGTGCTAAACGTTTTTAGATTCAACTGCCCTTATTTCACCACACTTGCAATTATCCAGGGCAATAATGCGCGTTTGCAGCGCAACTATATACCGTACATCGCTTAATCGTCACGTATTTTAGTCTGCCCACCGTCCCTGAGTGCTAACTGCGGAGTTTCGACTATAGTTAGTAACAAACCGAAATATAAGTTGGCTACCAGGTTTTCATGGCTATCGAGAATACAGCAACAGTCCCTGAAGCTCGCAGATTGCAGGTGGAAGATATTCCGAACTGTGCGCCTAACGATCAGCAGATCCTCGAGTTGGTGACTGATGAGGATGTTGAAATTGAACAATTGGCTGGCTTTATCGAAGAAAGCCCGTCTCTTGTGGCAATGATTATTGGGCTTGCCAATTCAGCATATTTTAGTGCCCCAATGCCCATCCATAATGTCAGTGATGCCATTATTAAAGTGCTTGGCATGCGCATGGTGCGGAGTATTGTCTTAAGTGTGATTTTGGGTCGGTCGCTGGACTTAACCCGCTGTCCAAACTTTAGTGTGGTGGACTACTGGACCGACGCCCTGACAACGGCCCGCTTCTCGCAGATATTGACCATCAATTCTGATTTCAAAAAGATGGTATCCGTAGATCAGGTATACCTGAGCGCTTTGTTAAGTGGTTTTGGTGCTCTGGTGCTGATTCATCATTATCCCAATGAAATGAATCGCATCTACTTGGAAAGCGAGGGCTTCTTAGTGCGCCAATTAAAAGCTGAGCAGGCGCAGCTAGGATTGGACCAGGGTCAAGCGGGTGTTCTTTTGGGCAGAGCCTGGAGCTTACCGCCGATGGTCATTCTTTATCTTGAAAGATCGCTGTGTCAAAAGATGGGCTCACCCAGGTCCTGCACATTGCGGTAGATCGCA
>JBKAGC010000160.1:0-8481 GCA_046290215.1 Pseudomonadales bacterium | reverse complement strand
AGCTTCAGCTTGTTTTTACTGAGTACTTTACTGTTGTTAGGTATGGCAGTGAACGGCGCGTTGACCATGCTGGGCTAACATGCAATCCCTGTCGGAACAAAACATCCAGTGCCCGTATTGCGGTGAAGAGATTTTTATTCTTGTGGATCCCTCGGAAGCGGGCACTAGCTATATAGAAGACTGTCAGGTTTGTTGTCGTCCCATTGAATTCTCTCTTGTGGAGGATCTAGACGGGGACATCAGTTTGAGCGTTAGCACGGATACCGATTAGGCCCTTGATGGCTGATCGCACATTTCATCCCATTCAATTTTGTTTGGACAAAATCAATCTAGCAGCAGCTTAAGAAACCAGGGAGGCCAATATGGCCATTACCAAAAAATCATTTCGAAGTGGACCGTTTAAAGACTTCATTGCCCAGGCGGTACAAGTGGATAACGTCCTGTATATTTCCGGACAAGTGGGTATCGACGCTGAGGGAAATACCCCAGAGAGCTTCACTGACCAGGTGACCGTGGCCTACGCCAATATCAAGGCGGTGCTTGCTGAGTTTGGTGGTGAGATGACGAACATTATTGATGAAACCGTGTTCGTGACGGATATGGCAGGTTTTATGGCGGAAGTGGAAAGCATCTTTAAGCAACGAGCTATGGCTTATGGCGGTGAGCCTGAGGTCACGCAGACTCTGCTGCAGGTGGTTGCGCTGGTTCAACCAGAGCTGAAAGTTGAGATAAAGTGTGTGGCTCATTTGTAGGCTTTAAGCGATTATTTTCATGGCAAAGATTGCTGATCAACTCAAACTCACTGAGCAGGAACTGGTTGCCATCATGCAACGAGAAACACGCCTGCGCATCGCCACCATTGGTCCAGGGTCTGACATCAACCTAACGCCCATGACCTTCGGTTGGGCCAACGGTAAAGTGTACATTTTTGGCCGCGGGCAAAAGGTTGCCAATTTGCGGCGTAATCCCACGGCCACTGTACTTGTGGATGTTGGCGAGGCCTGGCGAGAGTTGAAAGGCGTGATGCTTAAAGGCCGCGCTGTGGTGCTAGAAGATGCTGATGCGGAGCTGGCAGAGCCTGATTTGTTTGCCGCGCAACTCAACCTTGGCCACAAACATGGTTTAAACGAAGAAGGGGAAATTGAGCCATACCGGGCTTCGGCATCGGGCAAGAGTCGGCGCTGGATTGTCTTTACACCAGAAAAGGTCGTCTCCTGGGACAATAGTAAGCTGCCCTGAGCCCCGATAAATTTGCACTCAGCGACTATTGCTCCTAATGTCGTAGCTAGTATTTGCGGTGGAAATGAACGAATTCGCCAGTTTGCTGAACTAACCTGGTGGAATTAACCGAAGGGAAGAGCCAGAACACGCAACCAATGGGCATATTCAAACAGGTTCTGCTGATCTGGGTGATGCTGACAGCCGTCGGCTGCGCCTTTCACCCCAGCTACGAATACTTAGGCGATGACGAGGCAGCGCTGCTTCGTCAGGTGCTGGGCGACGACCCTGTGCCCACCGAACTCGTCACGCTGCAGCTTTCACCTGAGATAAAAGCGCTGCTAGATCAACGGATTGACCGTGACGGCCGCTCTAAAGAAAAACTCGCCGAGCTCCGTGCACTTTTGTTCAGCGAAGATGGTATCGGCATTAAGTACGACGCCAATGCCACCTTAACGGCCCAGGAAGTATTTGTGCAAAAACGTGGCAATTGCCTCGCCATGACCAATTTGTTTATTGCTGCCGCGCGTTATGTGGGCCTGGATGCCCATTATCAAACCGTTGAGGTGAAGCCCACCTGGAATCATCTGGGCCAAACCATGATTCGCTACGAGCATATTGTGGCCGTGGGTAGGTTTGGCGAGGAAACCTATGTGGTGGACTTTCTCCCGGAATTTCTCATTGGCGATAGACCCAGCAAAAATATCAGCGATGAGCAGGCATTGGCGCTTTATTACAATAATCTCGGTGCAGAGGCTGTGGTAGATGACAAGGCTGATGCAGGGATCCCTTATCTGCAAAAGTCGCTGCAGCTCAATCCAGAGAATTCTGATGCCTGGAACAATATGGGGGCGGCATTGCGGCGCACCGGTAACGAGGTACTGGTAGAGTTCTCGTATCTCAAGGCCCTGGAGAAAGATAGTTACAACTACTCGGCACTGTCTAATTTGGCCCGATTTTACGAGATGGAGGGCCGGACCAGAGAGGCCGAGATGATCGCTGGCCGGGTGGATCGCTATCGTAAGCGAAACCCATATTTTCACGCCTTTGCCGCTGAGGTGCTGTACCAACAAGGCGAGTATGAAGAAGCTCAATTATTTATGGACAGCGCGATCCGCTTGAAGCGCGACGAGCCAGCCTTTTATGAGGCCTCGGCGAAGATCTATTTGGCCCAGGGTAATGAGGTGGCCCACCAGCGCCAATTGCAGCGCGCCCAGCGCTTTCGGGACCGCAGCATTGAGCGAGCCCCGGTGCGGGTGATGGAATCCCGGCTTATCGTCCGGCGGGATACCACCGCCCGTTTTGCTCGTGACTAGCCCTCATTCGTGGCGCCTGAGTCGTTGAATTCACGCGCCTTATGGCCTGTTGAGGGTTTTGTGCGAAACCAGTGGTTTTGGTAGATTCAAGACTCGTTATATAACCTTAGCTACCCCATTTGGCCGAGAACCAGACAACTTACGACGCTGAGCAAAGTCGCCGACAATTTCGGCGCTTTTTCTATATTGCGCTCGGTCTGCATGTGCCGCTTTTTATCTATCCTATACTGCGGCTTGGCGACTGGCTGGCGTGGCCGCTCTGGTTAACCCTGATCGTCCTGGTGCCCGTTGCGGGCAGTCAGATTATCAGCCGTTTTTATTTGCGCGGGCGTACCGGTTTGCTAGAGAAAGGTTTCCGGCAAATGGCGGACATCGTGCTGGGTGTTAGTCCGATTTTGTTTATGTCGCTGATTGCTTTCGAGGTACTCGTGCTGGCTTTTGCCATCAGTGTCGAAGTGGCCGCCTGGTCAGTGGTCACAGTGACCTTTTTCGCCGGCGTGATAGGTTCAGTGATCGCCATGACTCCCATGGTGAAACGGTTCCATTTAACATCGCCGCGGCTCAAGGCCCCCGTTAGATTTGTGCAAATCACGGATGTACACATTGGCTCGCGGAACAAAGCGTTTCTGGATCGCGTTATCGCCCGGGTGAATCGGGAAAAGCCTGATTTCTTATGCATCACCGGTGACTTTATTGATGCCACCGGAGTGCCTGAATCTGATCTCATCTCCCTGAAGAGCGTGGTAGGGCCAATTTACTTTTGCATCGGCAATCACGAGAAGTATGAGGATGTGGAAGACATCCTCAAACGGCTGGAAAACCTTGGCGTGAATGTGTTGATCGATAGGGCCATGCATTATCGAGACGACATCCAAATTATTGGCATCGATGATAAGGAAGACCCGCTCCAGGTCGAGAAGCAGCTTGAACACATTGCGCTGGACGAGGACGCCTTCAAGGTCTTGTTGTATCACCGGCCCCGCGGGCTCGAAGCGGCTTGCGAAAAACAAATCGAGCTAACCCTGTCTGGTCATACCCATAATGGCCAGATTTTTCCGTTTAATATTGCGGTGGGGCAGGTGTTCAATCGCATAAAAGGGATGTACCAGATTGGCGAAGCGCGTCAGTATGTTTCCCAGGGTACAGGGACCTGGGGGCCAACCATGCGCCTCGGCACACTAAGCGAAATTACCGTATTTGAATACGAACCAGAGAACCACTAAACCGTTGGGAGTAATTGCTATGTCACTTGAAGATTTCCGTGCTGAGACACGGGCCTGGTTAGAAGAAAATTGCCCGCCTTCCATGCGTACACCCATGCCTGCGGATGAAAGTCCTGGTGGTGGTCGTAATGCAAAGTTTAAAAATCCAGAAACCAAAATCTGGATGGAGCGCATGGGCGAAAAAGGCTGGATTGTGCCAACCTGGCCAACCGAGTATGGCGGCGGTGGTTTAGATGCTGCCCACGCCCGTGTCCTGCAAGAAGAAATGAGCCGCATTAATGCCCGGCCTGCGCACGTGGGTATGGGCATTTCTATGATTGGCCCAGCCTTGCTTGAGTATGGCAATGAGGAACAAAAAGCCCAGCATCTACCGAAGATAGCCAAGGGCGAGATCTGGTGGTGTCAGGGTTACAGTGAACCGAACTCCGGTTCTGACCTGGCCAGCTTGCAAACAAAAGCAGTGGTCGATGGCGACGACTACATCATTAATGGGCAAAAGGTTTGGACCTCAGGGGCAGACCACGCCGACTGGATATTCTGTCTGGTCCGCACCGATCCAAAAGCACCAAAGCACAACGGTATTACCTTTATCCTGTTCGATATGGCTACACCAGGGGTTAGCGTTAAGCCCATTAAATTGATCAGTGGCTTGTCGCCATTCTGTGAAACCTTCTTTGAAGATGTCCGCGTACCACGTAAGAACGTGGTGGGTACGGTTAACGATGGTTGGACCGTGGCAAAACGATTGCTGCAATACGAGCGCACCATGATTGGTGGTGGCGGTGGTGCCGGCCAGAAGGTCAAGCCCGTGCGAGAAATTGCCCTGGAATACGTGGGGACCAAAAACGGCAAGCTAGCGGACTTAAACTTACGCGATGAGATTGTTAATCAATCCATGAATGATCGGGCCTTTAGCCTTACTGTGCGCCGTAATCAGGAAGAATCCAAGTCCACCAAAGCGCCCAGTTTTGCGTCGTCCATGTTTAAGCTCTACGGCACGGAACAAAATAAAAACCGTTACGAGTTAATGTTGAAGGCTATGGGCTCTCAAATGCTAGGTTGGGAAGGGGATGGTTTTGAGGATGATGAGCTGACTCGAACCCGCGCCTGGTTGCGAACCAAGGCTAACTCCATTGAGGGCGGTACCTCGGAAGTTCAGCTGAATATCATTGCCAAGCGTGTTCTCGGACTTCCAGACTAGTCAGCTAGCATATCGGCGATAAACTGTTTCCACTGGGCGATATCACTGTCGTCAGAGTCGAACAGCATAAACCCAAGGCGGATACCTCCAGTGGCGGTATCCGCTCTTTTCCACTTCACTTCGCCCACTAGAAAAATCGGATCCTTGTCCGGCATATCGATACACAACCTTAGAATCGCGTTCAGGGCAATGTCTTCATCTACCACCACTTGAATGCCGTTGGCGCTGAAATCCAGCGAGCTGCACATAACCACATTGGCAGCCGAATTTTCCGCCGCTGTTAATACCTCGATAAATACCGTCTCTTCTAACTCGAGTCTCGTCTCGACCCTATTTTCCTGTGAGGTCATCGTAGCTCTTCTCCCGATCAGATCGTAATTTGCTCACCACTGCGGCCAGGGTATCTTCAAACTCGATACCCATCTCACCCAACTCTGCGTCACCAGCGACCAAGAGCTGGACGAGTTGTTCTGCTGTGTAGTCACCAGCTTTCATGCCGCTGCGATCAACGAAGATAAGTTTGTCCGCAGCGGCAATTTTCACCGCCAATTTGCAGACTTGTTTGGTGCCAGTCGCATCGGGCAATAGCACTTCTGCACCGGTGGCGAGGCTGGCAACGATTTGCGTAAACTCCGCAACCCGGTCAGCGTTTTCAGATTTTGACGCCTCTCGTTTGGCACTTTCGAGTCGCCTGGCTGCCAACGCCTCCTCGCGCGCGCGTTCCGCTTCTTGCTTGGCGACCGCTAATTGAGCAGCCTCTGTTTGGGCCTTTATCTGGGCTTTTTTGCGTTCCTCGTCAAGCCGAATAACCTCGGCTTTACGTTCGTTGATCAGTTGTTTGTACTTCCTGAGTTCATCCACCATGCCGCGATAGTAAGTTTTAAAGGTTGAGGAAAACGCCGCTTCAGGATTGATGACCTTGACCACGTGGGAAGACAGGTCATAGGCGAACTCATCAAAACTCTTTTGTAACACCTTCATGCCGTTGCGATTGGTAAACAGCAGTTGGTTAACATCGTCTAGCTTGAGTACCAGTTTAATGAGCTGGGTGTTGCCAGCTTCTTCGTGACTGAACCATTGTCCTGGGGTTAGCTCTTTGACTTTACGCAGTAGCACACGGCTGACTTTAGAAGGCAACTCGGTGGCTTCACTTTCGATTGGCGCAAACTCTACTGGCTCAAGCGGTAACCCAGACACAATGGTTACATGGTCGGCTTCCAGGGTATCCAGGGCTGACTCAGCGGCATCGGTGTTGTGCTCCAGGGCCACCAGCAACTCGCGCACTTCACCAGGCAAATGCTCAATTATGCGGTAGAGTTTTTGTTTTTCCTGGGCTGCATTGTCGGCGTCGTTATCAATGGGCTGGTAAGTCCAGAGTAGTGTCTCTGTGAGGGCTGATGCGCGCTGCCAGGCCTCGCTGTTGATGCCTTGTTCATTCACCAATAACTGTAATGAGCCATACCAGGGACCAGTTAAGAACTCACTGAGAGATGCCGTCACTATGCGATTTTGAGTTTTTTGGTTAATCAACTCCGCCGCCAGCATCTTGGCCTGACGAGTACGCACCACACCAGTTTCGGTGGCGGCAAGGCGTTCTTCAAGGCGCTGAATTCTGCTGGCTTCTTTATCAACAAATTGTTCGACGTCATGGAGTAGGGCAGTTAAATCCTGCCCTTCCGGTTGGCAGAGTTTTGCGATGGCATCATCAAATACAGCCTGGAGTTTATTGCTACCGGCACCCAGGCCAGCCGTCCAGCCCACCATACTGCGGTTCAGTGCATCCAGTATGGTAAATAGTTCGCTTGAACGGGCCATCGCCAGTTCAGGTTCTCGCAGCAAATACGCGGCAATGCTGGGCACCACACGGTGAAACTGCTCGTCCACATGGGGTGCCATTTGCGTGATCCTGAAAATCAGCGTCATGCAGTCATCAACGCTGGCGAGCGTGGCAAAGGTAAAGTTGTCCAGTCGCCAGTCTGGCTTTTGTGCCTCTAGATACGCTGGCAAGCTATGGCCAACCGGGAGCTCTGGCAGATTTTGCAGCCAATCAGCTACCTCAGAGGCATCCACGGCACCGGTTTCGTCACCGCTCTCGTTACGATTACGAGCGTACTTGTGGATGAGTGCTTGCCTGATTTCAGACATAGGAAGGCTGATTTGCTGATAAGCGCTGATTTTAGCTCAACCGCAACAAGGTCGTCGATGCGCGCAGGGGCTTAAACGGCGCTTAATTCAAGCCTGGGTTATACTGCGTCTATTTCGTGGCACGGAGTTCACCATGGCGAAACAAAAAGCCAGCCCTACATCCCATTCTTTTTATTCCCAGCGATTGCGAATCCACTATCTGGACTGGGGCAATCCAGAGGCACCGCCACTGCTGCTGGTGCACGGCAATCGTGACCATTGTCATAACTGGGACTGGGTGGCGGAGGAGTTGCGGGATGACTACCACATTATTGCCCCGGACTTTCGTGGCCATGGCGATTCTGAGTGGGTGATGGGCAGCTCCTACACCCACAGTGAGTATGTCTATGACCTTGCCCAGTTGATTCATCAGCAAAATCTTGCACCGTTACATATTATTGCCCACTCTCTTGGTGGCGGTGTGGCATTGCGTTATGCCGGCGTTTATCCCGAGCACATTAAAAAAATGATTGTCATTGAAGGAACCGGGGCGCCGCCCCATGTGTACGATCCTCCCCCGGTTCACGAACGCATGCGGGATTGGATTGAGAACACCCGCAAGATGTCGGCGCGCACACCGCGCAAGTACGACAGCATTGACGATGCGTTTAATCGTATGCACGAAGAGAACAGCCATCTCCGCGCTGATCAAGCCCGGCATTTGACCATACATGGCTCAAACCAGAATGAAGATGGTACTTATAGTTGGAAGTTTGATAACTACACCCACGTGATGTCGCCATTTGATATGACCCTGGAACAAACGCGCAGCTTGTGGGGAAGAATTGAAGCGCCGGTATTGCTGGTCACGGGTTCGGAAAGCTGGTTTGGCAAAAACCGCCGTGCAGATCCCCTGGAGTTTTTCCAAAACGCCCGGCATGTGGAAGTGAAAAATGCTGGCCACTGGGTGCAGCATGACCAGTTAGATGAATTCCTAACCTTAACCCGGGACTTCTTTGCGGAAGATTAATCCGGGCAAATAATCAAAACGGAGTTTGCGCCATGCGTCAGATAAACAGTATCGAAGAACTGGAATCCATTTATGATGCCGCCTTCCAGGGTGCGCTAGACAAGGTGCAAACTACTCTCACGCCCTTGTACCAGCGGTGGATCAACCAGTCCCGGTTTACGATCCTCACCACGGTTGGGCCTGAGGGTACCGATGCAAGCCCCAGAGGTGACATTGATTGTGTGGTGAAAATTATCGATTCACGCACCCTCTGGCTGCCAGATTGGCGTGGTAATAACCGCATGGATTCTCTGCGGAATATTGTCCGGGATGGTCGTTTGAGTTTGCTGTTTATGGTGCCTGGTTCCAACAATGTGGTACGGGTGAATG
>JBKAGC010000159.1:0-8538 GCA_046290215.1 Pseudomonadales bacterium | reverse complement strand
TGCGCTCGATATTTAATGGAGATCCTGTCATGAGCAAGTTTGATGTCATTGTAATAGGCGGCGGCCCTGCGGGTTATCATGCCGCGATTCGAACCGCCCAACTCGGGCTCGAAACAGCCTGTATTGATAAGTGGATCAATAAGCAAGGTGATCCTGCGTACGGCGGTACCTGTTTGAATGTGGGCTGTATTCCTTCAAAGGCGTTGCTGAACACCTCGCAAAAGTATGTTGAGGCAAATGAAGAGTTTGCCAAGATGGGTATCAAGGCCACCGGCGTGAAAATCGACGTGCCGGCCATGATTGCCAGTAAAGATGAGGTGGTCCTGAACTTAACCAAAGGTGTTGCTGGACTCTTGAAGTCAAACGGCGTGAAAACCTTCGAAGGTGCCGCGAAATTGAATGCCGGACGTAAGGTGGAAGTGACCTTGCATGACGGCAAAACAGAGTCCCTCGAAGCCGACCATATCATTATCGCCACCGGCTCTGTGCCGGTTGAAATCCCACCTTGTCCTTTAGAAGGTGACATCGTCGTGGACTCAACTGGTGCGCTAGAGTTTCAGTCGGTACCGAAACGCCTGGGTGTTATCGGTGCTGGTGTTATCGGCCTGGAATTGGGTAGTGTTTGGAATCGTCTGGGTTCTGAGGTGGTGATTCTTGAAGCACTGGAAGACTTCTTGCCCATGGCAGATCAGCAAATAGCCAAAGAAACTGCCAAACAGTTCAAGAAGCAAGGCATGGATATTCGCCTTGGCGCCCGTGTCACTGGTAGTACCGTAAAGGGCAAGAAAGTAACGGTAACTTACAGCGACGGCGAAGGCGACAAGTCTGAAGTTTTTGATCGCCTGATCGTCGCTGTTGGCCGGCGGCCATTTACCGAAGACCTTCTGGCTGCAGACAGCGGAGTGGACCTGGACGAGCGCGGTTTTATTTACGTCAATGATTTGTGCGAAACCAATGCCCCTGGCGTCTATGCCGTGGGTGACGTGGTTCGCGGTCCAATGTTAGCCCACAAGGGCATGGAAGAAGGCCTGATGGTGGCTGACCGAATCGCTGGACATAAGCCTATCGTAAACTATGATCTGGTGCCTTCTGTGATTTATACCCATCCAGAAGTTGCCTGGGTAGGTAAGACCGAGCAAGAACTTAAAGCTGCCGGCGAAGCCTATGAGGTTGGCTCATTCCCTATGGCAGCGAGTGGCCGCGCTATGGCTTCACACGATACCGCCGGTGTGATTAAGGTGCTAGCAGACAGCGAGACTGATAGGATTCTCGGTGTCCATATGGTCGGTGGTCATGTCTCGGAACTGATCGCTGAAGCTGTTATCGCAATGGAATTTGGCGCCAGTGCTGAAGACCTTGGTTTAACGATGTTTGCCCATCCAACCTTATCTGAAGGTTTACATGAGGCAGCTTTGGCGGTGAGCGGGCACGCGATCCATATCGCTAATCGAAAGCGGAAAAAGAAGTAACACAAACCCTTTAATTGACACACAACTTAAGGTTTATCATTTATGAATCTTCACGAATATCAGGCAAAACAGCTGTTTGCCGAATATGGTTTGCCGGTGTCCACGGGCATCGCGGTGGATACTGCCGACGAAGCCGTAGCGGCAGCGAAAAAGATCGGCGGCGACATCTGGGTCATTAAAGCCCAGGTTCATGCGGGTGGCCGAGGCAAAGCTGGTGGCGTAAAGCTGGTGAAAACAGAAGCGGAAATCCGCGAGTTTTGCGAGCAGCATATTGGCACCAATCTGGTCACTTTCCAGACTGATGAAAAAGGTCAGCCTGTCAGCAAGATTTATGTCGAGAGCTGTACTGATATTGAAACTGAGTTGTACCTCGGGGCGGTTATTGATCGATCTACTCGCCGCGTGGTGTTCATGGCTTCCACAGAAGGTGGTGTGGAGATTGAAACAGTTGCTGAAGAAACCCCAGAGAAAATTCTCCGCGCAACCATCGATCCTGCGTTAGGTGGTCAGGCTTACCAGGGTCGTGATCTGGCGTTCCAACTTGGCCTATCTGGCAAACAGATTAACCAGTTTGCGAATGTGTTCGTGGGCTTATCAAAAATGTTTATAGAACGTGACCTGTCACTGCTTGAGATTAACCCGCTGGTTGTCACTAAAGACGGTGATATTCACTGTCTAGATGCCAAGGTCGCAATAGATGGCAACGCGCTTTATCGACAAAAAGAACTCGCCGCGATGCGCGATCCAAGCCAGGAAGACGAACGTGAAAATCGTGCCTCAGAGTTTAGCCTTAACTATGTGGCATTGGATGGCAATATCGGTTGTATGGTGAATGGTGCCGGGCTTGCCATGGGCACAATGGACCTCGTCAAACTGCACGGTGGCCAACCAGCCAACTTCCTAGACGTGGGCGGCGGTGCAACCAAAGAAACTGTAAGTGAGGCGTTCAAGATCATTTTGTCTGACAGCAACGTAAAAGCGGTTTTGATTAACATTTTTGGCGGCATCGTCCGCTGTGACATTATCGCTGAAGGCATTATTGGTGCGGTAAAAGAAGTGGGTGTTGAAGTGCCAGTGGTGGTGCGCTTCGAAGGTAACAACGCCGCTGTGGGGGTAGAGACTCTTTCCAGCAGTGACGTGGATATTATTGCTGCGACCAGTTTGACGGATGCAGTAGAGCAAGCAGTAAAAGCAGTTGGAGGTGCAGCATGAGTATTTTGATTGGGAAAGACACCAAAGTCATTTGCCAGGGCTTTACGGGTTCCCAGGGTACTTTGCACTCCGAGCAGGCAATTGCCTATGGGACAAAAATGGTTGGCGGTATTACACCCGGTAAAGGTGGCCAGGAACACCTTGGCTTGCCAGTTTTCAATACGGTTCGTGAAGCGGTTGAAGAAACCGGCGCCGAGGCCTCTGTCATTTATGTACCGGCGCCATTCGCTAAAGACGGTATTTTGGAAGCTGCGGAAGCAGGCATAAAGCTCATTGTTTGTATTACTGAGGGTTTACCAACTCTGGATATGCTGGCAGTTAAAGCCTTCCTTGACGGCACAGATGTTCGCCTGATTGGTCCAAACTGTCCGGGTGTTATTACCCCAGGCGAATGTAAGATTGGCATTATGCCAGGTGAAATCCACCTGCCAGGTAAGGTGGGTATCTTGTCTCGCTCTGGTACCTTGACTTACGAGGCGGTGAAGCAGACCACTGACCTGGGTTATGGTCAAAGTAGTTGTGTAGGTATTGGCGGCGACCCTATTCCTGGTTCAAACTTTATCGACATCCTGAAAATGTTCGAAGAAGATCCAGCCACAGAAGCCATTATTATGGTGGGTGAGATTGGTGGTAACGCTGAGGAAGAAGCAGCAGCGTACATCAAAGAGCATGTCAGCAAGCCTGTGGTGGGTTACATCGCTGGTGTTACCGCACCTCCAGGCAAACGTATGGGCCACGCGGGCGCGATTATCGCTGGCGGTAAAGGTACCGCAGACGACAAATTTGCTGCCCTGAATGATGCTGGTGTGACCACTGTGAAGAGTCTTGCGGAGATTGGAAATACTTTGAAAGAAGTAACTGGCTGGTAAATTGCCCGGTAGCCAACTCCTCTGACTTTGAGGAACAAAAGCCCCCATACAGTTTCTGTGTGAGGGCTTTTTATTTTCTACTTGAAAAAATTCTAATTGCCCCCATGTTCCTGCCAATTCGGTAACTCTGGAGTACATATGGCGGTAGAAGCACAAAAAGAAACCCTGGGCTTTCAGTCTGAAGCAAAACAACTGCTGAAACTGATGATCCACTCCCTGTATAGCAACAAGGAAATTTTCCTCAGGGAACTCATTTCTAACGCTTCAGATGCGATAGATAAGCTGCGCTTCGAAAGTCTATCTGATGCCGACCTACTTGGCAGCGATGCCGACCTCAACATCACCATTGATGTAGATGAAGAGAACAAGACGATTACCATTACCGACAACGGCATTGGTTTGACCAGGGATGAGGCGATCGCCAACCTGGGTACCATCGCAAAATCCGGCACCGCGCAATTTCTTGAAGCTTTGACCGGTGACCAACAGAAAGACGCCCAATTGATTGGTCAGTTTGGTGTGGGCTTCTACTCGTCATTTATCGTTGCTGATAAGGTGGTGGTTGAGAGCCGCTCGGCCAAGGCCAGCGCTGATGAGGCCGTGCGCTGGGAGTCTGCTGGTGAAGCGGACTTTGCTGTTGAATCAATCTCAAGAGAGCAGCGGGGCACCTCTGTGATTCTGCATCTAAAAGCAGATGATGCTGAATTTGCAGACCCCTGGCGGATCAAGAGCGTGGTGAAGAAGTATGCCGATCACATTTCTGTGCCAGTATTGATGTTGGAAGAACCCATGCCTGCTAGCGACGAGGATGAGGCCGAGGAGTCTGCTAAACCAGCAGAATACCAGCCCATAAACTCTGCTAAGGCCCTTTGGACTCGCTCGCGTTCAGATATCGAAGATGAAGAGTATCAGGAGTTCTACAAGCACATCTCCCACGATTTCTCAGAGCCGCTTACCTGGAGTCACAACCGTGTAGAAGGCAAGTTGGACTACACCAGCCTGATTTACATTCCGGCGAAAGCCCCATTTGATATGTGGCAGCGAGATACTCCACGGGGCGTAAAACTCTATGTACAGCGGGTATTTATTATGGACGAGGCGGAACAGTTTCTGCCTTTGTATCTGCGCTTTATTAAAGGTGTCGTCGATTCCAACGACCTACCACTTAATGTATCCAGGGAAATTTTGCAAAGCGACCCGGCCATCGATTCCATGCGTTCCGCGTTGACTAAACGAGCGCTGGATAGTCTCGAGAAACTTGCCAAGAACGACCCAGAGAAATACCAGACGTTCTGGACTGAGTTTGGTCAGGTGCTAAAAGAAGGCCCCGCAGAAGACTTTGCTAACAAAGAGAAGATTGCCGGCTTGCTACGATTTGCCACCACCAAGAGTGACAGTGACAAACAAGACCAGTCGCTGGCTGATTACATCTCGCGCATGAACGAAGGTCAGGAGAAAATCTATTACGTTGCCGCCGACAACTATCACACGGCGAAAAACAGCCCACACTTGGAAGTGTTTGCCAAAAAAGGCATCGAGGTACTGCTACTGAGTGATCGCATTGATGAATGGCTCATGAGCCACCTGATGGAGTTCGACGGTAAACAATTCCAGGATGTGGCGAAAGGCGCCCTCGATCTTGGTGATCTGGACGATGAAGCCGAGAAAGAAGAGATTGAGAAGGTTGAGCAGGAATTTAAAGGTCTGATCGAGCGGATCAAGGACGTGTTGGCCGAGCAGGTCGAGGAGGTGCGGATGACCACGCGCCTCACGGATTCGCCAGCTTGCCTCGTTGTTAAAGACGACGATATGGGTATGCAAATGCGCCGTATTCTTGAATCCGCTGGGCAGGCTGTGCCGGCGTCAAAACGGATTTTCGAACTTAACCCCGAACACCCACTGGTGATTAAGTTAAACGACGAATCCGATATGGATCGATTCCGGGAGTTGGCTTTGGTCTTGTACGATCAGTCGATGTTGGCAGAGGGTAGCCAATTGGAAGAGCCTGCTAGCTACGTGAAACGCCTTAACAAGTTACTGCTGGAGTTGTCAGCATAATGAACTGAGCGGCGGGCTTATTCAGCTTCAGGCTGATAAGCCCCGCCGGTTTGTTGCTCGTGCTGGGTTTCGCGCAGGTTACCTATCACCGATTCAAGTGCCCGGCTGAATAACGCGCCATCACTGATGATGCGCACCGTACCATCTTTTAGTTCTCTAGCGAGGCCCATGCGGGTCTTCTCAACGACTTTTACGCCCTGACGATTAACGAAGATGTATTTGTCGATGGCGTTAATCTTGGCGGCGAGCTTACATCGTACATTTTGTTCCTCGGCATCCGAGAACTCCACCCACATACCCACAGCCAGGCTGTCTACCTGGGCTAGTGCGGGATGGTCCTCGCCAATTTCATCTTCTTTGAACTCAACGGGATCTGCCGCGTTATTGTTATCCTGGCTGTTATCGCTTGACTGATCAGACTTGTCAGAGGCGGGCTCCCCAGTGGTGTCGTCAGTTGAAGCAGAATCGGCTTCCGCAATGCCACCAAAGGTTTCTTCCTGAACGTCTTTAAGTTGACTGATTAGGCTATCCACCGTCGCCGCATCTAGTTGGGTAATGCGCAGGGCTTTCCGTAAATTGTTCAGCAGTCTCGGGTTGACCGTGCTGAGGCGATTACGATCACCTTCCTGTTCATGTGGTTGGACACTCCACAGCAACACGTCGATGGTATTGATAGATTGCTTCCAGGCGTTACTGCCAGGACCTTCTTTTAAGACTAGCATGACCATAAATTTGTGGAAGTGGGTCTCTAATAGTTCCACCACAAATGGGTGCAAGTCACGTCCAAGAATGCGCTCCTCAATTTTCTGGGAGACCAACTCGTTGATATCGTTGAGCCGTTCCTCGCTTTCTTTGTTCTTGAGGATGCGCTGTTCCAGCTGCCGGGTTTTTGCTGCTTCCTTGGCACGGAAGGCGCGAAACTCTTTATGCAGCCTCTCAAAAAACGCAACGTCGCCGTCGTAGGCAGTTTGAATTTTCGCAACAGATTGTTCAATTTCTTTGTAGAGCGGGTCATCGCCAAGGTTCTCAACCTCGGTCCAACCAATCCCTGCCTCAGCAAATTCGTTTAACAATCGACGCGCTGGGTGTGCTTCATTGTTAAAGAAGGTCTGGTCGGAAAGCGCTACTTTGATAATGGTGATCTGGGTTCTGCCGATGAGTTCCTTGATAGGAATAGGCACAGATTCATCCTGCCAGATTGCCTCGTAGAGTAGGGTAACCAGATTGATGATGTCAGAAGATTGCTGATCAACCGCTGAGATCACACCTTCTTCCTGATTCTCTTTGAGCATTTCGCCAAGGGATAAAGAAATATCGACCTTTTCCACATCGTCGATATTGGCTGGAATTGACGCTCGTTCGACCGTGCGTTCTTCCAAGACTTTTTGGATATTGCTCAAGATATCCATAAGCTGATTTTGATCAACCATTTGCACCTGCTCACCAGGTGCTGGCTGAAATGCTTGCATCACAGCGCCAGACTGACTGCCTTCCGGTAGCATGGAAACAGGCACAGCATACTGTTGGGGTGGCACCCCAGGCACTCCTGGTTGACCGGCCGGTACCATGCCCGCAGGCACCATACCGGCAGGCGCAGAGCCCGCTGGCGGTGGTGTACCGGCCCCGCTAGCGGCGGGTGTTTCCTTATGCAGTAGGTTCTGCATCATAGAAAATAATTCGGGATTGTCGGCGTTAGGTTCGTACTCTTCTTCTTCAACGGTGCCAAAGGTGTTGAACTCACTGCCTCGCGCCTGACTGCGTGCTGGAGGTTGCTTCGCTTTCGGGCTCTCCATACGTAAATCCGGGATGACGCCGTGATCAATGAGGATCTGGTTAGCTTCCCGGAGAACTTTGTCGATGTTCTTCAGGACCTTTTCATTGAACGCCCGATACACTTGAATACTCTGATCCGAATTCAAACCCAGTTTGCTGGTAACCGAGGAGAAGGCGGTACCGATTTGCTGTGGATCAAGGGGGTTGGTGGACTCGTTAATCCGAACCTCAGTAAACAGGGCGTTGAGGCGGGTATTGAAGCTAATGAAGCTGGGTAGGTGGAGATTCCTGGCATTGGCCACCATACCTTCGACGGCCACCATGGCATCTAACTCATCTTCTTGCACCAGAGATAAAGTCTCGTAATCCACGAGTTTCTGCTCTTCGACGTACTTGCCAGTAAGTTTGTCGAAATCCCGGTTTATGTTGTCCATAAACTGCATCAGAATGTCATCTTGATGCTCGTTCATCACCAGAATGTGGTTAGTTTCCTCTAGCGCCTCACGAACCATCCGGCTCAGAGACCTGACGGTGGCTTGTTGTAACTTGTCGAGCACTTCGGACACAGGTAAACCCGCTTGAGAAAACGTAGTAGAAAGATAGCGTGATTCCGCCAAAAAGTATAGAAACAGGCGCGATTTTTGGCCTGTGTTATGTAAACAATTTGTAGTATTTTTAAAAGCTTACGTAAAACTTCTCGAATTAACTGTGGATTCTCACGTTAACCACGATCACCTTAAATTGTAATTTGGAACAGGGTAGGCCTATGCGACTTTTGATCATGCGTCATGGCGAAGCAGAACCTTACACCGGCGAGCAAACAGATCGAGACCGTGAACTCACCCCTGTGGGGAGTGATCAAGCCAGGCAAGCGGCACGTAGTATTGCTAGACCAGCGCCACAACGCGTTCTGGTGAGTCCCTATCGCCGCACCCAACAAACTGCCGCCATGGTGTGTGCAGAGTTAGGGCGTATCGAGTGGCAAACCTGTGATTGGTTGCGGTCAGGAGCGCCACTAGATCAGGCCACGCTTGAGCTTGATAAGCTAGACGGGGCTAGCACACTATTGATTAGTCATATGCCTCTGGTGAGCTTGTTGCTCGGGGCTCGCCTCGATGGAATCGGTGACGACGAGCGACTTCATGACCGAGTTGCCG
>JBKAGC010000158.1:0-8561 GCA_046290215.1 Pseudomonadales bacterium | reverse complement strand
GGTGTGGTCGGAGCTGGATTTGGTGGGTTTGGTGGTCAAAGTCTTGAGTTAGGAAAACAAAAGATCATCCTACCAAATTTGGGCTGGAATGGGCGGGGTGGCAAGCCCGCATTCTAGGATGAGGTTAGTACGCTATGCTACGTTTCTTGCTGATATGGCTCGATCAAGATCATAAGTTGCCTGCAGGTTCATCCACACCTTTGGTGATGTTCCGATGGCTTCTGCAAGATCCAGTGCTGATTCTGCTGTAATGCCTCGCTTACCTCGAATCAGTTCGTTCAGCCTTGCCTTGGTCCAGTTAAGTTGGCGCGCAAATTCAGCTTGGGTCATGCCTTTTGGTTCTAGGAATTCTTCAAGCAATATTTCACCAGGATGGAAAGGGTTCTTTGGTTGCTTCGACATATTAGCTCCTAACTGTGGTAGTCCAGTATCTGCACTTCTTCGGGTGAACCGCTAGCCCACATGAAAACAACTCGCCATTGATCATTGATTCGGCTTACCCTGCCACCTGCTTCCAGGGTTTGATGTTCTTAAGTTCTGCAGCGAGTGCCTCCTCAGCAATCTCTGTATCGTAAGCCACCTGTGCTCGCAGCCAGTAGCCATTGGATAGTCCGAAAAATTTACACAGGCGCAGGTCTGTATCAGCAGTGATGGAACGCTTTCCGGCGATGATGGCACCGATTCGTTGCGCGGGGACTTCGATTTCTTTCGCCAGGCGATACTGCGATATGGCCATGGGCTCGAGGAATTCTTCTTTAAGTAATTCTCCGGGTGAGACGGGGCGTATTTTCTTCATCATTCTCTCCTAGTGGTAGTCCACAATTTCCACGTCGCGGGCACCGGCTGAGGTCCAACGAAAGCAAATTCGAAACTGATCATTGATCCGAATGCTGTGTTGACCTTTTCGGTCTCCTTTAAGTGCTTCCAGTCGATTGCCGGGCGGCACTCGCAAATCGCTGAGCACCTCAGCAATTTGCAATTGCCTAAGCTTCCGCATCGCGATTCTTTCGAATTTGATGAATCGTCTGACACGTCGACCCTTTGAAAGCGCTTCTGTATCGGTGCATTTAAAAGAAACTATCACTACAAAATGGTAGAATCAAAAAATAGTAACGTCAAGCGTTATTATTGCGTGACGTTACTATAAACAGAGTCGGGATTATGTTCTCGATCAAGCCCAAAAATACGCGAAGCGTTTAATGGCTTTTGGAATCGGAGGTGAGATCCGGAGTAAGCTAAGTATTGGTATCAAACTTATGTGTGAGTACAAGTGTAGGTAAGTGCCGGAGCTGTCTCTAAGTCATTGGATTCAAACAGTAGTAAACTGTTGCATCATGGGGTGTGGTCGGAGCTGGATTTGGCGTTTTTGGTGGGCAAGTTTTGCTAAGGTGAATCAAAACCACATAGTAGCAAATTTGGTTCTACCGTTGGGATTGGAGGTGCTTAGGTTTGAAATCCTAGTAGTCAGTCTTTCTGTAACTCTCCCTGCTTTCGATAGGTCACCGTCCAGATCTCTCGCCTAACGCCAAAGGTTATGGGGAAAGTTCGTTCTGACCCCAATTTCTTAGGCTGCCTGGGGAGTTAAACTGCGCTTGGCTCTTAGCTCACCATTCGGTAGTCTTTGATGAATCGAGCAGTTGTTTCCTCATGTCCATTATTGCTTCTGAAAACATAGTTTACGATCACGCCAGCATAGCGAGACGTCAGTTGCTGCACGAGATCAGTAAGGCAGCGAGAAAACTGGTGCCTGCTGGATGGTTGGACGAACTGGAGTTCGAATACCGATATCGCCGATATATCGCAGAATATGGTGAATCGGATTCTGATATTTATATCTCTACTTTCTCCAAGTCGGGTACGACATGGACTCAACTGATTCTGTATCAGCTGACGACGGATGGAGACATGGACTTTGACCACCTTTTCGATGTTTCCCCCTGGCTCTGGTACGCGGCTCAGCGGCGGGTCGAGCCCGCACACCCCCCTCAACCAAGGTTGTTAAAGTCCCATGACGATTACCGAAGATTCAAAAACGGACGTCGTGGTAGATTCCTGTTTGTCGTCCGAGATGGCCCGGATGTCTGCCTATCGCTGTTTCACCATCGACGAAACTTCAAACGCTATACCGGCAGTTTTGAAGAACACTTTGAAGATTTTTTGCACGGCACGGAATACAACTGGTTTGATCATCTCCGCGCCTGGCTTCTGAATGGGTATGGATTAAACCTGCAGGTGATCAAGTTCGAGGATTTAAAAAACGACTTCGCTGCTACAGTTCGCTCGATCGCCGATTTTTGCGAGATTGAACTGGATGAAGAACGACTCCTGAAAACCAGTGAGCGATGCAGCTTTACGGCGATGAAAGAACACGAGGCGCGTCTTGGGCCCAGAAATTCCCACTTTGAGGGCGTGAAAGACGCGCCTTACGAGGTGAAGCATGCTGACCAGTTCATCCGCAAGGGTGATGTCGGCGAGGGTCGAGCTAGCCTGACGACCTCGCAATTGCGCGCTTATCGTGACCGGTTTGACCGCGCTCTCGGTGATATTGAAATCATAGCAAACTATCGATGAACAAAGGCGAGGCACACTGGTCAAAAATGTCGGCAGCCTGGAAGCATGTGGGTCCGCCCCTTCGACCTTCACCTTCTGAACAGGCATTGTTCAATCAGCTAATAGAATACGGGCATCCGAACACTTCTGGTGAAAATCTGGCGCTAATACTGGGAGTCACCGCCGAACTGCTCCAGCTTAACTGGCCGTCTGACACAAGGGTATTAGCGTTGGATAGCTCACCAGAAATGATTGGCAGGGTTTGGCCGGGTGATAAATCGGCCGCGATTGCAGGTTCATGGACCCAGGCGCCGTTCAGAACAGGCTCCCTGGATACGATCGTGTTGGATGGCGGCTTCGGGTTACTGCCGTACCCTGACGGACAGAAATCACTTCTCCTAGAAATCTGCAGGCTGCTATCACCAGGTGGATTGTTTGTTGTGCGTCTATTCGCGCCTTCGGGACGGACAGATTCTCTGGATCTCATCCGGGCAGACATCAACTCCCAGGCTGTGCAATCACTGGATGAACTGAAGTTCCGTCTCTGGGGAGTGCTTCAGCAAGAGCCCATTTCCGGCGTGAGACCGGCAGACGTCGTGGCGATGATTGATCAATTTGTCGAAGAAACAGGGTGGCAGGCAACCACAAGAAACTGGCAGCCTGAACATCTGAAGACTTTGGATTTTCATCGTCAAAGCAAGGCTTGCTATCATCTGGTTGATGCGGAAGCGTTCGCGAAACTTGTCCGCCAGGTATCTGGGTTAGATGTCATTTCGGTTCAGTATCCCGACCACAAGTTCGGCGGCAGTTGTCCAATCGTCTGCGTCCAACGGCAGGCAAGCGACGAGCGTGACCAGGCGGCCCTGCCAAAATCCCGCACTGGAGGCAGGGACGATAAATGAACCAGCAGCAATTTCAGTTTAACTGGATCGACTTGCCAGATATTCGTCGCATGCGGGCTGCCTCTCTTCAGTTTCAGTTTTCCCAGACAGAAAAACTCGCCCAGGACGATCTGCGCAGGCTGCAACTACACCTACTGCGGGCACTGGTGCAACAAAGCCGACAGGACGTACCCTTCTACCGGAATCGTTCCTATCCAGCGATAAACTCATGGGAAGACTGGCAGCAGTTGCCGGTACTGACGCGTAGAGATGTTCAACAGTACCGGGATGAACTGCGCAGTGACGTCGATCTGCGCGAACGAGAGGGCAGGAGCTATCCAAAACGCAGTTCCGGTTCGACAGGCAGACCAATCGAAGTCCTGATCACCGATCGGACCAACCTGTTCTGGAAAGCGATAACATTACGGGACCACCTCTGGCAGCAACGGGATTTTTCGCAAGCTCTCGCCGTCATCAAACAATCTGGAGATGATCAAACAGGGCCACCGGGGAAGCGCTTTCGAGGCTGGGGAGAGAGTACCGGTTTACTGTTCAAAACAGGCCCTAGCTTTATGGTCAGCAGCAGAACTGATATCAGGGAGCAGTATGACTGGCTGAGGGATTTGAAACCCGGATACCTGCTGACCTACCCATCGGTACTTCGGGAACTTGCACTTTTGAATCTGAGTTCCAGCGAGCCAATTCACTTTCTGGACATCACCACACAGGGAGAAACTCTCAGCTCTGAAACCCGGGCACTCGCCCAGCAGTCTTTCAACTGCAAGATTTGTGATCTGTACAGTTGCCAGGAGGTCGGTTATCTCGCTATCCAGTGCCCCAAAACCGATCATTACCATATTCAATCAGAAACCTGTCTGGTCGAAATTCTGGATGATCAAAACCGTGCCTGTCGCCCGGGAGAAACCGGCAGGGTTGTTGTCACTCATCTACACAACCACGTCATGCCCCTTATCCGCTATGAGATAGGTGACTATGCCGTGATGGGTGAAAATTGTGATTGTGGTATCAGGCTCCCGGTGCTGCAGCGAATCCTGGGGCGCACACGGAATCTAATTACCTACCCGGATGGCAGCAAGCAGTGGCCAATCTACAACATGATGAAACTCGTCGAGCTTCAGCCTAATGCACAGTTTCAACTGATCCAGAAGAGCCTCGAGACTCTGTTGCTCCGCATTGGCACAAACAACCCGGTCTCTGAGGAAGCCAGGCAGGCAATGGCATTGACTATCAACGAAAGACTCAAGTCCCCATTTCAGGTGGAGTTCGAAATCATGGCCCAAATCCCAAGAAGTAAATCGGGAAAGTTCGAGGACTTTATTTCAGAGGTTTAGTGAACAGAGGCCCAACAACCTGATAAGTCCAAGTACATATCGAAGCTGGTCAGTGAGATGCAGGCCAACGGGCAACTTGAAGTCGAACCTACTTATAAAGCCGTGGTGAAGGCGGTAGCCAACAAGAACTACTGAACTTCAGTTAAACAAGATCTTATGCACCCGGCCGCAACAGTTTGTCGCCGGGTTGCAAACCCGACTGCACCACCACGCCACTCTCGGTCACTTCACCCAATTCGACAAATCGTCTTTGGCTTGATCCATCCACCAGCACCCAAACCACGTTAAGTTGGCCCATCTGCGCGACGAGTTCCTGGGGGACCACAATCGCTTGGGCAGACTTCGCAGGTATTTTCATTCTAGCGTACATTCCTGGCAACAGACGTTCGTCATAGTCGAACGCTGCCTTAACCTGAAAACTCCTCGAACCTGGATTTACAGCTGGGACAATCTCCACGATCGCCGCATCAAACGATGTATTTAAGCCAGGGACTTCGATGACAATTTCCTGGCCAATTCGCAAATCAACCGAAAGCGTCTCTCTAACATCCGCGCGCGCTTGCAGGGAGCGGGGATTATACAAAGACAAAATTGGCGCGCCTGGCGTGACGGTGTCTCCGGGCTCGGCCAAACGATCAACGATACGCCCATTAATTGGCGCTCGAATTTCACTGTAAGCCAATGCAGTTTGCGCCTCATCCAATGCAAGCTCGGCCGCGGCTTTCGCAGCCACCAACTCGTCATGGTTCGCGACTGCTCGATCTAAATCAGCCTTGGCGATTAACTGCTGTTTGTACAGCTGTTCAGCGCGATTCCGGTTGGTCGCTGCTTCAATCTTCCTTGCTTCAAGTGCTATCACTTGTTCTGCAGCCTGGTTCATTCTGGCCTTCAAGTCGGACTGTTCCAACCGGGCAAGCACATCACCTTTTTTAACCTGTTGGCTAGCCCTGACTTCCACGCTCGTGATGCGCGCCAATATTCTTGAGGAGATTCGAGTCGTCTCGTCGGGGATAATGCTGGCGGTGGCGTATTCAAAAACATCGATTTCGACCAACTCAACTTCGATTGCATCGTTATTATTGGCCGGTCGAAGTTCCTTTAGCCCAGGCTCAACCCGGTCGTTGAACATGCCCGCCATCCACGCGATGACAACTAACAGAGCAACAATTGCTCCAGTCGCTGCAGCCATAAGTTGTTTAGGATTCTGCATTGGCAACCTCCGCGGCTTTGAGAGTCTTGGATTTCGTTTTGCTTGTATCAAAGTCGCTAGTATCAAATACCAGATAATAAACGATCGGTACGACTAACAATGTAAATAAGGTAGAGGCCAATATGCCGAAGATAATGGCAATGGCGAGACCACTAAAAACCGGATCAAGAGTAATAATCAGGTTGCCCAATAAGGTGGTACCAGCGGTCAACAAGACCGGGCGCATACGTACCGCGCCAGCCGAAAGCACCGCACCCTTTAGCGTTTCACCCGCTGCTCGTTGTTGCTCAATAAACTCAACTAATATCAGGGAGTTTCTGACGACAATCCCGGCCAGCGCGATCATGCCAATCATCGCAGTAGCTGTGAACAACACTGGTTCAGGTGCACCTGCGATGGTGCGTTCTCCAAACTGATTCAACAGCCAGAAGCCCGGCATAATCCCGATCATCGTCAGCGGGATCGCAGACATGATTATCAATGACAGGGAAACCGAACTGGTTTGGATTCTGAGCACGATGAATATCGCGATCAGCGCAAAGACGAATGCAATACCCATGTCACGAAAAACATCCAGTGTGATTTTCCATTCGCCCTCACCGCGCCAGGTGACTTCGACGCCTTCAGGAATAGACCAGGCGATACCCCCGCCACTTTTGAAAAAGCTTCGCCCCTCTAGTGGGTAAGGTGATGGAGTCTGCGAAGTCACTTCAGCATTAAAATCTGCGTGCACATCTGCGATCACCTCGGCAGGTGTTCTACCATTGAGTTCAGCCGTAACCAGAACCACTGGACGAAGGTCTTTGCGGTAGATCACCTGGTTGGCAGGGAATTCCTTAAACTCACCTATTTCACCTAACGCCACGAGCGGTTGTGGCGACGCATCTAAGCCCTGTTCTGTTAACGTACTGCTGGTACTTCTTTGCCCCTTAACTTGAATACTGAGCAGGTCGGTCTCATTTTGCCGTTCCGGCACCGCTAGTCTTATCTCCAGGGGAAGAGGAACAGCCTCGCGCTCGAATTGTAAGAAACCAGGTACCATGCCTGCGTTTGCAGCAACTAACGTGTCCCGCACATCAGCAGTGCTGATGCCAGAGAGCGCGGCTTTATGTTTATCCGTTACGAAACGACGCACTGTCCGCTCAGCCTGCAAAGTCGTATCCACTTCGACCACGTGAGGCTCCTGGGCTAAACGCGCCGCGATGATTCTCGCTGCTGCCATCTGCTCGTCATAGGTCGTCGTCAGATTGCCGTACACTTCAGCGACCAGCGTGCTCAAGACTGGTGGCCCTGGCGGCACTTCCACCACCCGAATCACCTGGCCATCACGATTGAATGGCGCTAACAATTCTCGAACCCGTAGAACCACGTGATGGGACTGATGCTCACGCGCTAACTTATCCACTAGTGTGACCCTGAGCTCCGCAAGATTGGGTTGTTGCCTCTGGTAATAGCGCCGGACCATGCCGTTGAAGTCCATGGGTGAAGGAGTACCTACAAATGCCGCTATCGTTTCAACTTCAGGTACACGGGTCATTTCAGCAGCAATGTGTTTTGTGACTGCTGCAGTGGCTTCGAGGCTTAAACTCTCAGGCATATCAATTAGTACCTGGAACTCGTTTTTGTTGTCAAAGGGCAGAAGTTTGAGCGGCACCAACCGAAAAGCAGGCAGTGCACACGCCAGGGCAAATGCCACAGCCACGATCCAGAGAGTTGCTTTGGCTTTCTTTTTATCGTCCAGCAGCGGTCCCAGGTAGCGGCTATAGAAATTTAGGATGGATGCATGGCTATCGCTTTCTGGGTTGGCACGTATGAGTAACTTCGCGAGCCAGGGAGTTACCAGAAAGGCGACCGTAGTACTCGCTATCACACTCACCGGAACATTGAATGCCATTGGCGCCATATAGGGCCCCATCATGCCTGTAATAAATGCAAGGGGTAAAAACGCGAGGACAATCGTGACCGTAGACATCACCAACGGAATTCGGATTTCGGAGATCGCGCCTATGATGCGATCACTCTTGTCATCAGCGCCTTCTTTTTCAAGGTGACGCGAAATGTTGTCGACGCCGGTGATCGGGTCATCAACCAATAGGCCAAGCGCCAGGATCAAAGCAAATAACGTCACCCGATTGATGCTGTAGCCAAAAGCAAGGTCGAGGGCCAGGGTGATGCCGTAGCAAATGGGTAACGCCAACGCGACCACAAGGGCCTGGCGCCAGCCCAAAAATACACCTAAAAAGATCACCACCGTCAGAATGGCGAAGGCCAGGCTCTGGGTCAGGTTATTGACCTTTTCATTGGCGGTTTCTCCGTAGTCCCGCAGAACCCTGGTGCCAACACCGTCAGGCAGAATGGTCCTTTCGAGTTCCGCTAGTAACTGCTGCGCTTCTTCGGTCACCCGTACCGCGTTGCTGCCTGGTTGTTTCGCGATACTAATGGCCACCATCGGTAGATCATTGGCCGCATCAATGCCGGGAATGTCCAGCCAGGTATAGTGCTCGGTCACTGCGGGTCCATCGACTATCTCGGCAACGTCCCGAAGGTAGATAGGCACATCGTCAACCA